>NZ_CP163424.1:2436427-2802854 GCF_041429795.1 Algimonas porphyrae | reverse complement strand
CGCCGTGACTGTTTACCAGATCGCCTGCCGCCGTCTCGGCGGCGTCGGTTCCGGTGTGTGCCAGCTATTGTCCAGGCCGCGGCCCTGTTTCGTCACGCTGCCCATGGGTACGGCCCAGTCCGCCGGGGGCAGGGGCGTCAGATGCGGCAGATCATGCGCGCATGTCAGCGCATCGATCTCGGCCTGCAGGAAGCGTTCGGAAAAGGCGCGCCCGAAACTGCCGCATTGGTGGCAGCTCTTATGGCTCTGCGACAGGTTCAGCAATTCGGCCCGCACCCGGTCGCGCGCCAGTTGCAGCAGATCGCGCTCCCAGTCCGGGCTCTCGATGAAGGCGCTTAAGTCTGCGCGCTCCGTTTTGATCGCCTTATGCAGCGCCGCCATGCGCGCCTCTGCCGCGTCGGCCCGCGCCTCGGCGGCGGCGATGCGGTCTGCGGCGTCCTCGCGAATGCGCGCGGTCTCGGCCTCCGCGGCCTGCGCCCGGTAGCGCAGCTGCGCCGTCAGGATGCAGCGTGTCTGAGCGTAAGTGGTCTGGGGGTTCTGGCGCATGGCGGGCCTCCTTTCCCGTCTCCCTCAAGGGGGAGGGGTTGAGTTGCAGGCAGCCGCATCCGTTCCATCAGCCATCAAGGGTCTGACCTATGAGCGTCTCTGATGGGCGATCCGGGGGATCGCTCACAGCGATGGGCGGCCACCCTTGAATAAGGTGACACGAGGCGCGGACCCCTGTCCGTTGACGGACAGAAAGAAGACACACCGATTTACAACGAACACAGGTCCGCGCGCGGTGATCGGCTCGTCCCGCCCATCCGGCCCCGTCGCCCATCCCTGCTTATCCGCGGCCTAACCGCCCGGTGCCGAACGCGGCTCCGGGCGGATGATTGGCTCACGCGCGGTCCGCAGGGACCAGCGATAGAGGCGGAGGAGGGAGCGAAGGGCGCACGCGGCTGCATAGATCCGCGCACCTCCCACCGGGTCCAGCGCGACCTGCCATCACCTGACAGGTCCGAAGGCAGCACGTTCGCCGCACACCGATCCCGGCCCTCACACCGACCCGCCACACCGAGGGTTATGCCCCACCTCGTGTCTGTGACGGACAAGGGGAGTGTAGGGTGGGGTTGGAGGCGGTGGATAGGATTTGTCTCCGATTTTCAATCCGAGGGATTAAAAATAGCAAACTGCCGAACAGCGTAAGATGTTCGGGCACGGATGACGGGGGATGGCGGTAGTCTACTAATCAGCGAAGATGGGGATTAGCACTCAAACAACTCCTTCATTCCCGCCCAGGCCGACTTGATCGGCCTGCCCATCTCCTATTATTGCGTCTAGATGGGAAGGGTTGGGAGATGGGTTCGCCGATCAAGTCGGCGAAAGCGGATAGGGGAGTGATCTATAGTACCGTCATCACACAGCTTGACTGTGTGATCCATTGCATACCCCTTTCGGCCAGACGTGGTGGCGCTCCCACGGACCGCACAATCAATTCAAGCGATGACTGATAGCTGATAGCGAAGTGTTCTAAGGTGGTCCTAAGATAGTAATTCTTATATTTGCTATTTTGTCATCCGATCCCCGCGTGTAAGGCTAGCATATGAAGCTAGTATCTGTTTGGGTCGAAAACTTCCGGTGCCACTCTCCTAGATCTGAACTGATCTTAAATGACTTGACCGTTGTGGTTGGGAAAAATGATGCCGGAAAGTCAGCTTTATTCGAAGCTATTCGTATTTTTTTAGCGGACACAAAGCCTGACCAAAACGACCCGACGAAGGGAAGCGGGTCTTCCAAGGTAAAGATCGGCTGCGAGTTCAAAGAACTTCCTGAAAAACTGATCGTGGACGCAACAAATCATACTACGTTATCATCTGAAGAGCTTCTCAATGCCAACGGAAGACTTGAGATAGTTCAGATTTGGGAATGTGCCAATAAGCTTCCAAAATTGGAAAGAGTTGAAGCAAACGCCTACTGTCTAGACGTCCCTGAAACGATAGACTTACTTTCTCTCCCAAATTCAAAATTAAAAATTAGAGCGAAGTCGCTCGGTATCGATGAGGGCCTTTTCAACTCTACTATTAACGCTGAAATAAGGACAGCGATACGCAATGCGTACAAGGGTGCAACCTATAGTGAGAAGCCAGTCCTCTTGAACAAAGAAGGAGGAAAACGGATTTGGGAACTACTTAAAAGTATGTTGCCTACGGTTGCGTATTTTCAAGCGGACAGGCCTTCCACTGACCAAGACAGTGAGGCTCAAGACCCACTTCAGAAGGCTGTAAAGCGCGCCTTAGTGAGAGAAGAAGTAAAACTTTCTGAGATCACTCAGTCCGTTCGGACTGAAGCGGAGGATGTCGCGAACGCTACCGTTGAAGAGATCAAAAATATAAACCCTAGATTAGCTCAGTCATTGAAACCCGAAATCACCCCCGGAACGTGGGATAAGGTTTTCAAGTCAACCATTACGGGCGAACACGAAATTCCATTCAACAAGCGCGGGAGCGGCGTCCGCAGACTCATTCTTTTCTCATTCTTTCGCGCTCAACAGAACTATGAAAGAATGAAAGGAGGGCTAGGTAACGTTATCTACCTCGTTGAGGAGCCAGAGACAGGTCAGCACCCTAATCATCAACGGCTCGTTGTATCTGCGCTTAGAGAACTCGCAGAGGAAACATCTTCTCAAGTCTTGATGTCTACTCATAGCCCGATGCTCTGCAGAGCTGTTCCGATCTCAAGTCTCAGGTATCTATGTAATGAACAAGGTGTTCGCGAAGTAATTAACGACTGTAATGATGATATTCATCTACAGCAAATAAGCACTGCATTAGGCGTGTTGCCTGACCATAATGTAAAATTATTCTTTTGCGTCGAGGGCGTAAATGATGAACGGTTTTGGACTACATATTCCAGAGTGCTGATCGGACTAGGATATGAAGATATTCCTGACTTGCAGACTCTCCGTGAAAACGGCGAACTGATCTTTTATCCGCTTGGCGGATCGACGCTAGCACAGTCTGTAGGTCGCTTGAGGGACCTAAATCGTCCTGAGTTTCACTTCTACGATAGAGACTACGAAGAACCTAACGCACCTAAGTATCAGGCATCAATGGATGAAGTGAATGCGCTTGAAGGGTGCGTTGCATATTGCACAAACAAAAGGGAGCTTGAAAACTACGTACATCCGAATGCCATCAGGCTGGCCTATGAAGAACTCAATTTACCCATCACACTACCTCAAGAATTTAATGATTTTGACGACGTACCATTGATCGTCGCAAGGGCTTGTCATGATCTGGCATTGGAAACTGGGGAAACCACAACGCCTTGGGATGAGTTATGTGAAAAGAAAAAGAAAAGTAAATCCGATAAAGCCAAAAAGAATATCAACGGACTAGCTGTATCTTTTCACGACACTCAGACATTGATCGAAAGTGGATGCGAAGAGTTAGTTGCGGTGCTTAGGGAATTAAATGATTATTTCTAAACCGCCCCAAACACCACACTCCCATTCGTCCCGCCAAACCCGAACGAATTACTCATCGCCGTCTTGACCTCCGTGTCCACCCGCTCACGGGCGATCTTGATGGGGGCGACTTCGGGGTCGAGGGTCTCGATGTTGATGCTCGGCGCGACGAACCCATGTTTCATCATCAGGAGCGTATAGACGGCTTCTTGGACGCCTGCGCCGCCGAGTGAGTGGCCGGTGAGGGCTTTGGTGGCGGAGACGTAAGGCGCGTTGTCGCCTTCACCAAAGACGCGGTGGATCGCGGCGCTCTCGGCCACATCGCCGACCGGGGTGCTGGTCATGTGCGGGTTGACATAGTCGACCGTCTCCAGCCCGGCGTCTTCCAGCGCCAGGCGCATGGCGCGTTCCGCGCCTTCGCCGGACGGGGCGACCATATCGTGGCCGTCCGACGTCGCGGCGTAGCCGATGATTTCGGCATAGATGTCCGCGCCGCGCGCGACCGCGTGCTCATACGCTTCCAGCACGAGCATGCCGGCGCCGCCCGCAATGACGAAGCCGTCGCGGTTGACGTCAAAGGGCCGGGAGGCGGTTTCCGGCGCGTCGTTATATTTGCTGCTCATCGCGCCCATCGCGTCGAACAGGTTGGACATGGACCATTCCAGTTCCTCGCCGCCGCCGGCGAACATGATGTCCTGCTTGCCCCACTGGATCTGCTCCGCCGCCGCGCCGATACAGTGCAGCGAGGTGGTGCAGGCGCTGGTGATGGAAAAGTTCACGCCCTTGATCTTGAAATGAGTGGCGAGGGTGGCGGAGACCGTGCTGCTCATGGCCTTGGGCACGGCGAAGGGGCCGACGCGCTTCGGGCTCATATTCTTGCGGGTAATATCCGCGCCGCGCACGATTTCCAGGCTGGACGGACCGCCGGATCCGGCAATGATGCCGGTGCGCGGGTTGGAGATGTGATCCTCGCTCAGACCCGCATCTCGGATCGCCTGATCCATGGCCAGGCCGGACCAGATCGCCGCGTCGCCCATGAAGCGCAAGCTCCGCTTGCCGATGATGTCCTTGGCCTGTTCGGATGTGTCGGCGGGACGTCCGGAGACCTGGCTGCGAAAGCCATATTCGGCCATGTTCGCATCGTGCCGGATCCCGCAGGCGCCTGACTTCAGGCTCTGCGCGACTGTGTCGGCGTCATTGCCGATACAGCTGATGATACCCAGGCCGGTGACGACGACTCTTCGATTTGACATAGGATCGACCTTATTGTGTGAAGGTAGGTGTTAGCGCGATGGGATCGGAGGGGAAAGGGCGAACCCGTGCGGGGCGTCTGTCTGTCGGATCGCGCGGAAAGGATCCGAACGGCGTTCGGAGATCCTGCGAACGCTAGCAAAAGACCGTCATGCTCGCTACATTTGCGCGCCTTGCCCTTCTGTTGAGGGAGAGGATCGCGACCAGATCAGACGTCCTCCGCGATGAACAGGCCCACCCGCAAATCCTTGGCTTGGTAGATCAGTTCGTCATCCGCATACATGCGGCCATCGGCGATGCCGAGGACCAGCTTTCTGCGGATGGCGCGCTTGATGTCAATTTCGTAGCGGACCTTCTTGATGTCGGGCGTGACCTGTCCGGTGAACTTCACCTCGCCGACGCCGAGCGCACGGCCGCGGCCCTGTCCGCCCGTCCAGCCGAGCCAGAAGCCGACCATCTGCCACATGGCATCGAGGCCGAGGCAGCCGGGCATCACCGGATCGCCCTGAAAATGGCAGGCGAAGAACCAGAGCGATGGATCGATATCCAGATGGGCGATGATCTCGCCCTTGTCATAGGCGCCGCCCGTATCGGCGATCTTCTCGATCCGGTCCATCATCAGCATGGGCGGCAGCGGCAATTTGGCGTTGCCGGGACCGAATAGCGACTGCTCGCCGGAGACGATCAGGTCGTCATAATCGTAGGAAGGCTCAATCTTGATCATGGCGCATACTTAAGCGCGCAGACGCAATAGGCAAGCACGCAAGCGCGCGGAAGCGGGGATGAGCGGTGTGAGGGCGCGCGGACGGGCCCGCCCGCACAGGGCCGTCTAGGACGTCTTTCGGGTCACGGTGAAGCGGGTCAGCGCTTCTTCGGCCAGATCCCAGTCGGGCTTGATTTCCAGCGCGGACTTCAGGTCGAAATAGGCGGCGCGGTAATCTTCCATGCGCTCATAGGCCAGCGCGCGGTTGAACAGGGCGGCTGCCTGCTTGTCGGTGTCGAGGGACAGCGCCGTGCTGTAGGCTTTGACGGCGGCGTCAAAGCGGCCATCATGGAACAGGGCGACACCGTGATTGATATGGGCTTCGGCCAGATCCGGATACATGTCGATCGCGACCTTGTAATCGGCGACCGCGCGATCCGTTTCGCCCTTGCGCATCAGCAGCACGCCGCGATTGACATGGGTCGCGGCCACGTCGCGCTTCATCAGCTTGTCGTCGAGCGCTTCGTCGCAGGACTTGAGCGCATTCTTCGTGCCGGTATTGCCGGTCTTGGCGAACTGGAAACAGGTCTGCGCCTTTCCGGGTCCGACAACGATGACTTGCGCCGAGGCTGGGACGGCGAGCAGGAGGATGGAGGCAGCCAGAAGGATATGTTTCATAATTGCGCTCCATAGCACAGTTTTACGAAATCCGGAAATCGAGGCGTCTTTTCAGCCTTGCCGTCCCCCGATCAGCCGTTAGCCTCGCCCCATGATCCGGCGTCTTCCACTCTTGCTCTGCCTGGCTTTGCTGCGGCTCTATAAGTTGACTCTGTCGCCTGTGCTGAAGGCGGTCGGCGTGCGCTGTCGGCATTATCCGGAATGCTCCGACTTCATGGCCGGGGCGATGCGCCGCCACGGCGTCTGGGCCGGGGGCTGGATGGGGCTGGCCCGCCTGCTGCGTTGTCAGCCCTGGGGCACATGCGGCCACGATCCTGTCCCGGAGGCGATGACGGGACGCTGGTTCACACCGTGGGAATATGGACGCTGGCGGTGAGCCGCTGAGTGCGTCCCCTTTTGTGGACGCCTGTGCGACCGATATGACATTGGCACGATACAGACCAGAAATCGCTGTTTTCGCGTCTCATTGCATAACGCACGCTATGGCCGTGATCGCGCGCGTCCCGTAGAGACGCGCCATGTCACTTCGCATGCGATTACGGACGGAAACGCGCGCCGCGCATGAGCAGCTCGACCATATTGCCGACGGGCTCGATCTGACGATGCGCCGCGACTATATCCGGTTTCTGCTGGCGCATCGCAGAGCCTATGCCGCCCTGCATGCAGCGCGGATCGGATTGACGGATCTTCTGGCGCGTCGGATCAGCCAAGTGGATCAGGATCTGGCGCATTTCGATATCGACGCCACAGCCGATGCGACAGAGGACTTACCCATTGACCCAGACATTGAGATGATCGGGCTATCCTATGTCATTCTCGGATCGCATCTGGGTGCGGTGCAGATTGCGAAGCAGGTGGGTAGGAGTGACGATCTTTCGCTTCGCGCAGCGACAACCATGCTGACGGATCAGACGCTCGCACCCTTGTGGCGTGATTTCGTGCAGGCGAGTCGCAACCTGCCCGACACGGGCGCGGATGCGGACCGGATCATTCTCTCCGCGACGCACACATTCAGCCTGTTCGAGGCGGCCTTTCGCTCTGTGATCGATGCAGACGCGGCCTGATCAGCCCGTTGCGCGGAGCAGCCGGACCAGCGTGTCCATCTCATAGGGTTTGCGCAGAAAGGCAGCGTCCGGAAATCTGTCCGACAGTGAGGTGCGTTCGCCATAGCCTGTCGCAAAGGCAAACGGGACGCCCAGTTCCAGCAATCTGGTTGCGACGCGTTCGCTGGTCTCGAGGCCAAGATTGACATCGAGCAGGGCAAAATCGGGCGTCTGTGCGGCGATCATCTGCAAGGCTTCGGCGCTTGTCGGCGCGACGTCGATCGTGTCGGCTCCGAGCCGCTCGAACATGTCCTGCGCATCCAGCGCGATGATCATATTGTCTTCGACGATCAACACATGACCGGAGAACTCCAAGGTCCCGGTGGCACGGTCCTCGGCCTCCGGCAGAGCGGCGGCTTCGGCGTCGCGAAAACGGGAGATGACATGAGCCGGAATGTCGAACCGGGCGCGTAATCCGGTTACCGCATAGTCGATGGTGGAGGCGCCTTTCAGATCATAGGCAATGGAGCGTTCCGTAATGGTCGTGCCGAACCCCTTGCGGGTCGGGGCCTTGACGGGAGGCCCCCCGGTTTCCGCCCAGTCGATGATCAGGGCTCCATCTTCGCTTTCAGTCATCTGGATCGCAACATGGCCGGTCTCATTGCTGAGCGCGCCATACTTTACCGCATTAGTCATCATTTCGTGGATGACCAGCGACAGGGTGGTGAAGGCTTCCGGCGTCAGCATGGCGTCGATACCGTGTGTTGAAACCCGCTCCTGCGCCGTGCCGAGATAGGCCCGCACTTCCGTCTCAATCAGGTCACGCGCGGATGAAGGCTGCCAGTTGTCATTCGTGATCTGATCATGCGCTCTGGCCAGCGCATGAATGCGCCCGCCGACGACAGCAGTGAATTCCGAGACGCTGGCACTATCCGAGGACTGATTGATCAAACCGCGTATGAGATTGAGGATATTGCGGACCCGATGGTTCAGCTCGGCGATCAGCAATTCCTGCTGCTGCTGTGATCGTGTGCGTTCCTGATTGGCGGCGTCGGTCAGGCGCAGAACGACTTCCAGCAGGGTCACGCGCAGCGAGTCCGCCGCCCGTCGTTCCCGTTCGGACCAGGGTCGGGATTCGTCGTGAACCGTCTGTTTCCAGGCTGCGAAACTCTCGCGCGGTGTCAGACGATCGCCATTCGGGCCCATGGTGACGGGTTTTTCGGGGTTTCCGCCCCACTTAACGTCCTTGGTCACGGGTTCGCGGAACAGCACGATATAGTCGCGCGGACTGCGTGATACGGGCAGGGCCAGCACACCCGCCGCGACGTCGATATAGTCACTGGCCGGAGCGAACAGTCTGGACAGATGCTGGGTGGCGAACACGTCCGAGACCGCGGTCGTATTGAGAAAGTGGGCGAGCGCCTTGAATTGCTCTTTCGTCGGCGTCAGGCCCTCGCTCTGGAAATGGCCATGCGTCCAACTAACGATGCCCGTATAGGGAATCGCGTCCTTGATGGTGCGAGCGAACAGGCTGAAATTGTCGGCGATCGACTGCCCGTCAGCCAGTTCCGCCATGATCCGGTCATGCAGCATGCGGGCCTGAACGTCGTGCAGGCGGGCGGTCTCGGCTTCGGTTTCGGTGAGGATATACCCGAAGAGTTGCGCGAAAAGCTCGGCGGCACTGCGCAATTCCAGACTGAGACTGCGGGGCGTATTGTGATGGCAGGCGATCAGTCCCCAGAGCTTGCCCTGCACCATGATCGAGATCGACAGGGACGCCCCGACCCCCATATTGCGGAGATATTCGATATGGATGGGGGAGACGGCGCGCAGGGTGGACAGGGACAGGTCCAGCGGCTCGCCACTGGCATCTGTCGCGGGCAGAACGGCGCAACCCGGGTCCGAAATGTCGGCGATGATGCGTAACAGATTGCGGGAATAGAGGGCGCGCGCCTGTCGCGGAATGTCGGACGCAGGATAGCGCAGCCCCAGGAAGGATTCCATATGCTGGGACTTGTTCTCGGCAATGACCTGACCGGAACCGTCCTCCAGGAAACGGTAGACCATGACCCGGCCGAAGCCGGTCAGCATCTTGATCTGGCGCGCACTGATCGCGCAGACATTCTCGATCGTATCCGCCTTTCTGATGCGGTCGATCATGGGCCGGATATATCCGATATAATCCTGTCGGCTCTGTCCGGAATGTTGCTCGGCTTCCATGACGATTGTCCGCCCTGACAGGTGAACCGCCAGATCGAAGAGCGTCCCATCCTGCCGCAGGTCGATACCGAAAATGCGTTCGACGGAATCCCCATGGCTGAGCATCTGAAGGCTGCCACGGATGTGATGGACGATTTCGGGTGAGAACAGGTCGCCAATATCGCGCCCGATCAGATCGTCATATGGCAATCCCAGGAATGGTGTTGCATTCTCAGAGGCCCGCGCCACCAGCCAGTCCGGCGTAAACGCCAGCAGCGCCCCGAACGACTGGATACGGCCAGGAATGTGAATGGGCTCACGGTCGCAATTCGTCAGATCGACATCGGCGTGAGAGGGCGACTGTTCAGTCATATCGTTCGCTGCTTCCGTAACGTCGTTCAGTGATCATCCTTTCGGAGATCCGGCCATGCAGTGATCGCCGCACTGCGTTCCCAGGTGCACGTACCGACGCTCTGCATGCGGGTATGCCTTCACAAGATCAAGCATGTTGAGATTATCCACCGTTAACATGTCGCAGCGGGAATTGCAGCGCAATTCCTGCCAATAGCGATGCGCCATCGTTCTTTTTGCGTCTCTTTGCATGACGTGCGGGCCGGAACACGCTACAGGTGGAGCATGTCGGATCTTGTTCTTGTCACCGGTCTTACCGGATATATTGCCAGCCACGTCACGGCGAAGCTGATCGAAAAGGGCTTCCGCGTTCGCGGGACTGTCCGCAACAAGGCCAAGGGCCGTCGAGTACTTGACGCGATGGCCGTCACGGGTGTGGACATTTCGCAGGTCGAACTGGTCGAGGCGGAATTGGGAGCCGATGAAGGCTGGCGGGATGCCGTCAAGGACTGTCGCTATATTCAGCATATTGCCTCGCCATTCCCGCTGGAATCGCCCAGCGACCGGGAAGCGCTTGTCCCGGAAGCGCGCGCCGGGGCGCAACGTGTGCTGGAAAACGGCTTTTCTGCCGGCGCGGAACGGATCGTCCTGACCTCGTCCATGGTCGCCATGATGATGCAGCCCGGGCGCGGCAAGGAAAAGACCTATGACGAGCATGACTGGTCAGACCCGGACTGGGCACCGATCCCGGCTTACGGTGTCTCCAAGACGCGCGCAGAACTATCCGCATGGGCCTATGCAGAGGCCCAGGGATTTAAGGATCGGCTGACGACGGTCAATCCGGGGCTCGTCTTCGGGCCTGATCCATTCGATAATGGCGGGGCGTCTTTGCAGGTGGTGCGGGACATGATGAACGGCGAATTCCCGGCTGTGCCGAAGGTGGCCTATCCGGTCGTGGACGTACGCGACTGCGCGTCGATCCATGTCGGCGCCATGACGGCACCGGATGCGGCGGGTCGCCGGCTGATGGCGGCGGGTGAAACGCTGACTTTCGGACAGATCGCAGACACGCTTCGGGCTGAGTATCCGAAAGCCAAGCTCCCGCGCGGGGAAGCGCCGAACTTCGCCTTGCGGCTGATGTCGCTCTTCGATGACCGGATCAAAACTATCCTGCCCGATCTCGGCCATAAACCGACGGCGAATAGTGCCTATGTCACGTCGCTGACAGGCGTCGTTCCGCGCCCCGCAAAGGAAAGCCTGATGGCGAGTGCGAGGGATTTGATTGCGAATGGCGCGGTCATTATGGAGGACTAGGTATCACTCAGGCGCTCATTGGGTCAGTCGAGTAAGTTGGCGGCGCTCACAAGATCACCTGCCAGCGACGCTGTGTCGTAATTTGAAAAATTGTAATCGATGAAACGATGGTTGAGAAACTGTCCATTTCCATCGAACATGAAGACGCCGATCCCCGACCGCAGCCCGCGGTTTATAGGGCTTGGGCTTTCCAGCGCGCCAACAAACAGAATGCGATCGTTGTCTGTCCACACCTCAGCGCTATTAGGTTGCAGGACAAAGCGGGTATCCAGCGCGGAGCATCGGTCGCAACTAGGGTTCGCTGTCTGCAGATAATCCCGGATCGGATGCAGCATAGTCTTCATCCCCAACCACAACGCATCAGCCTCTGTCGTGTCAATGACGTCCTGGATGAAGGGCTCCGGATCGATCACGTCAAACCCTGAAGCCATAGCTGCCGTGTCAAACGCCTCATGCGCTGAGACGACATCAACGCCAAGATAGCCAATCGGTCGCGGGTCGAATCCCGTCTCTGCGAGCGTCTGATGTGTATGCGGTTCGGAATGGAAGCCCATAAATATCAGAACGACAGATGCAGTGTCGTCTGATTCTGTGATGGCCGGTTCGATCGGTTTATCTGTCTTGCTCGTACACCCACTCGACGCAATTGCGAGAGTTGAAAGGCCAGCCAGAGCAAAACCACCTATCACACGACGCATGACACTGATGAGTCTCAGCGCTGAACCTATCACGCCGCTTTCACTGCGTCCGCAAAGCGGTCGAACAGGTAGACACTGTCCTGCGGGCCGGGGCTGGCTTCGGGGTGATGCTGCACGGAAAAGACGGGCTTGCCTTTCAGGCGGATTCCGCAATTGGACCCGTCGAACAGGCTGACATGCGTTTCTTCGACCGTGTCGGGCAGGGACGCCTGATCGACCGCAAAGCCGTGATTCATCGACACGATCTCAACCTTGTCCGTCGTGTGGTCCATGACGGGATGGTTCGCGCCGTGATGGCCCTGTTCCATTTTGACCGTCTTCGCTCCCAGCGCCAGTGCCAACATCTGATGGCCGAGACAGATGCCGAGGATCGGCATGTCGGCTGCGATCAGATCGCGGATGACGGGAATGGCATAGTCGCCCGTCGCCGCCGGATCGCCGGGTCCGTTGGACAGGACGACGCCGTCCGGGTTTAGTGCGAGAATGGCCTTGGCGGATGTCGTGCCCGGCACGACGGTCACAGCGAGGCCAGCGCTGATCAGATTGCGCAGAATGTTCCTTTTGACGCCATAATCGATCAGCACGACTTTCCGGGTGCCGTCCGCATCGCGATGTCCGTCCGGCCATTGCCAGCGTGCCTGCCGCCAGTCGAACGGACCGTCCGCCGCCATGTCTCTGGCCAGATCCGCACCGACCAGACCGTTCCAGCTGCGGGCCTGCTCGGCCAGCGCGACAATGTCGAACTGCCCGTCAGGCGCGTGGGCGATAACGCCGTTGGGCATGCCGTGATCACGGATATGGGCTGTCAGGGCGCGCGTATCGATACCGGACAGGCCGATAATCCCGCGGGCGGACAGCCAGTCGCCCAGCTCAGTCTCGGACCGCCAGCTCGATGCCGGGGTTACGGATGCGCGGAAAATCGCGCCGCGCGCTGCGATGCGGGCGGCGTCGGTCGTGGCTTCCTCATCTTCTTCGGTCGTGCCGGTATTGCCGATATGCGGGAAGGTGAAGGTGACGATCTGCGCGGCGTAGGACGGATCGGTCAGAATTTCCTGATAGCCCGTCATGGCGGTGTTGAAACAGACCTCGCCGACCGCGCGGCCTTCCGCGCCGATACCGATGCCGTAAAAGGCTTCGCCCGAGGCCAGCACAAGAACCGCCGTCGGTACGGGATCAGGCGTGAAATCAGTATTCATGTCGGTCAATCCTAGCATGTCGCTGCTAGGCGTGCCCTATGCGCGAGGCATAATGGATTCGCAAGCGATCCTGTCCGCCCATCAACAGGATCGAAACCCTGTTTTCGCGCCCTGTGACACTGTGTCTTGGCAGTGGGGCGTTCCGCCCCTATATCCCGCTGCCTGTCAGAACTGGCAGCGTCACAGCGGCTGGCCCGCAAGAGAGACATTATGAGCGAACCCCTTCGCGACCAAATCAAGGTCGCCACCAAGGACGCGATGCGTCAGAAGGATGGCGTGCGGCTGTCCACACTGCGTCTGATGAGTGCGGCGATCAAGGATCGCGACATTGCTGCGCGCGCCGCGGATCGGTGCGGCGGTATCGATGATGCCGAAATTCTCGGCATTCTGACCAAGATGGTCAAGCAGCGCGAAGACGCGGCGAAGACCTATGAAGATAATGGCCGCTGCGAACTGGCCGAGCGTGAACGCGAGGAAATCGTCGTGGTCCGCAGCTTCATGCCCAAACCCATGTCCGACGACGAAGTCGAAGCCGCCGTGGCCAGGGCGGTCGAGAATACTGGCGCGACCTGCCTGAAAGACATGGGCAAGATCATGGGTCAGTTGAAGTCCGGCTATGCAGGCCGGATCGATATGGGCAAGGCGGGCGCCGTCGTGAAACGGCATCTCTGCAGCTGATTAGGTCGATCATTCTAGCGCCTGTGGCGGACATCTGGTGCTAAGGTCCGCAGGACGCTAAACTGTCCGCCTATGCAGATCATCGACATGAATGCAGGGCTGCCGTCAGGCGCGGAGCGACGGGTCGAACCGTTCGACCCACCCTTCTGGCTGCGCCCGGGTATCATCCAGACGGCGCTTGCCAGCCAGTCCTTCCGCAAGCGGGGTCCCAATCCCATGATCGACGCGGCCGAAGACGTCATTCTCGATTGCGAAGACGGGGTCCGGTTGAAGGGCAGCCATTCGCGCAATCCCGATAATCGGGCGCTATTCATCTTTCTGCATGGCTGGGAAGGCTCGCAGGACAGCACCTATGTCGTCAGCTGCGGTCGCTATATGTATCAGCGCGGGGCCAGTGTCTTCCGCCTGAACTACCGCGACCATGGCGGCAGTCACGACCTGAACAAGGGGCTGTTCTTTTCCACGCGTTTCAACGAGGTTTACAATGCCGTGCAGCAGGCCGCCCGGCTATCGGAGGGCGCGCCCGTCTATATTGTCGGCTTCTCACTGGGCGGGAATTTCGCTCTGCGCATCGCCCGCTCGCTGCGTGATCTGACCATCGACAGACTGCAACGCATCTATGCGATCAGCCCGGTCGTGGATCCGTGGGGCGCGGCCCCGCTGGTTGACGCGAACCCGCTCTATCGGCGCTATTTCCTGAAGAAGATGAAGACCAGCCTGGCGCGCAAACAGTCCCTGTTCCCGGACCGTTATGACTTCAATGACATGCTGCGCGAACGCCGGGTGCTGGGCATTACGGAAAAGCTGCTGCCTGCTTATTCGAAATATGCGCGGATGGAGGATTACTTCAACGCCTACCGCGTGGATCCATCCGATCTGGCGCGCATTCCCGTGCCGGTAGACATCATCACCGCGCGTGATGATGGTATGATTCCGGAGCGCGACGTGCAGCGGCTGACCCTGTCTCCCGGCTCACGCATGATCATTCACGACCATGGCGGGCATAATGGCTTCTTCCAGTCCTTGCTGGGGCCGACCTGGTATGACGAGCATATCGGCAAAGACGTCTTTCAAACGGATGGAAAACAGGTCACATAGCCATCATGCGCTTGCTGCTTCTCATCCCTCTCATCATTCTGGTCGCCATGATCCTTCTGTCTCTGCTCAGCCGCCGGGGTCATGCCATCGGCCTGGTCGATGACCGCCTGGCCCCTCTGCCGTCCAAACCGAACTGCGTCAGTTCCGAGTTGGGAACCCCGGCTGCCAAACAGGTAGAACCGCTGCAAACGGACAAGGCGGGACTATTGGCAGCGATTGCGGCGACAGGCGGAGAGATCGTCTCTGATCAAAATGACTATATTGCGACGACCTACACGAGCGGGCTGATGCGGTTCGTCGATGATGTCGAATTCCGACGCGACGGCACGGTCTGGCACGTCCGTTCAGCCTCCCGCGTCGGTCATTCGGATATGGGCGCGAACCGCAAGCGCGTCGCGGCAATCCGGGCAGCACTATAGGACAGACGGTGGGTCGCAAGGTGCGCGTCGGGTCGCAGATCACTAATCTTTTACAATCGTTTGCTCGGCTTTTCGCGTAGACACTCTGCCAGACAGGGATCCTTTTTATGCCGGAACAGCATCTTTCGCCGAAAACTATCGATCATGAGCGTGTCAAAACGCTGGTGCGCGAGCTGCTGATCGCGATCGGGGAGAATCCTGACCGGGAAGGTCTGCTTGAAACGCCGCGCCGGATTGCCGATTTCTACCGCGAATTCATCGAATATGATCCCGGCAAGCTCGAAACGACTTTCGACT
Organism: Algimonas porphyrae; assembly: GCF_041429795.1. Lineage (NCBI taxonomy): Bacteria > Pseudomonadati > Pseudomonadota > Alphaproteobacteria > Maricaulales > Robiginitomaculaceae > Algimonas > Algimonas porphyrae. The sequence goes on along the minus strand of NZ_CP163424.1, from coordinate 2,787,481 downwards.
CTGTCCGCCATAATCAGATGGTCGCCGTAACCGGTATGCGCGTCTGGTCGATGTGCGAACATCACATGCTGCCATTCTGGTGTGATGTCTCGGTCGCCTATATAGCGGATGACAAGGTTCTGGGCCTGTCGAAATTCGCCCGGATCGCGCACAAGAATGCCCATGCGCTCAGCCTGCAGGAAAAGCTGGTCGCAGACATTTCCGACGATCTGAAGCGTATTCTCGGGACCAAGAATGTCGCCGTCATGGCCAAGGGCGAACATCTCTGCATGACGATGCGCGGTATCCGGACCCCGCACCGCATGATCAGTTCTGCGCTCGATGGGCAGTTCCTGAAGGCAGAAACGCGGGCGGAATTTTTTAATCTGGTCAATGCCTCGGACGCGATGACACGCTAGCGTCAGCCGTTGCCACCCTCACCCGACTCGTCTAGGCCCGCGCCCGTTACAGGAGGCCCGGCCCATGTCAGAACAGATGACCGATATCAGGTCGAAACTCGTGCTCGTCCGGCATGGTCAATCCATCTGGAATGAACAGAACCGTTTCACCGGCTGGGTCGATGTCGATCTGACAGATCGCGGCGTCGCCGAAGCAACGAAAGCGGGCGCGATGCTGGCGGCGGAAGATATCCGCTTCGATGTGGCTTTCACCTCTTTCCAGAAGCGCGCGATCAAGACGCTCTGGATGACGCTCGAAGGCATCGATCAGATGCACATTCCGGTGACCAAGGCCTGGCAGCTCAATGAGCGGCATTACGGCGCGCTGTCGGGCCTGAACAAGCAGGAAACGCGCGACAAGCACGGCGATGAACAGGTCCACATCTGGCGCCGGTCGTTTGACGTTCCCCCGCCGCAGATCGATGCGACTCACGACTATCATCCGGCCAATGATCCGAAATATGCGGGCTATGATCCGGCCATTCTGCCGGGCGGCGAAAGCCTGAAGATGACGACGGAACGGGTCCTGCCCTATTTCAATGTTCAGATCCGGCCCTTCCTCGATGGCGGCAACAACCTCATCATCAGCGCCCACGGCAATTCCCTGCGCGCCCTGATGAAGGACCTGTTCGAAGTCGCCGACGCCGACATTCCGGGTTTCGAATTCCCGACGGGAAATCCGCTGCTGATGGAGCTCGGCCAAGGACAAAAGGTCCTCAGCGCGCGCTATCTTGATGCAGACCGTGCAAAGGATTTGCCGGAGTCCGGAAAAAGTTAATGCCTAAAGGGGTGTTCATCCAAAACCCCGCCTCGATCTACGATGACGAGGAGGGCGCGCATTACCATTACCCGAAAAGCTATCATAGCCGTGTTCTGGACAGGGTCGGTGACTGGGTTATTCTTTATGAATCTGGTAAAGGAGGAGGAAGTAATCCGCTAACTTATTATGCCGTAGCAGAAATTGCCGGTACCCGCCCGGATCCTAAGACAGAGGGTAAGTTTTATGCGGATTACGTACCCGGGAGTTATCTCGATTTCGCGCATCGCGTTCCACTCCGTCGCAAGGATGGATGTTATCATTCGAGTCTTGTCCAAAAATCTCCAGGAAGGCCGAACGGAATTGTGCGAAATGCTGTGCAGCCGATACGTGAGGAAGATTTCTGGGAAATACTAAGGTTGGGTACGCGAGCTGATGCGGCTTTGATGTTGCCGCGGCAAGACAAACTGGACGATCCCCTATTGGAGGTGGAGGATTTACAGACGCCTTTTGAAGGGCCACGTAAAAGGGAGCGTGTTGAAACCTATCTCAATCGCGCCGCCCGCGATCGGACATTCCGCGCCCGGGTAATCGGGGCTTATGGAGGGCGTTGCGCGCTAACCGGCTTGGGCTTTGTCAATGGCGGTGGACGTGCAGAAGTTCAGGCTGCACATATTCGTCCTGTCGAATGCGGTGGGCCCGATGCTGTGGTTAATGGTTTGGCCCTATCCGGCACTGTCCACTGGATGTTTGACAGAGGGCTGTTGGCGTTGAGCGATGACGGTGAAATTCTAACATCGCGGAAGATCAATGACGTCGACAGCCTCGATCGACTACTCTTCGCTGATAGAAAGATGAGGTTCCCGGAAAAATTGCAGGATAGGCCTCATGCGACGTTTTTACGGTGGCATCGCGAAGAAGTATTTGAGAAATAGATATGATTGAACAGCTTATAGCTGATCCGTTCGTTGCAGTCACGGCGCATCATAATTTTTGATTATCAATCGAAAATTCCGGCTTTGCCGGATCGCGCCGCCGCGCAGTCAGGGCGGGATTCGAACCCGCGATAGAGTTGCCCCTATACCGGATTTCGAATCCGGCGCTTTCAACCACTCAGCCACCTGACCATCTCGCGGCTCAGCGCGGGCCCGATGGCCCACGTGACGGGCCGCGCTTTAGGGCTGGTCTGCGCCAATGGCAACGGGGTAGAACGTCCTTATGCAGAAGACCGGACACAGATTAGGGCCAACGCTGGAAACGGAGCGGCTGATCCTGCGCCCGATCGACATTGAGGTCGATCTGCAGGGCTTTTGCGAGACTTATGCCGATGCTGAAACAATGCGCTTTCTGGGTGGCCAAACCAAGGATGTCGCTCAGACATGGCGAACCCTGGCGACCTTTCTCGGCCATCATCTGACCCGCGGCTATTCCTTCATGTCCGTCATCGAGAAGAGCAGCGGCGCATGGGTCGGCGACGTCGGGCCCTGGTTTCCGGAAGGCTGGCCTGGGCGCGAAGTCGGCTGGACCCTGCACCCCGACTATCGCGGCAAGGGCTTTGCGCGTGAAGCAGGCCGCGCCTGCATCGACTATGTGCGTGACGACCTTGGCTGGGACTCGGTCATTCACGTGATCGAAGAGGGCAATGTCGGCTCTGAAAAGGTCGCCGAAGCGTTAGGCTCGCAACGCTTGCACACGGTGCATCATATTCCCGGTATCGGCGACGGCGTGTTCAATATTTACGGACAGGAGCTGCGCTGACAGCCTGACAGCCTGACAGCCTGACAGCCTGGCGGGTCAGGCCATGTCTGCGTTGTTCTCCGCCCTCATTTTGCCGCTTGGCAATCACGCACTTTGAAATTGTAACATGACAGGGCTGCGGCTTTGGCTTAGACTTTGCATCATCGTGGTCGTGCAAGAGCCACAATGGGGGCGTCCATTCATGAAAAGTCTGAGTCGGTCAGGGCGGTTGCGCATCGTTCTGGATGCATTCGTCCTCGTCGTGATCCTGGTCGCGGCGGGCTATGCCTTTTCGACCGAAGCCCTCGTTTCGCCGAAGAAAAGTACCGAAAACGAGGCTGTTGTCAGTCATGAAGGTGGGGCCGATCGGTCGACCGAGACCGGATCCTGAGCTAAATTTATGTCAACCAGCCGGCATCCCTTAATGTTCGCGCACCTGTTCGGCTGACCGGGACATGCGTGCCGTCCTTGAGGATCAGGGTCGGCTTGCCTTTTTCGCGCACCATCCGGTCCACCCCGCCTTCGGCGACCCACCAGGACCGATGGGGACGCAATCCTGAAACCGGCTGGGCCAGATCGTCAATATCGGCAAGCCGCATCAGCATCATGTGATCGCCTGCGCTGGTGTGAATGCGCACATAGTGATCCTCCGAACTCACACCGTACAGCGTGGCATGGCGCAGATGGACCGGTAGGCGGTCCATCAAGGCGGGTCGTTTCGGCGCATCTGCGGCCTCGCCCGCGACGCGGCTACGCGCCGCCGTGTCGGCAAAGGCGGTAATTACGATCGCAATCACCCAGATATAGAAGAGCGTCAGAAAAAAGCCCCAGACGCTACTCTGGCTGGAGGTGAACAGCACGAAGGGCGCGACGGCGATTGTCGATCCGAAGGATTGCAGAAGCACACACAGCCAGGCCGGAGCGGATGGACGCCATCGATTCAAACCGAACCGGACCGCCATGGCCCCAAAGCCGCCCGCAAAGCACAGGCTGATCCAGTAAAGCGCGCGCAAGGGCAGCGAGAATATGTGTGTTCCGAGCGGCGCCAGCACTGTCAGAACCGCGCCGGCAATCAGCGGTGTCAGCACGGCCGAGACATCGAAGCGCCGCAACAGTTTCATTTTTGTGGCTGATCCGACCCGGTCATTCGCGCTTCGTGAACGGGCGCGTCGTGATTTTCAAGTCGGTTCGCGAAGCAGCGCTGTGCGTTCACGTAGATACGATGGCACGCCTGCACCTGCTCTGGTCCAACGGTTTCACAGACGAAACCGGATAGATGGAGATTACATTGGGTATCGAGTATTTTTTCAAGGCCAGCCCGGCCATTCAGATCCATATCATTGCGGCTCTGGCCGCGCTGATGTTTGGTATCCTGATGTTCGTGCGACGCAAGGGTGACAAGACGCACCGTATGATGGGCAAGATCTTTCTACTCTTCATGCTGACCACGGCGACATCCGCCATCTTTATCCGTCAGATCAATGATGGAAATTTCTGGTGGATACACCTCTTCATTCCACTCACATTCTTCGCGTCCTGGGAGGCTGTGTATTATATCCGCAAAGGCAATGTCAGAAGCCATAAGCGCGCGGTGACGGGCCTTTTCTTCGGGGCGCTACTCATTCCGGGGGTTTTCGCCATGACACCCGGTCGGCTGATGCATGTCATCATTTTCGGCGCGTCCTACTAGAGCTGACGCAATTCATCCCGATCGTGTCATGCAGGCGGTTGCGGGCCGGGCCGGGGGCGCTATAACGCGCGCAAACCTTAACGGCCTTCCATCCAACGACGGACACGCATTCCATGAACATCCACGAATATCAGGGCAAACAGGTACTCAAGGAGATCGGAGCGCCCGTCTCTCCCGGCATCGCCATTTTCGACGCGTCTGAGGCCAAAGCAGCTGCTGAAGAGCTCGGCGGGCCGCTCTGGGTCGTGAAGTCGCAAATCCACGCCGGTGGCCGCGGCAAGGGCAAATTCATCGAAGAGACAGCCGGAGAGCAGGGCGGCGTTCGCCTGGCTCGTTCGGTTGATGAGGTCGTGACTTTCGCCGAGCAGATGCTCGGCTCTACGCTGGTGACGGAACAGACTTCGGATGAAGGCAAGGTCGTCAACCGCCTCTATATCGAGCATGGCTCCGACATCGAGACCGAACTCTACCTCTCCATCATCATCAACCGCGACACGTCGCGCGTGTCCTTCATTGCCTCGACTGAAGGCGGCATGGATATTGAAGCGGTCGCACATGACACGCCGGAAAAGGTCATCAATTTCGACGTCGACCCGGCGACGGGTTTCCAGCCGCACCATGGCCGCACGCTGGCCAAGGCGCTCGGGCTCTCCGGTCAACTCGCCAAGCAGGCGGGCAAGCTCGGCAAGACGCTTTATAATGGTTTCCTTGCCAAGGATATGGCGATGCTGGAAATCAACCCGCTGATCGTCAATGGCGATGGTAATCTGCACTGCCTCGACGCCAAGATCAGCTTTGATGAGAACGCTCTATTCCGCCACCCGGATGTGGTCGCGATGAAGGATGAGACCGAGTCTGATCCCAAGGAAGTCGAAGCGCAGAAATATGACCTGTCCTATGTTGCACTGGACGGCAATATTGGCTGCATGGTCAACGGGGCCGGCCTCGCCATGAGCACCATGGACATCATCAAGCTCTACGGCGCCGAGCCCGCCAACTTCCTTGATGTCGGCGGCGGTGCGACCAAGGAAAACATCGTTGCGGCCTTCAAGATCCTGACATCCGACGACAAGGTCGAAGGCATTCTGATCAATATCTTCGGCGGTATCATGAAATGCGACATCATCGCACAAGGCGCGGTCGATGCAGTCAAAGAAGTCGGCCTCGAAGTGCCGCTCGTCGTCCGCCTCGAAGGCACCAATGTCGAAGCGGGCAAAGCCATCATCGACAATAGCGGCCTGAACGTCATCAGCGCGGATGACCTGGACGATGCGGCAAAGAAGATCGTGGCGGCTGTCGGGGGGTAGTTTTGATCGGAAAACTAAACGCCCTCATACTGATTGCCTTCACGAGTGCAGCAAAAGGTAGACGGCGGATCAGGTTGACGGAAAAGCTATTGAGATTAACGCGGCAAGCCGATGAAAGTACGCGCGATGTTTACTTTCCTTCGGGAAGCGATCTGTTTTTATACACAGATCACCTTAAAAATCTCGATGCGGAAACCAAGCGTGTACTCTATCCATTAGGGCGCGAGTTTTTCGATCTATGCGGCTATGACGGTTCCGACTTTTCCAAGAGTCCTCACGACAGGGCGCTGCGCGCCCAGCTCCTGGGCGAAGGTTAGTGCCTTCATGAAAAAGCTTGTCGCGGGCTTTCTGGGACTCTTTCTTATTTCGGCCTGCATGGATGCATCGGGCGGCGACGTTGAAGGCGGCGGTCTAACCCCGCCACCTGGCTTTTTCGAACGGGTCGATGAAAACTGCCGAGCCGAGGCAACCATTACCTTATCCGAAGATGCTCCCTCTGTGCGTCAACTCAACGGTCAGAGCCTCCTGACCTACCAGCTCACTGATCGCGGCACGATGCAATGCGCAGTGCGTCATTCAGATGAAAGCGTGATCGATATTCGGGTCATGGGCGCGGAGTAGGGTTGCGAGCCCGTGCTACACAGGATATGTGTAGCCGTGATGGCCAATAAGAACGTCACACTCGCCATGCCTGAAAAGCTAGTCGCTGACATGAAAGTCGCGGCCTTCCAACAGGGCACATCCATGAACGCCGTAATCCGCGAGCTTTGCGAGGCCTATGTCGGCAAGGCGCGAGCAAAAGATGAGGCGCGCGAAGCGTTGTTGAAGTTGATTGATGAAACGGACGGGCAGATGGGTAGCGGGCGTTTTGACCGTGAGGAGACCTATTCCGGCGAGTCCCGGTTCGATAAATTCAAGGCGTCCTGATCCGTGACGCCAGACTGCCTAATCGATACGAATGTCCTGCTTTATGCGGCGCTCCACGCGGAGGACGCGCCGGAGAAATGGAAACGGGCCCGTGCGATTGTGGCCGAAGAAAACTATTCGACCTCGGGTCAGGTGCTCGCCGAATTCTATACGAATGCGACTAACCCTCAGAAGTTCGAGAAGCCTTTGTCGACGTCAATAGCGTCCAAGTGGGTCGCGGCTCTTTCCATGAAACCTTGCGCAGACGTTGACAGCGCGGTTGTTATGCAAGGGATACAGAATTCTATACGCTTTCAGATTTCCTATTGGGACGGCGCGATCATCGCAGCCACGGAAGCGCTCGGCGCGTCCATACTCTATTCCGAAGACCTGAGCCACGGGCAACATTACGGCTCCGTTCGCGTCATCGATCCTTTCAAACCTCATCCGGATTTCAGCTAAAAGGAAACCACAATGTCCGTCCTCATTAACAAAGACACCAAGGTCATCACCCAGGGTATGACCGGCAAAACCGGGACGTTCCACACGGAACAGGCCATTGCTTACGGCACGAAAATGGTTGCGGGCGTGACGCCCGGCAAGGGCGGGACCGAGCATCTCGGTCTGCCCAATTTCGACACGGTCGAAGAAGCGGTTCATGCGACCGGCGCGACAGCGTCCGTCATCTATGTTCCGCCGCCCTTCGCCGCTGATTCCATCATGGAAGCTATTGCGGCGGAGGTCGAACTGATCATCGCCATCACGGAAGGTATTCCCGTGCGCGACATGATCCCCGTCAAGCGGGCGCTGCAAGGCTCCAAGTCGCGGCTGATCGGCCCGAACTGCCCCGGGGTTCTGACGCCCGAAGAGTGCAAGATCGGCATCATGCCCGGCAAGATTTTCAAGAAAGGCACGTGCGGCGTCGTCTCGCGCTCCGGTACGCTGACCTATGAAGCCGTGTTCCAGACGACACAGGTCGGCTTGGGTCAGACAACTGCTATCGGAATCGGCGGCGACCCGATCAATGGCACCAATTTCATCGACTGCCTGGAACTGTTCCTCAACGATGACGACACCAAGCAGATCATCATGATCGGCGAAATCGGCGGCTCAGCCGAAGAGGAAGCGGCGGAATATATCGCGCACCAGCGCAAAAAAGGCCGTGCCAAGCCCATGGTCGGGTTCATCGCCGGACGCACGGCGCCTCCCGGACGCACCATGGGCCACGCCGGTGCGATCGTCTCGGGCGGCAAAGGTGGCGCCGAAGACAAGATCGAAGCCATGGAAAAAGCGGGCATCAAAGTGTCGGACAGCCCGGCCCGTCTCGGCACGACGCTGATGGATGTGTTGAAGGGGTAAGATCTATAGACGGATCGGCGCGTCAGCGTAGACCCTGAAAGCCGCCTTCTTGGCGGCTTTTTGTTTGCCCATCAGGTGAAGACGGCCTAGCTCTTAAGTCTGAATTCTGGAGGAGACAGCGATGCGGCATGGATCAGTGAAGACAGGGTTTCGGCTCGGGCTCGTCATGGCGGCCATGACCCTGTCTGCCTGTGCGGCAACGATGACCACCAAAGTCGCACCGGAGCCTCTCAGGGCGACCCTTGTCCCGGATCGTCTGGCCGGGACCTATGAGGCGCTTCAATATGCGCCCGCGACGCGCGCAGGCGACATGCTTTATCTGTCCGGTGTCGTGGCCACAGTGGCTGAGGGCGAAACCACGATCCAGCCCGCGATCAACCGCATGTTCGACGAGATCGAAATGATCCTGGCCGAGGCTGGTGCCGACTGGTCGGATGTGGTGGACGTGACCAGCTATACGACCGATCTCGACGCGCAACTCGGGGCACTCTGGGCGATAAAGTCGGAGCGCGTCTCTGCGCCCTATCCCAGCTGGACCGTGATCGGGACGAACGGACTTTATGGTGGGGATGCCGCGATCATCGAAACGAAAGTCACGGCCTATCTACCGGACCGATAAGGCGGGTCAGTGGATAAACGCACAAATCTCGCAACCCATCTGCCATTCATATTGTATTGACCATAAGGCCCGATGACAGGGCGGGCTGCTTAGGTTAAGCGGCTTACAAACAGACGAGCAAGAAGTACTCTTCATGGCCAAGCGAACCGAGTTGAACCAGGCGTTCATCGACACGGACTTTCTCGACGGCACATCCGCCGCCTATCTTGATCAGATGCAGGCGCGCTATGCGGATAATCCGGCCAATGTCGATGCCAGCTGGCGGGCCTATTTCGACGCACTCGGCGAAGACCGGGCCAATGCCAAGGCCAATGCAGACGGACCGAGCTGGCGTCGCGACAACTGGCCGCCTCAGCCAAATGGCGAACTGACCCAGGCGCTGACAGGTGACTGGGGCGACAGCGCGGCCAAGGCTGAAGCGGCTATCGCCAAGGTTCAGCCCGACATGACCGCCGATCAGGTTCAGCAGGCGGCCAAGGATTCCCTTCACGCCCTGATGCTGATCCGGGCCTACCGGGTGCGAGGCCATCTGATTGCCGATCTCGATCCGCTGGGCCTGCGCAAGCGTGGGACCCATCCGGAACTCGATCCCGACACTTACGGGTTCGATGCGGCGGATCGCGACCGGGACATCTACATCGATGGGGTGCTGGGCCTGCAATATGCGACGATCAACCAGATCCTGGAAATCGTGCAGCGGACCTATTGTTCGACGATCGGTGTGCAGTTCATGCACATCTCCAATCCGGAAGAGAAAGCGTGGATCCAGGAACGGATCGAAGGGCCTGACAAGCAGGTCAGCTTTTCCAAGGCCGGACGTCTGGCGATCCTGCAGAAACTGATCGAAGGCGAAAGCTTCGAACAATTGCTGCACAAACGCTATCCCGGCACGAAACGCTTCGGGCTGGATGGGGGTGAAGCCCTGATCCCCGCCATGGAGCAGATCATCAAACGCGGTGGACAGCTGGGGCTGCAGGACATCAATATCGGCATGCCGCACCGCGGTCGTCTCAACGTCATGGCCTCCGTGATGAAGAAGCCCTACTCGGCAATCTTCTATGAATTTCTCGGCGGCGTGGCCTCAGGGGCCGAAGATTTCGGCTCCGGCGACGTGAAATATCATCTGGGTGTGTCGGATGACCGTGAATTTGACGGGAACAAGGTCCACTTGTCACTCGCGCCCAACCCGTCCCACTTGGAAGTTGTCGCACCCGTCGTGATCGGCAAGGCCCGGGCGAAACAGCAGCAGAAGTCGGGAACCTACCGGACCCATAATCCGAAGGCCGTCATGGCTGTGATTCTGCATGGCGACAGTGCCTTTGCCGGGCAGGGTGTGGTCACGGAAACATTGCAGATGAGCCAGCTCACCGGCTACCGCACGGGCGGCTCAATCCATGTCATCGTCAATAATCAGATCGGCTTCACCACGACTCCGGATGAATACCGGTCGGGTGAATATTGCTCCGACGTGGCCTTCATGGTCCAGGCGCCGGTGTTCCACGTCAATGGCGACGATCCGGAAGCGGTCGTCTATGCCGCGCGGATCGCGACGGAATACCGCCAGAAATTCGGGCGCGACGTTGTGATCGATATCGTCTGCTACCGCCGTTACGGCCACAATGAAGGCGACGATCCGTCCTTTACCCAGCCGCTCATGTATCGTGTGATCAACGACAAGAAGTCCCCGGCGCAGCTCTATGCCGAGCGTCTGATCGCGCAGGGCGACATGACCGAGGCGGAGTATAAGCAGCGCGAGGACGACTTCTACGCCTTCCTCGACAATGAATTCGACGAGGCCAAGGATTTCGAATCCAAGGCTCCGGACTGGCTGGACGGGGTCTGGTCGGGCATCACATTGCCGCCCAATGACGATGAAAAGCGCCGCGGGATCACCGGCGTTCCTGTCGAGACGCTCAAGGAAATCGGCAGCAAGATCACGACCGTCCCGAACGATGTCGATATTCACCGCACGCTGAAGCGGATCATCAAGATGCGGGCTGAGAAGATCGAATCCGGTCAGGATATTGACTGGGGTCTGGCCGAACATCTCGCTTTCGGGTCGCTCGTGCTGGAAGGCCATCCGGTCCGCCTGTCCGGACAGGACTCCGAGCGCGGCACGTTCAGTCAGCGTCAGAGCCATTTTATTGATCAGACAACGGAAGCGAAATACACTCCGCTCAATAACCTCTCCGATGACCAGCAATATTATCAGGTCTTGAATAGTCACCTGTCCGAAGAAGCTGTGCTCGGTTTCGAGTATGGCTTTTCAACCACGGCTCCGAATGCGCTGACCATCTGGGAAGCACAGTTCGGCGACTTCGCCAATGGAGCGCAGGTCATGGTGGATCAGTTTATCAGTTCGGCGGAGCAGAAATGGTTGCGCATGAGCGGCCTCGTCATGCTGCTGCCACATGGGTATGAAGGGCAGGGGCCAGAACATAGTTCCGCCCGGCTGGAGCGCTACCTGCAGATGTGCGCCGAAGACAATATGCAGGTGGTCAACGTGTCCACCCCATCCAACTATTTTCATGTGCTGCGGCGTCAGCTGCACCGCAACTTCCGCAAGCCGCTGATCGTAATGAGCCCGAAGAGCCTGCTGCGTCACAAGCGTTGCGTATCCACGCTCGACGAAATGGGGGCGGAGACCTTCTTCCACCGCGTCTTGTGGGATGATGCCGAGTTCAGGCCCGACGCGTTCGAAACCAAGCTGGTCGACGATAAGAAGATCAAGCGCGTCGTGATCTGTTCCGGCAAGGTCTATTACGACCTGTTGGAAGAACGCGAGAAACTGGGCCGCGGCGATGTCTATCTGCTGCGCGTCGAGCAGTTCTATCCCTATCCGAACGGGGCCCTGACAGAGGAGCTGAAACGCTTCGCCCATGCCGACATGGTCTGGTGTCAGGAAGAGCCCAAAAATATGGGCGCGTGGAGCTTTATCGAGCCGCGACTGGAAGAAACGCTGACCGCATTGGGCGCAAAGACCACGCGCGCGCGTTATGTCGGCCGCGCGGCAGCGGCGTCCACGGCGACGGGCATTGCGACCAAGCACAAGAAGGAGCAGCAGGCGATCCTGGATGGCGTGTTTGCGAAATAGAGCCTATTGTTGCGTGACGCCGTGTCTGTGCGTGCACCAAAGACCATTGTTTGATCTGTTCATACCGAAACAGGAGCGCTAGGAGCGCAGACATGACTGATATCACCATACCCAATGTCGGCGAAAGCGTTGCCGAAGTGACGATTGCCAGCTGGATGAAGCAGGCCGGCGATACGGTGAAGAAGGACGACCCGATCGTCGAAATCGAAACCGACAAGGCGAGCCAGGAACTGGTCGCGCCGGAAGATGGTGTCCTGTCCGAAATACATGTGGCGGAAGGCGAAACGGTCGCTGTCGGCACGCTGATCGCAACCATGGGATCCGGCGCGGGCGAAGCGCCGGCGGCCAAGGGGGATGCAGAGGTCAAGGCGCAGACCCAAAGCGCATCGTCCGGTGAGAGCTCCGGCTCATCGCTCGATATCAATGTGCCTAATGTCGGCGAAAGCGTATCCGAAGTCACCGTTGCCAGCTGGATGAAAGCTGTCGGGGACAGCGTTGCCAAGGACGAACCGATCGTCGAACTGGAAACCGACAAGGCTGCGCAGGAGCTGGTGGCTCCGCGCGCAGGTGTGCTGACGGAAATCCTTGTCTCAGAAGGCGATATCGCCACCATCGGCCAGACACTGGCGCGCATGGGTGAAAGCACTGGGTCGGGCGATCTGCCGGGACCGGAGGCTTCGGCCAATGGAGATGAAGGCGGCGGTCTGGCTGGTGTTCCCGGGACCAATGTTGATACGGTCCCCAATGATGTGCGTGTCATGCCAGCGGCTGCGAAGATCATCCGGGAAAACGATCTGGACGCATCGAAGATCAAGGGCACGGGCAAGGATGGCCGCATTCTGAAAGCCGATGCGGCCCAGGCTCTTGAGGCGGGAACGGCGAAAAAATCCGCTGCGCCAGCAATTACACCAGCCGTTTCAGCGCCAGCGCCTGCTGCGCCGTCCGCTCCGGCAACGCCGCGTGAGACGGGTGAGCGCGAGGAACGCGTCCGCATGTCGCGCATGCGTCAGACCATCGCCCGGCGTCTGAAGGACGCCCAGAACACGGCGGCCATGCTGACGACCTATAATGAAGCCGACATGTCGGAAATCATGGCGCTGCGTTCGAAATATAAGGAAGTTTTCCTGCAGAAGCATGGCGTGAAGCTGGGCTTCATGTCCTTCTTCGTGAAGGCCTGTGTCCAAGCGCTGAAGGAAGTGCCTGAGGTCAATGCCGAAATTGACGGCCAGGACGTCATCTACAAGAATTTCTACGATATCAGCATTGCGGTTGGCACGCCAAAGGGCCTGGTCGTGCCGGTTCTGCGCGATGCCGATACGCTGACGCTCGGCGGCATTGAAAAAGGCATTGGCGCACTCGGCGCGAAAGCGCGCGACGGCAATCTGTCCATGGACGATATGCGCGGCGGCACCTTCACCATCTCCAATGGCGGTGTCTATGGCTCCCTGATGAGCTCGCCTATTCTCAATCCGCCACAGTCCGGCATTCTCGGCATGCACAAGATCGAAAAGCGTCCCGTTGTCGTGAACGACGAAATCGTCATCCGCCCGATGATGTATCTGGCGCTATCCTATGATCACAGGATTGTCGACGGCAAAGGGGCGGTGACCTTCCTGGTCCGTGTCAAGGAATGCCTGGAAGACCCGGAACGTCTCCTCCTCGACCTCTAACGCATCAGCCCGGCCCTCGCGCCGGGTTTTCTCATTAGAGCAGCGACTGGTCGACCAGGGCGGGCGCAACGCATGTACGCGGCAGCCGACAAGTCAGCATTATGCGAGCTGTTTTCGCGGCATTGGGCGCGGGGGCGTGAAGTGTGCGAAGGTCCATCAGATAGATGTCGCCTGCCTGTCCTGTCAGCTCCACAACCTCCAGGTCGACATCTGCAACCGCGCCGGCCGTCTCGTTCAGATCCGTTATCGGAGGTCGACCGCCGTCAAACAGCCGACGAAAATAATCCGCTTTCGCCAATGCACGCTTCAAGTCTTTCGACCGCAGCGATCGGGATGTATTGAGTAGTCGGTGAGATCCGGCGAGCACAAGTGTGCCGCCCCCGCGTGGTTCGACATCATCCAGAAATGTGAACATCTGAAGGCCGGGTTGCCCGAGCGCGCCCAGTCTCGGCACATCGACGTGCCAGACGTTATGCGGCACAGACCAGGTCGGGCTGTCCGGCAACGAGAAAAGGATCTGCTGTCCCGGTGGCAGAGGCGTGACGGTCTCTCCCACAAGCTCTGCCGCAATTTCGAGCAGCGTCTTGCTGATGAAATCAGGAAAGTGATCTGATGCATTCAGCGCCTTGAGAGCGTCACGAAACGACTTGTCGACACCGAACCGGCTGTCTGAATGCGCCCAGCCGCTGGACGAATAAAGGCCATGATCTGACGCGAGCCCGAGAATCAGCTCCCGCGCGAGACGAACATCCGACTGGGGCAGGAAAGCGTCCATCCGGGTGAGACCCCGTCGATCGAGCGCATTCTTATTGTCTTGCAGCGTCATTCTAGGCGCAGATCTAATCGATGTGGTATCGCGTGTCAGTGACCATATTTTGGGACGGATCCGGTCAGTATCTTTCTCCTGACTCGACAGGGCTGCGACATTTTGGCAATCTCCGGCAAAACAGGGGGACTTGATATGAAGAAATTACCAGTCTGGTTCTGGGTGGTCGGGGCATTGTTTCTGATCTGGAACGCGTTCGGCTGTTACGTCTATCTCGTCGATATGCGCGCATCCGATGCCGTCTATCTCGAACGCTATGGCGAGGACATGCTGGCGGCGCGGGCGCTTTACCCGACATGGGCGACGGCATTCTATGCGCTGGCCGTCTGGTCCGGCCTTCTGGCGTCACTTCTGCTCCTGCTGCGGCGCAAATGGTGCGTGCCGCTCTTCATGCTGTCGCTCGTGGCGGCGATCATCTGCTTCATTCCCAATTTCACCGATGCTGCCCTGCAGCAGCTCACAGGCTCCACCTATTGGGTGATGCCCGTGGTGGTCGTGATTATCGGGGTTGTGCAGATCTGGTTCTCGCGCCGGGAAAGCGCCAAGGGCACACTCCGATAGACGTATATTGCGGTAAAACGACACAAAACCCCGGTTCAGGCCGGGGTTTTGCGTTTAGGACGCGCTTTCTAATCTTTCGCCCTATCTAGGTCTCATGAACGAAGCCGCGCGAATGATCGCTGCGGCCCGAACGAATAGAGACCCTAGAAAGGATCACCATCATGGCCAAAGCCAAAACATCCAAGAAAACCAAAACAGCCAAAAAAGCTGACGTGTCCAACCTGCGCAAAGCTTCGCTTGCTTATGTCGGCCTGTACGGTCTGGCCTATGAGCGCGCTCAATTCCGCGCCGACCAGCTGAAAGCCGCATCCGGTGAGCTGTTTGAAACGCTCGTCAAAAAAGGCGAAAAGCTGGAAGCTCAAGGCCTCGAGCTGACCAAAGACACACGCGCCAAAGCGACCGACATGGTCGAAAACAGCATGGAAACCGTCAAGAACGTCGTTCCTTTCGGTGGCCGTGACAACCGTGTCGAAGAGCTGGAAGCCGAAGTTGCAGCTCTGAACAAGAAGATTGCTGCGCTTTCCAAGAAAGCAGCTGCACCACGCAAGACGGTGAAAACCGAAACGACGACTGAGAAGAAAGCCGCTTAAGGCCGACTTCAAGTCCTCCGACCGAGGCGGGTCGTCGCTTCCTCTCTCCCCATTTCCCTAGGAAATGCGACCTGTCCGACGTCATATTGCGGCCCATGCACCCCCTGCATGGGCCGTTTTTTATGCGCGATGCGTGGCTGGGTCGACGCGAATCTGATGAAGATTGGCAACGCTTGTTTGTCTCGCCCGTTATCTCAAGCTAAGAACGGATTATCGGGATTATTGGGAGAGACGCTTTAATGGCCATCAAAAAAGAAAAAGTCGCAAAACAGGCGGCTGAAAACACCACTGCGGTCAACAGTCTCGTTGGCTTCCGCCGGTCCGAAGTGGTCAAATCCCTGGGTATAATGGCGGGGTATATTGCGCGTCAGCCCAAACCATTTGCCAAGCATGTTGGCGCTTACGGCAAGGAACTGTTCGACATCGTCAAGGGTGATAGCGAGTTGTCTCCCCATCCCAAGGACCGCCGGTTCCAAGACGAAACCTGGTCGAAGAACCCGATCTACAAACGCGGACTGCAAAGCTGGCTGGCCATGCGGCGTGAACTGGATGGCTGGATCAACGACTCCCAGATGCATCCGGCCGACAAGGCGCGCGCCAAATTCGTGACCGATCTGATCGGGGACACGCTCGCGCCGACCAACTCGCTGATCGGCAACCCGGCCGCCATGAAGAAGCTGTACGAGACTGGCGGCATGTCGCTCGTGAACGGTCTGAAAAACGCCTATGAAGATCTGCGCAAGAATGGCGGCATGCCGAGCCAGGTCGATGGCCGCCCGTTCAAGGTAGGCGAGAATGTCGCCAATACGCCGGGGGCTGTGGTCTACAAGACCGAGATGCTGGAGCTGATCCAGTACAAGCCCCAGACCGATGACGTCCATAAGACGCCGCTGATGATCATACCGCCACAGATCAACAAATATTATGCGGTCGATCTGGAGCCGAACAAGTCCATGATCCGCTTCCTTCTGAAAGCCGGATTTCAGGTTTTCGCCGTGTCCTGGCGCAATCCGAGCCGTCAGCATTCCCATTGGGGGCTGGAAGAATATGTCGAGGAGCTGATCGTCGCGACGGACGCCGTCCGCAAGATCACCCGGACCAAGCGAATCAACGTATCCGGCGCCTGTTCCGGCGGCACGACCATGGCGCTGATGCTATCGGAACTGGCGGCGCGAGGCGATGACCGTATTAACGCCTTTACCCTGATGGTCTCAGTACTGGACGGCAAGAAATCCGATTCCGAAATCGGTCTGTTCGTGACCGATACGGCGATCGAGGCGGCGCGACGCCATTCCAAGAAAAAGGGTATTCTGGCCGGCGACGAACTGGCGCGGTCCTTTGCCTGGATGCGTCCGAACGATCTGATCTGGAACTATGTCGTCAATAACTATCTGCTTGGGGAAAACCCGCCGCCATTCGACGTTCTGTTCTGGAACAATGATAGTACCAACCTGCCGGCGCAGCTTCATTCTGACTATCTGGATATCTTTCAGAAGCGGTCCTTCCGCCCTGACAAGACGGAAGTCTTCATGGATCATATCATCGATCTGTCGGCCGTCACGCAGGACAATTTCATGGTCGCCGGCATCACGGATCACATTACGCCGTGGAAGGCCTGCTACCGCAATGTGCGCCTGTTCGGCGGCGATTCGACCTTCGTGCTGTCCAATTCGGGCCATATCCAGTCACTGCTGAACCCGCCCGGTAATCCGAAAGCGCAATATTTCGTCAATGAGGACTTTCCACCGCGTGCCGATCGCTGGCTGGAAGGCGCAGACAGTTACGGCGAAAGCTGGTGGCTGCGCTGGAAGGACTGGCTGGGCGAGCGTTCCGGCGAGATGAAGGCAGCCCCGAAATCTCTCGGCAACAAGGCCCATCCGCCCATATCCAAAGCCCCAGGCGAGTATGTCTTCACCTGATCCGGGCGGGGCACTTATCCGTCCGATCCGATCAACCCCGGCCTCGCGCCGGGGTTTTTGCATGCGGCAATGCATATGTGGGGAACTGCGATTTAAGCTTTTGCAAACCTGCGTGAACCCATTACTGACGTCACTGAATGATAGATCCGGGCGCTAGACTCGAGGGACTGTCAGGGGATTCGGCGTTTACGCCGGGAAAGACGTTTCATGAGTTTCCAGCAGAATCTGCCTCGGATCTTCTTTTCGAAGATCGGCAATCAACAGCTGCGCACAGCCATCTGGACTGGTGTCGACAAGGGTTTTGGCAAGCGCACGCCGCTGCTCTTCTTCAACGGCATCGGGGCCAATCTCGAAATTGCCCAGCTATTCGCCGACACATTCACGGGTCGGGACATCATCACTTTCGATATGCCGGGTGTCGGTGGATCGCCCGATCCGACCATTCCCTACCGCCCTTGGTGGGTGGCGAAGGCGGCAAAACAGATCCTGCGCGATAATGGCTATCACCGTGTCGATGTGCTGGGCGTATCCTGGGGCGGCGGACCGGCGCAGCAATTTGCGTGGCAGAACAAGTCGATGACGCGCCGCCTGATCCTGTGCGCAACCTCGCCCGGCTGGACCATGGTACCCGGCAATCCGAAGGCGCTGTCCAAGATGGCCAGCCCGCGCCGCTATATGGACCGGGACTTCCTGAAAAAGAATTTCGAGACGCTCTATGGCGATGCGGCCAGCAAGTCGGATGAGTTTTCCGTCAATATGGTGCCGCCTTCCATCAAGGGCTATCTGTTCCAGCTCGGTGCGATGATGGGCTGGTCTTCCTTGCCGTTTGCGCGGCGTATTCGCGCGCGGACGCTCATCATCATGGGCGGCAATGATCACATCGTGCCGGTCATCAATGGCCGTATTCTGGATGCGATCTATCGCCGTTCCCGACTCGAAGTGATCGAAGGCGCGGGCCATCTCTTCCTGCTGACGCGGCGCGAGGAAACGGTCGACATTATCCGTGATTTCTTCGGCGAACCTGAAATGCCGATTCCGCATGCCGAGCCTGTCGAAGTGCCCTCCGTGGCCGCCAGCTTCGTACATGCCAATGACAGGTTTCGCGCCAAGGCTTAACAGTTCCCATACCAGCAACGGAGTCCGATCATGGCCGATGACAAGCAGAGCAAGAAAACGACCGACATGGCCCGGCGAATCTGGCTGGCGGGCATCGGGGCCTATGGCAAGGCTTTCGAAGACGGGCGTGACGCGATCCGCGGGCTTTCCGGCGAGTTGTCGGGCAAGACATCCGATGTCTTCGAAACACTCGCGGAAAAAGGCGAACAGCTAGAGACGGCGGCCAAGATCAAGGGGGCGGAACTGGCCGGGAAAGCGTCAGGTCTCGGCTCGGAACTCCAGTCCAACCTGGCTATTGACGAACGCATTCAGGCGATGCGGGACCGGCTTTCCGGCTCTCAGGAGGACCGGGTCGATGCGCTGGAAGCGCGTCTGGCGGCGATGGAAGCCAAGCTCGACCTGCTGATCAAACAGACCGCCACCACCAAGCGCGCTACCCCGACAAAGACAACCACGACCCGCACGCGCAAAGCGCCTGCCAAGAAGGCTGCTCCGAAGAAGACCGCCAAGAAAACCACAGCCAAGAAAACTGCAGTCAAGAAACCGGCGACCAAGAAAGCAGCGGCAAAAACAACGACGTCAAAAAAATAGACGACAAGGCCACGCAATTATTGTGATTTGTGCTAGTTTGGGCGCGTGACGGAACGCTCCAAGACCAAGGATACGATCCTGCGGACGGCGCAGGCGCTCTTCAATAATGAGGGCGAGCACGCTGTCAGCTCTGTCGATCTGGCCTCTGTGATCGGGATTTCACCCGGTAATCTCTATTACCATTACAAAGGCAAGGACCCGATCATCCGCGAGCTGTTTGCGGATTTCGAAATCGAATTGCGTCAGGTGTTATCGGCGCCGATCAATGAACCGCTCGCCCTGCAGGATAACTGGGTTTATCTCTACATCATCTTCGAGGAGATATGGGACTTCCGATTTTTCTACCGTAACCCGGCAACGCTGATCGATCGGGTGCCGGAACTGGCCATGCCCTTTTCCCGTTTGCTGGCGCTGAAGGAACGAACCGCCTTCTCGCTTCTGTCCGATCTCGAAGAGGGCGGGCATCTGCATTTTGGCGAGGGCGAAAAGGCGGCGCTGTCTGCCCGGCTGTCACAGCATTTTACGTTCTGGCTGCAATATCACCAGCTCCGCGAAGGCCCGGGACCTGAAAACGCCCCCACGAAGGCCCTGATCGACCGCGGTGTCTATCAAAGCCTGTCCATGATCGCGCCTTACTGGGCGCATGGGGAAGGCTTTGCCGACCTGTTGCGCGAAGCCGAGCCGGACAGCTTGCGATGAACGTCAGATGAACGCTGCGCTCACTCAGACCTCAAGGGCAGTTCGCTATGGGACAGGCATGACCCGATTTGCGATCCTTCTGCTTTCTTCCGTGACACTCTCCGGCTGGGGCACACAGGCGATCGGTCAAACCAGCTATCAGGCCGGATCCAGCCTGTCCGGCTCGTCCGGATCCAGTGCGACCTATCAGCGTGGACCTGCTTTCCCAGACCTGTCGCCGGAAATCATCGCGCAGGATGTGACGACCGAATATAATCGCCGGACCGGAGCGCCCGAGGCGGTCGGCCCGACATTCGATCCGTTTGAACAGGATGAGGACTTGGCCGGACAGGCCTATTTGCGCACGACGGACGGTGTCCGTGATCTGAATGGTATACGCCTGCAGGACGGTGTCCTGCTGGAGGTGCAACTATACTATACGGATTATGGCGACAGGGATATCGGTCGCACGCGCGACGCCGTGTTCCTGAACGGGGATCCGGTTCCCATCGTGCTGAGCGATAGTCGCGAGCTGGAATGCTCGTCTCGCGTGACGGAAACCGTCTATCATTATGATCGTTACTATTATCCGGGCTATGGTGGGCTTTACCGCCCGCGTCCGACCTATTTCGGTCACAGCCTGTTTGATTTCTCCTATTGGGGCGGGCGCTCCGATGGCTGGCACAGGCGTTACCAGGGCCCCCATCATACCGGGCATCCGCGGCGTTACCGCCCGGAGCGGCGCGAGCGCCGGCGTCCGACCCGGCGGTGGGACCGGACTCAGGTGCCATCCAATAATTTCGTACCGCGGGGAACCGCCCGGATCGTTCCCGGACAGGACCTGCCGCGCAGCCGCGTCGATCATTATATCAATGGCCGACCCGCCGGGGCCAAGGATCGCACGCGTGATGTACAGCCGGATCGGCCTCGCCGACCCCGGCGTAGCGACCGGACGGATCGATCCCGCGATGTCCTGCCCGAGACGCTCGTTCCAGGCCGCAGCGACCGTTCGTCGCGGCGCGACCGAGACCGCAGAGACCGCGTCACTGTGCCCAGCCCGCGTGCGCCAAGCCCCCGCGTGACGACGCCCCGCATTCCCAGTCCCCGCACGTCCAATCCGCGTGTCCCCAGTCCGCGCGTAACGCCGCAGCCCGCTAAACCTCGGCCCGCGCCGCCTGTCAGCAAGCCCAGACCAAGTCGCGAACCCAGCACGTCCGTACCGGAGCGCTATGACATGTTTCCGAGCGATCGGCCGCGCGACGGCGTTGTGGTTTCGTCGGTCCGGGATTGTGCACGCGAGGACAGGCTGACCCTGTTCATTCCCTATGACCGGTTGGAGGCCGCCCGTTTTGACGGTCTGACCCTGTTCATACGGGATGTTAGCTATGATCAGCGGATCGACCAGACGACCGTCTATGATGAGCGCCCACTCTATCTGCCGCCTAACTATATTGACGGGTTCAAACTGGGCGCATCACTCCCGTAACAGGCGAAACTGGCATCGAGTTTGCAAGGGAAAGTCCGATCCTGCCAAGTGTGCCCCTGCGGTACACAGATGACGGATCCCACGATGATCGCTCCGCTCCCACTGGGCCGTCATCATGCTAGTCGATTGAAAACCCCGCGCTCCCACGCGGGGTTTTTCTTTGCCTCATCTTGGCCTATGCACGCGCGACCCTCACAAAAACGAAGATTACGCATGCTCTCTACATTGAAACGCGAAGCTGGATATCTGGGAGGCCTGTTGCGGATGTTGCGGTCCGTGAAGGATGTCGATGCGGAATCCGGTCACCTGCTGGCGGACGAGCTGGAAATGCGCGTCGATGCGTTCGGTCCCAATATCGCCTTCATCGAGGATGAGCGGCAGTGGACCTACGATCAGATGGAAGAATATGCCAATCGTGTCGCTGGCTGGTGTGTGGCCAATGACATTCAGAAAAACGACACGGTGGCGGTGTTCGTGCGCAATCGCTTGGAATATGTCGCGCTTTGGTTCGGACTGACCAAGCGCGGTGTGATCCCGGCCCTGATCAATTTCCAGCTTGCGGGAAGTGCGCTGGCCCATTGTGTCAATATCAGTGAAGCCGCCCACGTCATTGTCGATGTCGATCTGATCGATAGCTGGAAGACCGCACGCGAACATCTCGAGGACGGTCTGACTGAATGGGCCGCTTATGGCGAGGTTCCCAAGGGCCACAAGCGCAAGATGAGGTCCTTTGACGAACCGCTCAGCGACATCGTGCCGAACCGGCCCGCCAAATCCGTCCGCGATGGGCTGACAGCAGGCGGGCAGGGTATGAAGATGTTCACCTCCGGAACAACCGGTCTGCCCAAAGCGGCCAAGGTGACGCATGTGCGGGCCCAGAACTATATGCGGGGTCTCGGTGCTGGCGCAAAAGCCGGTCCAAAAGACCGGATGATGATGGTGCTACCCCTCTATCACGCCACGGGCGGCCTTGTCGGAATGGGCGCGGCCATTTCCAATGGCGGAGCCTGCATCGTGCGCCCCAAATTCAGCGCGTCCACCTTCTGGGACGAAGCCGTGAAGTACGAAGCCACCATGTTCACCTATGTCGGTGAACTGTGCCGGTTCCTGCTGTCCACGCCGCCACACCCGCTGGAACGCGAACACAAAATCCAGTGGATCATGGGCAATGGACTGCGTCCGGAAGTCTGGGAAAGCTTCGTAGCGCGGTTCAATATCCCACACGTGATCGAATTTTACGGCGCGACCGAAGGCAATGTCAGCCTGATCAATCTGGATAGCCGGGTCGGCGCGGTCGGGCGTGTGCCGTCCTATCTGAAGTGGAAGTTCAACATCGACATTATTCGGTATGATGTCGAGACTGGCGAAAACCCGCGCGGTTCGGATGGCTTTGCATTGCGGGCCGATGATGATGAAGTCGGTGAAGTGATCGGTGAAATCCGTACCGATGATCCACGGTTCCGCTTCGACGGTTATGAAACCAAGGAAGCGACGCAGAAGAAAATCCTGCGCAATGTTTTCAAGCCGGGCGATGCCTGGTTCCGGACGGGCGACCTGATGAAACGCGACGCTCAGGGCTACTTCTACTTTATCGACCGTGTCGGCGATACGTTCCGCTGGAAGGCCGAAAATGTGGCGACCAACGAAGTCGCAGGCGTGCTGTCTGGGTTCCCCGGGATCACGCAGGCCAATGTCTACGGTGTGGAAGTGCCAGGCTATGATGGGCGGGCCGGCATGGCCGCGCTGGTCGCGGAGACACCGCCAGATCTGGCCGAGCTGAAAGACTATCTGGACCGCGAATTGCCGCATTATGCGCGGCCCGTCTTTCTGCGCCTGTCCAGCGAGTCGGAGACGACCTCGACCTTCAAGTTCAAGAAGACCAATCTCGTCAAAGCGGGCTTTGATCCAGACCGGATCAGCGAACCCGTCTATTTCTGCAATCCGCAGACGAAGGCGTATGCGCATGTCGATGTGGAAACGTTCGAGAAGATCAATAATGGAACGATCCGCTTGTGAGGCTGGAATCGAAACGGGTCGGGAAGACGGCGGTTACGCCACAGGATGTGCTCGACTTCTGGTTCGCGCCGGATAACCAGACATACTGGTTCAACGCGACGAAGGCGTTTGATGACGAAATCCGCCGCCGGTTCGAACGCACCGCGTCGATACTCGCTGATCCGGTTGCCGTGACCGGGTTGAACTGGCGGGCGGACCCAGAGTCGCAACTGGCGGAGATTATCACGCTCGATCAGTTTCCGCGCAACATGTACCGTGACTCACCGGCTGCCTTTGCATGGGACCCTCTGGCCCTGACATCGGCAGACGACATGGTTGATCGGGGTTGGGATCTGGAGATTCCAATCGCTCGGCGCAGTTTCGTCTACATGCCTCTCATGCATGCCGAAAACCTGATCGCGCAAAACCGCTGTGTCGAATTGTCGGGCACGCGGCTGGATGATGGCGGTAGTACGCTGCGCCACGCCATTGCCCATCGCGACGTGATCGAACGGTTTGGCCGATTCCCGCACCGCAACGATGTTCTCGGCCGGGACAGCACGGCAGAGGAGCGTGAATTCCTCGCCAATGGAGGGTATGATCCGTCATGAAGCAGGTCGGTATTCTGATTTTCGACGATGTCGAAGAACTGGATTTTGTCGGGCCCTGGGAAGTTTTCCAGATGGTCAACGAAGTTGCGCGTCTGCGCGGCGAAACAGAACCGCTCCATAACCGTCTGATCTCGCGTGACGGTGCCGACATTCTGGCGTTCAAACAGATGCGCGTCGGAGCCCATGCGAGCATGGCGGCGATCGAGGCGCTGGATGTGCTGCTCGTGCCAGGCGGGCAGGGATCACGCGCGGTAATACAGGACGAGGCGATGATGGGGTGGGTCGAGCGGATCGCGCCCGGCTGCGACTGGGTGACATCCGTCTGCACAGGGGCTTTCATCCTGTCCAAAGCCGGTCTGTTGAACGGACGGCGCGCCACGACCCACTGGTCGGCATTCTCGGAGTTCGAACGCCTTAACATGGGCGGGACGCTGGTTCCGCATGTTCGATATGTCCGGGACGAACATGTCGTGACAGCCGCTGGCGTATCGGCGGGGATCGATATGGCGCTGTGGTTGGTGGGACAATGGTTCAGCCCGCAAATGTCACGTGATGTAGCGCGGGCTATGCAATATGATCCCGTGCCGCCTTACGCCGCAGACGTTTAGTCGTTAGACAGGCACTCGTGAAGACGCCCAAAACCCTGATCGAATCGCTATCGGAAGCGCTGTCCGAGCAATTCTCGAAGCTCAGTCCGGATGAGCAGTTTCTCGACCGGTTTCAGGATAATTTCCGCCGTATGACCCGCCGTTTCGACGTGCCCGGTCCGGAAGTCCGGGTCCGCGACGAGTTTGAAATCAACGGCGTAAAGGTTCAGCTCTTCATTCCGTTCGGCCCATTATCCGCGATGGGGCCGACGCTGATCTACGCCCATGGCGGCGGCTTTGTGACCTGCGACACGCAGACCCATGAAGGCATTATCCGTCGTCTGGCCAATGCGTCGCTATGCCGTGTCATTTCCGTGGAATATCGCCTGGCGCCCGAACATCCCTTTCCTGCGGCCCCAGACGATGTGAATATGGTCGTAGAATGGGCCCTGAGCGGACATGGACGGTCGCGCGGAATCGATCCCGACAATATCGCAGTCGGCGGCGATAGCGCCGGTGGCAATATGGCGGCCTGGCTGGCACAGGTTCACAGGGATCGCCTGAAAGCGCAGATCCTGTTCTATCCGATGATGCAGATGCAGGACATCAAGCCGCCCAATCCGGGGCCGCAGGACTGGCTGCAGATCGGGACGGTCGCGCTGAAATATATTCAGGAACATTATGTCGCGGGCGCCGACCCGACCGATCCGAAAATTTCGCCTCTCTTCGAGCCGGACCTGGACGGGCTGCCTCCCGCCTTCGTCCTGACCTGCGGGTTGGACCCTCTCCGGGATGAAGGCCGTCTCTATGTCGACAAAATGCGAGAGGCGGGCAATCTGGTTGAATATCGCTACGAGAAAACAATGCCGCATGGCTTTCTGAATTTCGCCAAGGCGTTTCCGCGCGCGAACACATTGCCGATCGAAGCCGCCGAGTTTCTACGCCGCCAATTCGAGATATTACCAGATTAGGCCCGCCTCATGATCACTCTGTATTTCCATCCGTTATCCAACCCGTCCCTCTATCCGCTATTTGTGGCCTCCGCTGCAGGGTTGGAGGTCGAGCGACAGTCTATCGATCTGTCCGTGCAGGAACAGAAGAGCGACAGCTTCCTCAAAGTCAACCCGTTCGGACGCGTGCCCGCCCTTGTAGACGGCGATTTCGCGCTTGGTGAGAGTGCGTCGATTGCCCGCTATCTGGCCCGTACGTCGGGCGGCGATATCTATTCCGAGGACATTCGCGAAGCTGCTCTGATCGATCAATGGGTCGATTTCGTTGCCCATCACATCCGGGTCAATGTCGCCCGGATCAACTATAACCGCTTCATTGCGCCGATGATCGGGGTCGAGCCGGATCAGGCCTCGGTCGATCTGGGCATTCGCCTGCTTGGCGAGAACCTGCCGCATCTGGAGGTCGCTCTGGATCATGATGGTCATCTGCATGGCGAGCGTCTGACCTTGGCCGATCTCGCCCTGGTTGCGGCTTTCGAACCCGAAAAAGTCGCCCAGATCGACCTGAGTGCCGCGCCGGTCACGACAGCCTGGCTGAAAAAGATGCGGCAACAGGACTGGTATACAAACGTTCATTCCCACTACGGCGCGGAGTTGGGACTATAGCGTTTCGTCCGACCGCAGCCATTCATGAACTGGGCGAAGACTTTTACGACCCGGTTCTACCGGCGCATTTCCCTAAACTGACGCTGCGCTATGCCGATCAGCATAGCGCAGATGCGATCGGACTGAGCGATGTCGATTGGACCGCACGCTTCGGTCGGTTCGAGCCATTTGAAGGGTCACTGCCGGAGCCGCTGGCGCTGCGCTATCATGGCCATCAGTTCCGCCATTACAATCCCGAGATCGGGGATGGTCGCGGCTTTCTTTATGGGCAGTGCCGTGACGCGAACGGACGCCTACTGGATTTCGGCACCAAAGGATCGGGGCAGACACCTTTTTCGCGCCGCGGGGACGGACGGCTGACTTTGCTGGGGGGCGTGCGCGAAGTACTGGCATCGCGCTATCTGGAACATCTGGGCGTGAACACGTCGCGTAGCTTCTGCCTGATCGAAACGGGTGAAGAATTGCAGCGTCACGACGAACCCTCACCGACACGGTCCGCCGTGCTGACGCGCCTCAATCATAGCCATCTGCGGTTCGGAACCTTCCAGCGCCAAGCGTTCTTCGAACGCACCGACAATCTCGAAGCGCTGGTCGATTATTGTCGTCGTCATTTCTATCCGGAGGTCACCCGACCGGCGGATCTGCTGCGCGCCGTGGCCATTCGTAGTGCGGATGCGGTCGCCAGCTGGATGGCGGCGGGCTTTGTGCATGGGGTGATGAACACGGATAATATGAATGTGACCGGTGAAGTGTTCGACTTCGGACCCTATCGGTTTTTGCCATATTATGATCCGGCCTTCACGGCCGCCTATTTCGATCATGGCGGACTTTATGCGTTCGCCCGTCAGCCCGAGGCTATGGGATGGAATCTCGGCCAGCTGGCGCAGTGCCTGTCGCTGATCGAGGCGGATCAGCCGTTGATTGCGGCGCTGGAAAGCTATGTCGAGCAGTATGAAGCCGCGCTAGTGCGTCACATGTTCCGGCGTCTGCGTCTGGCAATTCCGGCCCGTGGCGGGGCTGCTTTCGTCAAATTGACCTTCGAGACGCTGCGCGAAAGCCGCGCCAACTGGCCGGACTTTTTCCATGACTGGGCTGGCGGGCCGTCATCCGCGCCGCTGCAGGATTATCCGGACGTGCAGTGGAGGGAGTGGAAGAGAGCCTATGCGGACTGCGAACCTGAGGGTCCGCGCCCGGAGACGGACCGACCGGCGACGCTGCTTTATGACGAAATCGGCGCATTATGGGCTCCGATTGTTGATAATGACGACTGGTCAACTTTTCGCGACACACTGGAAGGCTTCGACCGACGCCTCTATGGGTAAGTTCAAACCGGAGACATGACCATGAAACAGCTGATAGCCCCGATCGCCCTGATCGCGACCTTGCCCATCCTTGCCGCCTGCGCTGCGGAGAGCCCGCCGCAAGCCCGTGTCGAGGCCGACGTCACACCGGCGGCGACCGCTGTCGCCAGCGAGGTCGAAACGGCCAGTGCGTTCGATTTTTCCGCTCTGCCATCCGGCACATATACGGACGAGAATGGGCATGCATACATTCATTTCTCATACGATCATCAGGGCTATTCCCGCCCGATCCTCCGCTGGGGTGAGTTCGACGCGACCGTGGAGTATGATTCAGAGACCCCTGAAAACTCGACGCTGAACGTGACCATTCCGGTCGAGTCGATCGACTCGATGGTGCCGGCCTTCAACGACCATCTGAAAAGCGCTGATTTCTTCGATGTGGCGACTTATCCGACGATCACATTTCGTAGCACAGCGCTCAATATCAATCCGGATGGGTCGGGGACGATCACTGGAGATCTGACGATGAAGGATGTGACCCGCGAGATCACATTTGATGGGCAGCTCAATAAAATCGGGCAGCATCTCCGGTCCGGCAAGGACATGTTCGGGATCAGCGGTACCGGAACGCTGATGCGTTCCGATTATGATCTTGGACGGTTTGCGCCTAATGTCGGCGATGAAGTCACGCTGATGATCGAAGTCGAATTCCAGAAAGCTGATTAAGGGCATGGCGGGCACGACGCATTCTGCCCGCTATACGCGTGTCGCGATCGTCCTGCATTGGACGATCGCCCTGTTGATCATCGGCCTGATCGTCTTCGGGCTGCTGATGACAAAAGAATGGATGCCGAACCGGTTCGCCATCTATCAGCTGCATAAAAGTTTCGGCATCACCGTTCTGGCCCTGTCAATCGTCCGGCTGATCTGGCGGCTGCGTCACAAGCCACCCGCTTTACCCGACGCCATGCCTGGCTGGCAGCAGCGGGCGAGCCATCTCACTCATGGGGTTTTTTACGGGCTCATGTTTGTCATGCCATTGCTCGGCTGGGCGATGGTCAGCGCGTCCGATCTTCCGATACCGACCGTGCTGTTCGGCGTCGTGCCGTTACCCGATTTGCCGGGTCTCGCACAGTCCGAGGCATTGGAAGCCCGGTTCAAGGCTCTGCATGAAATCGGGGCGAAGCTGTTTATCGGCCTCATCGTTCTGCATGTCGGGGCGGCGTTGAAGCATCAGTTTATCGACCGGGACGGCGTGCTGCGCCGAATGTTGCCCATCCTCCGCTAACCAGTCAGCCACTAACCCGTCATTCGCTAGCGCGAGAATGCGTCGTCAGAGCGCCTCGACACGCTTGCGGAGCAGGGCGCCGACCTGATCGACCGGGAAAGCATGCAGCTCCGTTCGCAACGCCATCACCAGACTGTCGCCCAGAATGCAGAGCTGCTTGCGCGTAAAAGGCAAGTCGCGCTGCAAAAGCCGTGAGCCCAGCGAGAGGCGGAAGGCGGCATAGTCCCGGCGATCGGGGCGGATATGGGGTTCGCGGAAATCGAGCGCCTGCACCGCCAGCTCCGCCAGATCGGCGGCGCTCGCCATCAGCTGAAAGCCTTGCCAAGACAGGGATTTGCCGATGCGGAACGTGCCCGCCTTGTTCGCATGTTCGACCATTTCATCGAAAACGCGCGGCAGAAATTCCCGGCGTGCATATGGCTCCTGTGTGCGTGTTTCTGCTTCGGCCATGATCAGGACCCTCCCCGTCACAGGACTGCGCGCACAGGGTTAATGAAGGGTTGAAGGCGTAAGCATGGCGATCCCGGGTGGATTCGAACCACCGGCCCCCAGATTAGGAATCTGGTGCTCTATCCGACTGAGCTACGGGACCGCAGGTCCGCTGCCTAGCCAAGCGCGGATCAACCGCCAAGACGGATTCGACAGTTGTGGCTCGGGCCGTTAGCGTCCGGATCGTGCCGTCCCGCTACGATATCCGCCTGCGCACCACCCGCAGGGCCGCCCTGATCGGCGGCGCGGCGCTGACCCTCTCCATTGCCAGCGGCATGAAGGCGGCGGACCTGAAACCCGGCGAGTCCGGACGGGTCAAAACTGTTCCCAGCGGTGACGTTGTCAATCTGGATAGCGGGCTCCGGGTCCGTCTGGCTGGGATCGCAACGCCTCGCAGGGACGATCCGTTTGCCCGTGAGGCGCGTGAAGGCCTGGCCGGGCTGGTCCGCGGACGAGAGGTTCGCCTGTCCTATGGCGGTGATCCACGCGACCGTTATGGCCGCGCATTGGCTCAGCTTCACACGCTGAGCCCTGCCGGTGGGAATGATCTGTGGGTTCAGGCCGAGATGGTCCGGCTAGGGCTGGCCCGGGTCTATAGCTGGCCGGACGAGGTGCTGGATGTGGACACACTATACGCGCTGGAGGCTGAAGCGCGGCAGCTGGGGCGTGGCCTTTGGAGCGATGCGACCTACCGGATTCGCGGTCCGGAGCCCAACGCCCTCGCCCAGCATGTCGACAGTCTGCAGATCGTCGAAGGTATTGTGACCTCGACGGCGGATGTCAGGGGGCGCGCCTATCTGAATTTTGGAGCCGATTACCGAACGGACTTCACCGTCGCCGTGGCAAAGAAGCACCGCAAGCGGTTCACCGAATTCGATCCGGTCGACCTGGAAGGGGCGCGGATCCGCGTGCGCGGCTGGATCGAGCTCACCAACGGGCCGATGATCTGGGCCAGTCACCCGGCCCGGATCGAGGTACTGAGCTAGACCGCAGGCTCGCAGCCGATATCGGGCGGCAGGATCAACGCGTTAATATCCGGCGGATCGGAAACAAGGCGACAGACAACGCCATCGGCGGTACGGAGGATTTCCAGGCGAAAAATCCGATCGGGCAAAGGCAGGCGCGCGCCGCGAGCCTGACTACGGCCATTGTCCCGCGCCATCATCCGGTCGGACGTGGCCAGCGCATCAATATCTGCGAGATAGCCGGATCCCAGACCATCCCTGACATGAACCCGGATCAGGGTCCGGGTTCGGCTATCCGACACATCGGACAGGATGGCGGGCTGAACCGTTTCACCGGTCGTGGCTGGTGCCGACGCACATCCCGACAGGCCGATGAGCCCGGCAAGTCCAAGCAGAGCGATCGGGCGCAAGCCCGTCATTCACGCGCGTCCCACGTCTCGGCGAGTTCGCGGGCCTGAATACGTGGATCGCGCGTCAGGTCCAGTGCCGGGTCCGTGTGGCCTAATGTCTGCGCAAGGTCGGCAGGGCCATCGATCTTCCGGTTGGGAACGGTGCCTGCCGGACATGTGCCGGTTTCGGCATAGGCGATAGCCGTAGCGAACAAGGCTTCATCCGTATCGCCGAGGGCGTGGCCGAAATCGTCGCTGATCTGACAGCCCGGCATGACATCGCCGAGCGAACTCGGAGCCTCACCCGGGGCGAACCCATCCGCATAGTCTCCGAAATTCTTGTCGTTCACACCGCGAAACTGGATGGTGAAATAGGTGATGCCGCAATTATCCGTAGCGTAGAAGCCGTAGGGCTTGCCGCAGGTTCGCTCGCCGATCTGAATGACGTCAACATCGATCCCGCGCAGCCCGTTCATCACGGCCTCTGACGCGGAGCAGGTGCGTCCCGTCGTCAGGACGAAGACGCGCGGCTTGGACACGCTGGGCGCGCTGCGCGATGAGGCCACGGTAAAGTTCTGGCCATTGCTGTAGAATGGGGTCGGCGTGATCCTGTTGCCCGTGACGGGATTAATGCCGTTAGCCTTGTTGTTGAATTGCAGGGTTTCGAAGTTACGGCCGCGCGTCCGGTCTGGTCCGGCCACCATATAGCTGAGCTGTGACGCGATCGCGAGCAGGCCGCCGCCATTATAGCGTAGGTCCAGAACCAGATCGTCGATGTTCGCGGCCTGTAACTGGTCGAACGCGTCAAACAGCGCTTCTTCCGCTGTCCGCGGTGAGAAGGTCGTGAAATGGATATAGCCATAGCGCCGCCCATTCTGGGTCAGGACCGACACGGCATTCACCGGGTCCGCTGTCACGATGGCCGATGTCAGAGATGTCGTAAACCGTGTGCCGTCCAGCCGTTGGAACTCGAACGCATAGGTTTCGCCACCTCCGTCGGGAAACAGCCCCGCATTCAGCGCGTTTGTGTCGGTTCCGTTGACGGCGTCGACACCGTTGACCGTAATGACTTTCATGCCGCGGCTCAGACCGGCCGTCGCGGCGGGGCTGCCCGGTTCGATAAAGGCGACGCGAATGTCGCGCGGCGGCGAACTGGCGACCAAGGCAAAGCGCGCTCCATAGGACGCGCTGGCCCCGGAAGTGGTCAGGCGCAGCCAGTCTTCGCTGTCATAGGTAAAATGAAAGCGGTCCCTGGGATTGCCAGACGCGGTCGTCGCGGTCGTTTTCAGCTCGTCGAAATAGGCCAGCCTGTCGGTGAAGCCGTTAGGATTGCGGTCGGTGATTTCATTGTACCAGAGATAGGTCTCGTCAGACCAGGATCGCAGCCAGAACAGCTCGTCCGACAGTGTGCCCGCGCGGTCTGAAAATGCGTTGCCGTTCAGGTCCGAGCCGGAGCGCGGCGCCGCACACAGGTCCTTGAATTGGGACGCGGCTGCAAACTGGCCCTGTGTCCAGACATTCCCACCCGGTTGGGAAACAGGCGGCGGGGCAGACTGAGATGATGATCCACCGCCACCGCAAGCTGCCAGCAGCATAACCGAGCAGAGGCCTGCGAGTGCGAAATCTACGGTCTTCCCACGAAAAATTGTCATAATACCGACTTCGATCCCCAACCTCTTAGGCGTTTTAGCGCCACTCTGGCATGAAAAAGCCCCCGCACAAGCGGAGGCTTCATCACAAAGACAGATCGTGAGGTCGGCACTATCGCCCAGCAAGGCTAGGCTGCGGCTTCGTTTTCCCCATTATCATTGCCTTCCGCTTCGGCCTGTTTCGCTGCCTTGGCAGCCTGACGCGAACGCGCTTTGGCCAGCGTGTCGAGAATATCAGCCATGGCGGCGTCGTGCGAGCTTTTGCGGATGGCCGCGACTTCGCGCATCATCCGGTCCAGCGAACGCTCATAAAGCTGCCGTTCGGAGTAGGACTGTTCGGGCTGGGCGTCGGTGCGGTGCAGATCGCGAACCACCTCGGCAACCAGAATCAGGTCGCCAGAATTGATTTTCGCTTCATATTCCTGCGCGCGACGCGACCACATGGTGCGCTTTATGCGGGCGCGGCCTTTCAGCGTCGTGAACGCATCTTTCAGGATCAGATCGTTGGACAATGCGCGCATGCCTGAGTTGGAGGCTTTGGTCGTCGGAACGCGAAGGGTCATCTTGTCCTGCTCGAACTTGACGACATAGACTTCAATATCGAAACCAGCGATCACTTCCTGTTCGATGCCGATCACTTCGCCGACGCCGTGGGCCGGATAGATCACATGCTGTCCGACCTTGAAGCTGACCGGTTTCTTTTTCGCAGTTTTTTTCCTGGATGCCATATTGGTAGGAGCCCTGTTATTATCAGGCCGCTCGGCAAGATGCCGAACGGCGTGTGTCATAGCCAAAAGTAACGGCGCGAGCCTCCCGTTCGGAGACGCTCAACGCCGTCTATGACAATACTATAACACATTTTTTCAACAAAAGCAACTCTGTCGCGGCGCAGCGTTAAATAGGGCGCAGCTGGCGGCAGAGTGTCAATTTCGATATGTGATGTAAGACGGTTGGCGTCAGTTAGAGAGACGCTGCCGCGACATGACCTTTCCGTGATTTCCGGAAAGCGGATGGGGTCACGCCTTTTTCCTCCTTGAACAGGCGTCGCAGCGAACTGCTCGACGCGTATCCGCAGGCATCGGCAATAAGGTCGATGGGCAGGTCCGTTTCCTGCAGCAGGCCTGCCGCGCGATCATATCTTTGCAGGCCCATCCACTTGCCGAACGTGGTTCCCGTGATGGCTTCAAACTGTCGGATGAAAGTCCGTGGGCTTAAGCCGGCGAGTTTAGCCGCATCGTCAATTGTGTGACCTGCCGCCATGTCCGCCTTAAGAATTTCAAGTGTCTGAGATAGGCGGTGATGCTTATTCTGAGGTAAAACGGGCTGTATCAGCGTCTGCTGCTGCTGACCGGCTCTCAGGGGCGACACAACCAGCCGTCTTGCCACACTATTGGCCTTGTCGAGCCCATAATCCTGCCGAACGACATGCAAACACAGATCGATGCCAGCCGCGCTGCCTGCAGATGTATAGAGATTATCCTCTTCGCAAAAGAGCGGGGCGTCATCCAGTTTGATGTCGGGATAGGCCCGAACGAAGTGATCGATGAACCGCCAATGCGTCGTCGCATGGCGCCCTTTGAGGAGGCCTGTCGCTGCTAATATATAGGCACCGCCACAAATCGCGACGATCCGGACATTGCGGGCTTGGGCCTGTTGCAGGGCAGCGATCAACTCACTCGGCACGTCCGCATAGGGCGAGCGCCATCCGGGCAAGACGATAATGTCTGCCGTCTGAAGAGCTTCGAGACCGTTCGAAACGAAAAGTTGAACGCCGCCGATAGCCGCAATTCTCGGGCCGTCCGCACTGGCGACACTGAAGCGATACCAGTCCGTTCCGAATTCGGGGCGGGTCAGTCCGAATACTTCGACGGCAACGCCGAATTCGAAGGTCGAGAGGCGATCATAAGCCAAGGCGACGACCTTGGGTCCTGTCAACGAGTTCTGGTCAGAGATTGTCATTCAGGCTCTTAGTTAGACGATTTTGGCAAGATTTGCACGGTCTTTGTCAAGCCATAACATAGCGCCGCCCGGCTGTTCATCATATTCTCAGTCTGAGAAGGAGATCCGATCGTGCCCCATCAGAAGACCGTTTTCGATACCGCCAGTAAGGCCAGCCATGATTACAGACAATCCCTGTCCGCGCGGCCGGTCATGCCGGATGCGGCGAGTCTGGCGCGATTGAAAACACTGCACGGGCCACTCCCGATCGAGGGCGAGGACGAAATCGCAGTCATCGACAGGCTGCACGATATCGGATCACCCAATACCGTCGCGACGACGGGCGGGCGTTTTTTCGGCTTCGTCGTTGGCGGGGCTTTGCCTGTGTCTGTTGCGGCCAGTTGGCTGGCGTCCACATGGGACCAGAATGCCGGAAGCTGGCTCTTGTCGCCCATTGCTGGTGAATTGGAGGTGATTGCAGGTGGATGGCTGCTGGAGCTTCTGGATCTGCCCCGTGACGCGGCCTTCGGCTTTGTCACCGGAGCGACGATGGCGACCTATTCCTCCCTCGCCGCAGCCCGGTCCAGCCTTCTCAATCGACAGGGTTATGACGTCAAAAAGTCCGGTCTGACCAATGCCCCACGGTTGCGGGTCGTGATGAGCGAGGAAATCCATCCGACGAACATTGCCGCCCTCGGATATGCTGGCATCGG
Source organism: Algimonas porphyrae (assembly GCF_041429795.1). Taxonomy (NCBI): domain Bacteria; kingdom Pseudomonadati; phylum Pseudomonadota; class Alphaproteobacteria; order Maricaulales; family Robiginitomaculaceae; genus Algimonas; species Algimonas porphyrae. The sequence continues at coordinate 2,752,597 of NZ_CP163424.1, read as the reverse complement.
AACGGATCAGATCGAATATTGCCCGGTTGATGATCAGGGCCGCATCATTCCGTCCGCCATGCCCCGGCTGGACCCACTGACCATTGTGATGTTGCAGGCTGGAAATATCAATTCAGGCGCATTTGATGATTTCGAAACCGTCTGCGAGATGGCGCGAGCGGTAGGGGCCTGGGTACATGTGGACGGGGCATTCGGATTGTGGGCGCGCACCAGTCAAGACAAGGCGCATTTGACGTCAGGTATAGACCTGGCAGATTCGTGGAGTGTGGATGGTCATAAATGGCCTAACCTGACACAGGATTCGGCCGTTTACTTTTGCCGTGACAGTGAGGCCGTTCATGACGTGTTCGGGGTCGATGCGACCTATCTAATGAAGGATGCCAATCGCCAACCTAACAATTTTACGCCTGAATTGAGCCGCCGAGCACGCGGCATCGAATTCTGGGCTGTTCTGAAAACTTTGGGCGCGAACGGCGTCGCTTCGATTGTGGACCGTTCATGTGCTCATGCGCAGCACTTTGCCGAAGGGCTGAGACAGGCTGGATACAAAATACTCAATGATGTGGTGCTGAACCAGATCGTCTTTGTCGCAGATGACGAAGCGCAAACTCGCCGGGCCTTGAAATATATTCAGGATTCTGGGCAGCTCTGGTTAGGTCCGACACACTGGAAGGGTCACTATGCCATGCGGATCAGCGTGTCGTCTGCAGCCACCACCGAAGACGACGTAACAGCATGCCTGAAAATAATGACCAATGCTTATCATGAGAGCCAGAAATGACTGAACTTGCAAAGCCTGACGATAAAGTCCGTCTGCGCCGGGCGCACCAACTCGGTCATAATGACCGTACGACTGTGAACGTCATTCTGGATAGCGGTTAACTGGCCCATATCGAGTATGTCCATGACGGTGAGCCGATCGTGACGTCGATGATATACTGGCGAGAGGGTGACTTCATATACTGGCATGGATCGACTGCCAGTCGGGCCATGAAATCGGTCGTCGGCGCGCAAGTCTGCATCAGCGTGACGCATCTGGATGGGCTGGTCACGGCGAAATCTGCCTTTCACCTTTCTGCAAACTATCGATCCGTCATGCTGGTTGGGCAAGCAGAAGCCGTAACGGAACCGGACGCCAAGATTGCCAGTCTGCGCCAGTTTATGGAGGAGCATTTCCCGGGGCGGTGGGACGCACTGCGACCGGTTAAAAGCAGGAACTCAAAAGGACTCTGATCGTCCGCATGGCTATCAAGGAGTACGCCGCTAAAGTCAGGACCGGACCGCCCAGCGTAGATCAGGATGACAAGGATCATCCGATCTGGATCGACATTCTGCCCTTACGCCACCGCTTCGACGCTGTTGAAACCTGTCGCTCAGACGCGAACAAAACTGATGTTCCGGATCACGTCGCGCAGCATGTCGGTCGTTCTCTCTGACATCGAAACGGACCGGACTATCCTTGGGTTGCGCGTCTCGGTCTGAATTTGTCGTCAGACGTCACGTCGCACGGACATTGGCGGTTCAAAACGCCTTATCCAGATAGGCGTTATATGCGTCCGGAAGCTCGATCGGGTAGAATAGTCCTGCATAAGATGCCGTGACGAGAGATGCGATGGTGACGCCGAGAATGATCAGGCCGCGCGTTATACGGGTGGACCGGCCTGACCAGTGCAGAGCGGCTGCCAGATGCGCAAACAGAGCAACGATGGCGAGGAAATAATAGGGGATGAAACCGTATTTTATCGGAGCTGTCACCAGGGTCGCGGCGACAAAGTGAAACCCAGTTTCGACGCCGTCAAATGTACGACCGCGCAGAATCCCCAGAAAGATATGGTTGAGGATGAAGACAGCCAGATAGATGCCGCTGACGATCTGAATCCAGGACCAGAGGGGTTTCTGGCTCTGGCGGATACGCGGCCAGACCATGATCAGACCCAGGCCGACTTGTGCAATGAACAGCCCGATCAAGGGGATTTCGATGACAGGCGTCCGGTAGACGGCCCGCGCGGCGTTCATCACGGCAGCTTGGCTGTCAGGCCCGAATATTGCGGCCAGATGGCTCAACAGGTGCGCGGCCAGAAAGATCAGGAGAAGACGTGCGTTGTGGCGGTGCCAGGGTTTGAGCCGCGCCGCGAGGGTCATGACCTATTCGTCGCCTGTACCTGGCTTGGGTGAGAAATATTTCTCGAACTTGCCGGTCTCGCTTTCGAACTGCTCCCGGTCTGCGGGCGCTTCCTTCTTGATCGTGATGACGGGCCAGAGTTCGGCATATTTGGAATTGATTTCCAGCCATTTCCCGTCCGGATCGTCTTCCGTATCGGGTACGATGGCATCGACCGGACATTCGGGTTCGCAAACGCCGCAATCGATGCACTCATCCGGATGGATGACGAGCATGTTTTCGCCTTCATAGAAGCAGTCCACCGGACAGACTTCGACACAGTCCATGAACTTGCAGCGAATGCATTCGTCTTTGACGATGTAGGTCATGGGCGGCGCTTTGGCGACGTCGCGTCAGGGTGTCAACCGGGCGACTGCGTGCCGTCCGGAGACGACAGATCAAGATAGAGTGAGCGCGCTTCGGATGCGGGTCCGCGCCGGGCGCCCGGGCTCAGCATTTCGACATGAACGAGCTGTCTGTGCCGCATGAAGCTGACCTGATCGCCGGGTCGGATCTGAAAATGCGGCTTGGTCACGCGCATCGTATCGCCGGCGCGGGTGAGTCGGAGCTTCTTGCCGGAAACAATGCCCTGTGCCTCGCGCCGCGACTTGCAGAGCCGGGTACGGAACAGCCATGTATCGAGGCGGCAGGATGGGTCGGACGGATCGCTCAGGACTTGTCGTCCTCGGTCTTGCCTGTCCCTTTAAGAGCAGCCAGAGCGGCGAAAGGCGAATTTTCCAATGACTTGGCGGACGCGGCCGATTTGCCGCCTGACGCGCCGCGCTGAGGCCGCGGACCCTTGTTTTTCTGGCCTTTGCGGCCTTTATGGGGGTTGCCTTTATGGGCGCCGCGCTGCGGTCTCGTACTCCGCGCCGGCAGTGACCAATATTCCAAACTGGGAACATCGCGCGACGTCCCGTCTTCGAGCTGTTCACGCGGCACATAGACGGTCAGGGCGGCGCGCTGACGATCGCGGGCGCGCTTGGAGAGCTTGGTCGCGTCCAGCGGGTTTGGTGCAGTCGGTGCGGGGTCTGTCGCCGCGTCCGACGTGCCGCTCAGGGTCGGTTCGCTCGCCGTTGCATCGTCAGGGACGACACCGGGGGCGGGCGCATTGCCGGGCGATGAGACGATCTCGTCAGCTTGGGCTGCTGGGAGGCTTGCGGGCTCGGCAGGCGTGTCGGAAGTGTCGGGCGTATCTGCGACGACATCCGTCGGCTCCTGAGCGGGCTTTTCCAGCGGCGCATCGGCGGTGAATGGCTTGAACCCCAATGCGCTCAGAACGCCGCGCGTTTCGTCCAGTGATGCACCGAGCAGGGCGAGCATCTCGCTCATAATCTGGAAGGTCGGACGTTTGGGTTTATCCGACGCGATCCGTTCGAACTGGCTTTGCGCGTCGCGTATCTGCGTCGCAAGGCGGTTGAGAATATCGAAGCGGACAATGCGGGGCCCGACTGCCCTGTAACCAGCAAGCGACAAGGCTTCCGGCGCATAATCGTCCGATTTCAGATCGCCGTCATTGGGGATCGATGTCACACCGGCAAAGGGGATGAACGGCTTGCGGTCGCCGCCCGCGCCGTAAGCGTTCAACAAGGACAGAAGCCGCGCCGGTTTCGGTTTCATCAGGTCCGGCATGAAGACATTATACTGACCGAACTGGACGCCGACGGCCCGCAGGTCGCGCCGTTCTTCCTGCCCGAGATCACGGACCAGTTTTCCGTGCTGACGCCGGTCGAGCGCACCGTGATGTTCCAGCAGGGTAAAGGCGAAACCCTTGGCCCCCGGCAGCACGTCGGGCTTGTCCTGCAGTTCCTTCAGCTTTTTGAGTGGTTGCAGATGGGTTTCGACCTCGGCGCGCAGGAATTGGCGCATCCGGTCTTCGGCCATTTGGCGAAGTGTCGGATTGCCAAGCTCCCCGCCAATCACCTCGACATCCGGCGAAAAGACGGACCCGGACTTGGCAATCCGCCCGACGGACATGCCGCCCCACAGGATCGTGCCCGCATCCGAGAGTGTGAAGATGGCATGCTGCCCGGAGGAGAGCGACGTCAGCCGCCGGTCCACTTCCGGTGCAACCGCCTTCACCGCAGCGGCTTCCAGCGCTTTGGCTTCGAGATCGGTCGCATTCGCGTCGCGCGTAAACTGCAATCCGTCGAGACGGCCAATCAGGTGGCCATCGACGAAGACCGATCCGTCATCTTTGATAGAAGCGTCCATGTCGGCTCCGGATCCAATTCCTTTTAACAGCATGGATGTCCGGCGATCGACAAAGCGCGCGATCAACCCCTCATGCAGCGCATCCGACAGACGGTCTTCGACCGTACGAGCCTCCTGCGCCCAATGTTCGGGATCGAACATCCAGCTGGATTTAGCCGCGCAATACGTCCAAGTCCGGATATTCGCAAGCCGCGCGGACAAGACATCGACGCTGCCGGTCATGTCATCCACCCGTGCAATTTTCGCGGCCATGAAATTGTCGGACAGTCGCCCGCCGCCCTTGCGCAGCGTCCGGTAGATATCCTGCAAGAGACGCACATGCGCATCGATCGTCAGATTGCGGAAGTCCGGAACCTGACACACATCCCAGAGCTGCCTGACCTGTGCCGGAACCTTGATGCCGTCCGCGACCTCCGGAATGGCCATCATCCGTTCCAGGCTCAACTCATCCTCCGCGCCCTTGATCCGGCGCAGGCGCTTGGTCGGGCGCGGTGCATGCAGCGTTTCGACCAGCCGGTCCAGCGTTGAGAAATCGAGCGCGGAATTACGCCATTCGGCATAGTTCAGCATCTCGAACTGATGGCCGACGATGCGTTCGACCAGACCATCTTCCATCTCCGGGCAGTCCCCTGTCGTCCCGAAGGTTCCGTTTTGGCGGAACCGGCCCGCCCGCCCGGCAATCTGGGCCGCCTCCATCGGGGTCAGGTAACGCCGCCGCCGTCCGTCATATTTGGACAGGCTGGCAAAAGCGACGTGGTTGGTGTCGAGATTCAGTCCCATGCCGACCGCGTCAGTTGCGACCAGAAAATCCACCTCGCCCGATTGGAACAGCTCCGCCTGTGCATTCCGGGTGCGGGGGCTCAGCCCGCCCATGACGACGGCGGCCCCGCCGCGCAGACGACGGATTGCCTCGGCGAGGGCGTAGACCTCCTTGGCTGAAAAAGCGACGATAACGGATCGCTTGGGCAGGCGGTTCAGTTTGGTCGGCCCGGCATAGGACAGTTCGGAGAAGCGCTCCCGGCGATCGAATGTGATATCTGGCACCAGCGTGCGCAGCACATCGCGCGCCGTGTCCGCACCCAGAAACAAGGTCTCTTCCTGTCCGCGCATATTCAGCACACGGTCGGTGAAAATATGGCCGCGCTCATGATTGGCGATCAGCTGCACTTCATCCACGGCGACGAAGGCGAAGCGGCGCTCCACCGGCATCGCCTCGACCGTGCAGACGAAATAGCGCGCACGCGGCGGGATGATCTTCTCCTCCCCCGTGACCAGCGCAACCTGAGCCGCCCCGATCCGGTCCGCGATGCGGTCATAGACCTCCCGCGCCAGCAAGCGCAGCGGCAAGCCGATTACGCCAGAGCTCCGCCCGAGCATCCGCTCCACCGCGTAATGAGTCTTCCCCGTATTGGTCGGACCCAGAATAGCTTTGAGAATCGGCTGAAAGGCCATGGGAGCTATGTTGGTGGGAGTAGGTAGAAAGGCAAGATGGGTTTAAGTCCAAGGCAAGGGCCGTTCCACTTGAAGGTGACTGGCGAGCTAGCGAGTTGTGACCGAGGTATCAAACTTGCGCCGCGAATAGACGACAGTCGTATTGAAACGGTTGATGTAGGCATTACTCATCAGGACTGCCCGCGCCCATTCTTCGTATGACTGCATGGAAGAGGCATGAACAATGATGATGTAATCGCTTTCACCAGACACATGATAGGATTGTTTCACAAGTTTTTGCTCGGCAAAAATTGTATCAAGTTCATTATAAATTTCAGGTGTTTCCTCATTCAATATAACTGAGGTGATGAGGAGTACACCGAACTGTTCGACGTTTACGATTGAGACATCTCGTTCAATGACCCCGTCTCGTTTTAGATTTGTAATGCGGCGCCTGACTGATGAAGCTGAGAGGTTCACTCTCTGTCCAATTGCTTCGTGAGATAATCCCGCATCAGATTGAATGATGTCGAGAATGGCTGTGTCAAATGCGTCCAAAACGGCGAATTCCGATCATGATATGGAAAAATGTGATGAATTGCGCTCGTGTTTTACAAGAGAAACGCCGAGACACGCCAGTCTTTATTGAGAATTGTAACAGGGTCGAAGCAGCTTACGGAGCGATGATAATGCATAAAATTGGCCATTCCGCGTTTGGAATTCTTCTCTCATGCGCCTTTGGGACATTGGCCTATGCCGACAATGGAGAACTCGCCTACGCTTTCGATGCACCTTCCATAAAGGTCGATGGCGATCTTTCGGACTGGCCCGAAGATGTTATTCGCTATGATTTAGACCGCCAGCTTATCGGCGACGTGGATGCCTATTTCCAAGTCGCTTACAATGCCTCAGAAGGCGCAGTCTATATTGGACTCAGTGTTGGCGATGACATTCATATTGCATCTGAGGACAGTCTTGACACCTTAAACCTCAAAGATAGCCATATCCTCTATCTGGACCCTTACCACTCAAAAAACGGATCTGCCCCCTTCGCCTTTTCGGCGGCTGGTGACGACGTAACTCCCGTCATTGATGATGAGAGCTGGGCTCCTGCTGTAAGAGCGGCTTATCCGTGGCCCATGTCCCACGCATTCTCGCGGCGGGAGGGTGTCTCTGTTCACGAGTGGTCTTTTAATCTTGGGAGTGAATTCACCCCCGGAATGACCATCGGCCTGGATCATATCATACTCGATATAGATCAGCCCAAGTCGGAAAACCTGTCCTCAGCATCCATGTGGGGATCATATAATGGCAAGACGAACCGGTCGGGGCGATTGGGTGATGTGATGCTTGTGCCTGATCGCGCAGACTTGGGCACAGTCAAAGGCCGCATAAAATGGTCAGACAGTATCGACGGACCTGATCTGTCGAACTGGAGAATTCGCATCGATCCTCTGGGTCGAAAATATGGCTGGGTTCAGGTCCGTTCGGGAGAGGGCGGTGAATTTGAGTTCGACCTGCCTCTAGGCAATTACCGTATCAGCTCTCCGTTCCGGCTTTATAACGGTTCAGATGAAACGCGTTATGATCTACGTCTCAGTGATGCGGATATCGTAAACTTTCAGGTGCGCGCTCGTGAAACCATAGATCTAGGCGATATCGCTTGGGCAACCCGTGACCCCTTAAAAATTCCAACTCAGCCTGGCTTTCTGTTCGATTATGACCCGTCGAAAGAAGCGTCACTGAACGCCTTCATCGAAGAAGCGCTGGATTACTACCAGATCATGGGTGCCTCAATTGCCCTCATCGTGGATGGGGAACTCGCCTATTCACAGAATTTCGGGTTTCGGAATAACTATACGCAGCAAACAGTTGATGAGGCGACGCTGTTCGAAGCAGGCTCTGTCACAAAGCCTATTTTCGCTTTGGCTGTGCTGCGTCTGGCGGAGCGGGGCGTTATCGATCTGGACACACCATTGGCTGACTATCTGCCATTGGAATCCCCACCGGAGGATATTCGTTACAAAAAAATGACGGCACGGCATGTCCTGTCCCATCAGACGGGTCTGCCGAACTGGAGACACCAGACATCCGACGGACAGCTTGATCTTGTATTTGTTCCCGGAACAGGTTTTCGCTACTCCGGAGAAGGGTTCGAATATCTGGGTCGGGTTGTTTCGCATCTGACGAATAAGTCACTAGAGATGATTTTCCTGGACGAAATCATCAGACCGTTCGCGGTCGGGGAGAATATGATCTTCAAGGATACGGGAGCGCTGATTGATCGCGTGGCGTTCGGACACGACTTTGATCGCCCGAACAATGCTCAGCTACCCGAAAATGTTGGTCCGGCCTATTCCATGCAGACGAATGCGACGTCATTAGCAAAGGTCATGACCGCGATGTTTGATCATGTGGGACTGTCAACTGAGACATATTTGGCCCTATTTGAAGAACAAGTCCTCACGCCTGACCCGGCGTCAAGTCAGGCATGGCCTGTCTATTATGGTCTCGGCTTCCAACTGATCGATACGACTTTCGGTCCTGCGATAAGCCACACAGGGCTGAATGGGTCAAACAATGCGATCTTCGAGGGGTATTTGAACGAGAGATCCGGCTTTATCGTACTTACGAATAGTGATGTTGGTCGACAGTTTTATCTCGACTTACGTGAATTCTTGGTCGTGGGTGGTGAGTAGATTTATTCCTATCCCGTTCGATTGCAGTGACGCATCGGTCCATTTGAAGGGATTGATCAAAGCGAATCATTGACCTGAGTCCGTAGAAATCGAGGGGTAGGATTAGAAGGAGCTTACTCACGCCCCCTCAACCTTTTCCCGTTAAGTCATAAACGCGATGAAGACCTTTCTGACACTCCTTGGCGTGATCACCGTTGCTCTGCTGGGCGTGGCGGTGTTCTTGCTGGCCAAGGGCCTGCACATCGATGATTCCATCGTCTTTGTGCCCAAGCCTTTCCCGGAGCGGGCGGAGCTGACGATCCGGGCGGAGAGCGGGCTGGGGCGGCCCGTCCGGCATGAGCGACTCTTCTTTGGCGGGCAGGTGATCGCGATGAGTACGGTCGGCGATGATCGCGGTCCGCTTGTCCTGACCTGTTTCGGTAATGCGTCGGACCGGATCACTTCAGGCGCAAATACGGCGCGCAAGGCGGGTGATTTCGGACAGGTCGTGATGTGGGATTATCCTGGTTATGGCGATAGTTCCGGCGCGGCGGGCGCTGCAGCGATCGACGGGTTGGCTGATGATTTCGTTGCTCTGATCGATGAACGCGCGGGCGACCGCCCCTTGCTGTTCTGGGGACATTCGCTGGGCGGATTCGTCTGCTCCAATCTTGCGGCACGGTCGCGCGCCGTCGACGGGCTGGTGCTGGAGACGACGGCGGCCAGCATCCATTCGGTCGCACGGGCCTGGACACCCAAAGGCGTGCCCCTCCGCGTGACCTATGATGAGGCGTTGCTGGATTTCGATATTCCGCGCTCGCTGGAGGGGTTCGACAAACCCGTCCTGATCATCGGGGCAGGTCGCGACCGGATTCTGCCCGTCGATCTGTCGCGCGAATTGTCTGCGACCCTGCCGCAGGCGCGCTATTTGGAACTGCCTGAGGCGACGCACTATTCCGCCGGGTTCGATCCGCGCACACAGGCCGCCGTGGCGGAGATGGTGGCGGGGCTATGACAGGCGTAGGGTAAACCTGGCGCCGGAACCTAGCTATCGATCGTGATGACTTCGCCGTCCGGTGTGACCATGACCAGACCCGTCATCTTGATGATCGCCTTGAAACTGCTGATCCGGTAGGCAAAGCGCACTGGGACATGCATGTCGATGTCCGGATAATAGTTGAAATAGATATCGACGGGCGTACCGGCCTCTTCCGCATCGGGCAGGTCTTCGGGATCGAAGCCTGAAATCGGTTCGTAATAGGCGTGGCAATGGATCGCGGTCTGCTTGTCGCCAAGATATTTGACGCGCGCATCGCCGACCGGGCTGAGTCGCAGATTGTAATGCTGTTTCGAATCGAAGACGGGAACCCGCCCGCTGCATAGGGACGCTGCATCCTGCCGTCCCTTGCGGGTCATGTGCAGCAGCGCAGTGATCGTGTCATATGCAGCGAAGCGTTCATCCGGCGTGGCCGGCGGAATGCCCTGACTGCCGAGCGGCGGAACGATGTCGACCGTCACCTCTGCGGCGTCATTGTCATAGACCATTTCGACGCGGCGGTTCTTCTTGTCCGTATTCTGCTGCACGTGAAAATCCGGGCGCAGATCGCCGTCGCCCGTTATGCGACCGCGTGTGACCGACCAGATGTCCATCTTCTTGAGTAAGGCCCCCAGGCCGGATGTGCGAATATCGGCATAGGCAGCGTAGTCCTGCGTGTCCTCATAGCCGAAATAGCTGACATTCAGCAGTTTGATTCCGAAAACATAGCCCTTCATCGTGAAGGCGAATTGGTTGGCATCCGCGCTCGGGGCCGGGACGATCCATTGCCGCTCGCCCAGATTTTGATCGTTCAGGACCGATATGTGCCGGGCTTCCCCGATCAGATTGACAGTTGCCGGCGCTGTTTGCGCCAGCGCGCCATGGCCTGCTGCCAGTCCGCCCATAAGGGTTGCGCCGAGCGCTGTTGCTGTGAGAATGCTCTGTTTCATGAACCCTATCTATTCGTCGCGATCTGTCGCGCCCATGAACAATGACGGCTCTATCCATTAAGCTTTGGTCAGGTGATCGGGAGGATTGGGTCGGGCTTAGGCCTGCCAGACGCGGCTGTGAAAGATCGTCTCGCCATGCGTGTCGGGCTTGACCCGATCCGACTCTGGGCTTATGGCCCGCCGCTGATCGCCCGCTCCAGCGGGCCTTTTTACATTGTCACATCAGACCCTTTTTTTCGAGGCAAGCATCATGTCCCGCACTTGCGACCTTCTGGGCACCGGCCCGATGAGCGGCCACAACGTCTCCCATTCCAACATCAAGACCAAGCGTCGGTTCGAAGTGAACCTTTGCAACGTCACCTTGCGTTCCCAGGCTTTGGGCCAGGATTATCGTCTTCGCATTGCGGCCAAGACGCTGCGCACTGTCGACTTCAAAGGCGGCCTTGACGGTTTCCTGATGGGGACGAAGAACCACAAACTGACGGACAAGGCCCGCAAGCTCAAAAAATCCGTTGCGGCCAGTCTGGAAGCTACAGGCTCAGAAGCGGCCTAAAAACCATTTCAAAATCATGCGTCGAACGAACCCGCCCGATGGCGGGTTTTTTCTTGTCCGAGACAGCCTTGTCCCGCGATCATGAGCAGGGCGGCGATAACGACGAGATTCTTGAAGAACAGGCTGAGTTGCAACTGCTGCATTCCGCCGTCCAGTGTCCAGAATCTGTGGAAGATCAGATTTGTCGCAAGCGTGAAGAAACATAGAGCCAAGGCCGCCATCACGACAATTCTTCTGCCGCGCCCCAGCATCACAAAAGCACCAGCCCCGATCTCCAGCGCAATCGTCAGGGGCAGTAGAAGCGTTGCAGGGGTCAATCCTGCCGCCTGCATCATGTCCAGCGTGTTCGGATAGGACAGGATTTTATTCGTTCCGGCGAGTACGAAAAACAAGCCGGTGATAACCCGTCCTGCGGTGTAAAAACGGGTCCCTGCAGGATAATTCATTGCTCTGCTACGCGGGCTTCTGCTTGGGCCAGAGTCTTATCGAGCGAGGTTGTGAGAAACGGAGTGATCTCTTTATTGACAAAACGCTGCACCAAGACGCGTTTGAAGCCGGCATTGGGCTTGACCTTATAGCTCCAGTTCATGCGGGTTTGACTGTCGCCGATCGGAAGGAATTCCATGACGCCGTGAACGTGATCGACATTGTTGCCGACCGCACCGGTAAAGCCCCATATCTGATATTCGAACCGGTCCGGCTGACTGACGAGAACGCGCTCGAGCACAAAATGTCCGTCATCCTGTTCGACGCGTCGCGTGGCGCCGACTTCAGGCCAATCGCCGTCAAAATAAACGGTGTCGACCGGCATGCTGATTGTGTCGGTTGGTTCGAAATTCGCGACGATCCGGTTGTCCTCGTCAAGAAAGGTGCGCAGTTGCGTCAACTTCATCGGAAAATCCCGCGAAATTGTTGTCTCGGCATAACCCGACTCAGATAACGCTGGATAAGTCGTGAAATCAGCTGGCGGCGTGCTGGGTGGCTCCACATTGGAACAGGCCGTCAGCAGAGCCGCAGCGATGAGAGGTACGTGAAGGTGTTTGCGCATAAGGGTTATCTCCAATATAATACGATATTCGTAACAAATACTACGAAGGTCGCAATAATAGAAAATGAATAGGGATCATACAGACAGGCTGTTGGGGGCCGTGGATGCCGTGTTGAACCGCTACCTGGTTGAAGGGGCGGACGGACAGCCGCGTCCTCTGCGCTATAATCCGGTTGATTATCAGACGCTCAAGCGATTGGAGACGCAGCCTGACAGTCGGGCCACTGATATAGCGGGGCAACTCGGTGTTCCAGCGACGACCATGCAGTCAGCACTCGATCGGCTCGTGCGAATGGGCTTTTTGCAGAAAGGGAATCATCCGACCGATGGGCGCGCGAAAGTCTATCGCCTGTCGGAAAAAGGTGTGGCACTGCGTCACAAGATTCACAGGCAGGACCGCGCGAACATTAAGGCGATGCTGAATGTTCTGGATGTGAACGAGCAGGACCGGTTTGTAGAGATGATGGAGCGGATTGAAGCGGCCGTGCGCCGTTAATCCAGACAGACCCGTTCGCCCATCTTGGCCACCTTATAGCCGCGATTGCGGATAGTTCTGGCGGCGTCCGAGCCCGGGTAGCGGGCAGGATTGGTGTGATTGAGGTGGAAGAACCGGATCTTGTCGCGCTCCGCGCGCGACAAACCCTCGAACCGGGACATGGATTCTGTCACGCGCGGGTGGGGAATGGCGGACATGTCGCGACCGGGCAATTCATGATCATCGAAAAAGGTTGCGTCCAGATAGGCCGTGTCGACCTTGGCCAACATGGCCTCGATAGTGTGGCCATGGTCGCGGTCCCATTGATCCCAGTCATCGATGTCAGGAAGAAACAGGATGCGTTTGGTTGGCCCGCTTACCACAAATCCGACTGTCTCTGAATATTCATCCCGGTGTGGAACTTGGTAAGGCGTGACAGCCAAATATGCGTTCAGCCGCGTTTCCACACCGTCCCGGATCGGTACCAGGCCAATATTGTCATAGCGGACGAGCTGGTCCCATGGTCCATTCGTGGAGAGATAGTCTGCCATTCGGGGCATAGCATAGACGGGAAGCTTTTTTGCTCCTGCAGATTCGTGCCCGGCGAAGATCAGACCGGCATAATGCCCAATATGGGCGTGCGTCAGGAACACCCCTGATAGGCCCATCGGCAGGTCTGCTTTCGCGGCCCCAACCTCCGTTTCAAGTCGGTGGAGTTGCTCACGCATGTCGGGCGTAGCTTCGAAAAGATATCGATTTCCCGAACGGTGATCCACCAAAGCTGCCGATGCAGCCAGTAGCTGCAACGATGGATCCGTCCACGCCGGATCCTCATGATTGTCGATTTGCGGGGCGCCACCATCCTGCCCGATGCCGAGGATGACAAATTCGACGTCACACTGTGCATATGCGCGGGGTGCTGATTCTGACGTCGCGCAGCCTGTCGCCAGCAGGGTGCTTGCCAACAAAGAAAAGCCCCGACGCAAGCGACTACACCGCCACATCTGCAAACTGCGCGTGTTCTTGAATATACTCGAACCGCAGGTCCGCTTTCTTGCCCATCAGGGTGTTGATCAGGGACTCGGTCGTCACCGTGTCCTCGCCGTCGATCACGACACGGGCGAGGGTTCGCGTGGCCGGGTCCATGGTCGTGACTTTCAGCTGTGCCGGGTTCATTTCGCCGAGGCCTTTGAAGCGACCGATTTCGACCTTCTTGCGGTCCTTGAATTCTGTTTCCATCAACTCGGCGCGCTGCAGGTCATCCAGCGCGTAAACCGTCTTGCCGCCCGCACTCATCTTGTAGAGCGGCGGCATCGCCATATAGAGGCGACCGGCCTGAATCAGACCGGGTGTCATGCGGTAGAAGAATGTGATCAGCAACGCCGCAATATGCGCGCCGTCCACATCGGCATCGGTCATGATGATCACGCGTTCATAGCGCAGATCGTCCAGATCGAATTTCTTGCCGAGCCCGATACCGAGCGCAGTGCAAAGATCGTTAATTTCGTTATTGGCAACGATCTTGGCATTGGTCGCGCTCTCTACATTCAGGATCTTGCCCTTGAGCGGCAGGATCGCCTGTGTCTTGCGATCCCGCGCCTGCTTGGCGGATCCGCCCGCCGAATCGCCCTCGACGATGAAGAGTTCCGTATCCTCGCTGCCCTTTTTCGAACAGTCAGCCAGTTTGCCCGGCAGGCGGAGCTTCTTCGTGGCCGATTTGCGTTTGATATCGCGGGCCTTGCGGCGGCGAAGCCGTTCGTCTGCGCGCTCGATCGCCCAGTCCATCAGCTTCTGCGCCTCGTTCGGGCGGGAGGCGAGGAAATGATCGAATGGGTCGCGCATGGCGCTCTCGACCAGACGGGCGGCTTCGGAGTTGGACAGACGATCCTTGGTCTGACCCTGAAATTCAGGTTGTTTGATGAAGGCGGAGACGAGCGCACCCGCCCCGAACATCACATCGTCGGGCGTAACATGGCTCATCTTCTTGCCCATGCCCGTCAGCTCGGCATGGGCGCGCAAACCCTTGGTGATGGCCGCGCGCATGCCCTGTTCATGCGTTCCGCCGCCCGGGGTCGGCACAGTATTGCAATAAGACCGCACGAAGCTGTCCGCTTCGCCGTAACCCGCCGGGCTCCACGTGACGGCCCATTCGACGCGGCCATGTCCGCTATCCTTTTTCGACCGTCCGGCAAAGATTTCCATCAGGGTCGGTTTCTCGCCGATCGTCTCGTTCAGATAGTCTTTCAGGCCGTCGGGAAAGTGAAACACGGCTTGGGTCGGGGTCGGGCTGCCTTCCTTGATTTTCGACGGATCGCAGGACCAGCGGATTTCGACGCCGGGCTGCAGATAGGCCTTGGCCCGCGCCATCTGGAACAGGCGCGCCGCCCGGAAGGCCGCCGTCTTGCCAAAAATCTCGGGGTCAGGGTGAAAGCGCACAGTCGTACCGCGACGATTATTGATCGCGCCCAGCTTCTGCAGTTTGCCTTGTGGTTTGCCGCGCGCGAACGCCATCTTGTAAAGTTGCTTGTTCTTGGCAACTTCGACTTCGAGAACGTCCGATAGCGCATTGACGACCGACACGCCGACGCCGTGCAGTCCGCCGGACGTCTCATAGGCGCCATCGTTGAATTTCCCGCCGGAATGCAGCTCGGTCATAATGACTTCCAGCGCGGATTTGTTCTTATATTTGGGGTGTGGATCTACCGGAATGCCGCGGCCATTATCGGTCACGGACAGAAAGCCATCCGCGTCAAGATGCACTTCAATGCGTGTCGCATGTCCGGCGACGGCTTCGTCCATGCTGTTGTCGATTACTTCGGCGAAGAGATGGTGCAAGGCGCGGTCGTCTGTACCGCCAATATACATGCCTGGGCGAAGGCGAACCGGTTCCAGCCCTTCCAGAACCTGAATGTCCTTGGCGGAGTAATCTCCCCCATTGGCAGTCAGGTCTTTGCGGGCTGCGGGCATATCGCTGTCCAAATGGGTGATCCCGAGGTGGGAACGAAGGGTGAATCAGCCACCAATATGAGCCTATTGCGAGGCCCGGCAAGGACTAAAGCATAGTGATCGGCAACCCACGCACAACTCTGTGGGCGCAAACGGTCTAAGTCCAGCGTATGGGGTCCATGGATGTGTTTTCAGGCGCGTCTCCGTAGCTCTCAAACGCCGCTCTGACCTGATCCTGGAGTTGCTCTTGCCTATCCTGCAGTCCGACGGGCAGCAAAGGGGCATAACGGTCTGGCATGCTCTCAAGCGGCGCGCCTGTCAGGCCGAGCAGCCGTTCCCAGTATAGAATAGCCGTCCAGGCTTCGCGTGCTTCGATCAGTTCGGGGCCGCCGAGTAACCGTCCGACAGCGCCCCAGTAATCGGCCATCATTAGGCCGCCGTCCCGCAGCTTCGTATCGAACCGGTCGGTCGGTACCGACCGGATCCGTTCGTCGCGAATCCGGTTCCACATGGAATGGGCGTCGGCCAGTAGCTGGTCGCGGTCGCGCGGGCGTGACAGAGTGGTGTTGAGTACCTGTCTGATATCGTCGCCCAGATCAGGGTCACCGGCCACGATACGGGCCGGGACCAGGGCGATATGCTCCCAGTTCCGGGCAGACTGCTCATGATGTCGTCGGAAGGCCGACAATGTGACGGCCGGCGGACCGGACCGTCCGGAAGGGCGGAGGCGCATATCGAGCTCATAGGCGATCCCTTCGCGCAGCGGGGTCGTCATAATGGTGCGCAGGCGTCGCACTGCCTTGCTGGCCAGATCACGGTCCACCCCGTCTTCGAACAGAAAGACAAGGTCGAGGTCCGATTGCGGGGCCATCAGGCTCTGGCCCAGCTTACCTAGTCCTAGCACGCAGATCGGCAGCTCATCCACGCCCAGATCATGCCGAGCAATGGTCAGGGACGTCTCGATCGCTGTTTCGGCCAGAGATGTCAGTCCTGCCGCCAGACCGCGCCAGTCCTGAACGCCGCTCAGAAATCCGTGATAATGCTGGAACAGGCCTTCATTGACGAAGCGGCGCAACCGTTCCAGCCGCGTTTCGTAATCCTCCTCGGCCAGAACGAAGGTCGCATTGGGCGGGGAGGGATCCAGGAACGTATCGATCAGATGCGGCGACTGTTCCAGCAGAACCGACATGTGCGGACTGTAGAGCAAGGGGTCGATCAGCGCGTCGAGCAGTCCGGGATGGGTTGCGAGCAAAGACAGATACTGGTCCGATTGCGAAAGCTTGCGCAGGAATTCCTCGATCCGCCCGACGGCTTGGTCGGGGTTCTGCGCCTGTGCGGCTCGCGCGACCAATGCTGCGCCGAGCGGTTCGAGCCGGGCGCTCCGCGAAGCGCGAATACCGTGGCGTCTGAAGCCCGACAGCCAATCCTGAACGGTTCCGCGGACCGTGTCTGAAAAGAGGCTCAGCTCGGTGTTCGTTTTCGACTCTAGCCGCTCGACTGGCCGGTCCTGCGCAAACGTCGCTGTAAATCGTTCATGAACCAGACGCCGATGCGCCGTCGTGACGGACATGAGTTGCGCCGTCGGGACGGCCATCAGGCTGGCCAAGGCATCCCAGTTTTCGACCGTCAACGGCATGACATGATCATGCCCGTTCTGCAGCATCTGCAAGGCATTCTCCAGCCGCCTGTGATCGCGATAGGCCTCCGACAGCCTGTCAACAATGTCAGCATCCAGATGGCCTTCCTTGCAAAGCGCCTGCAAAGCATGAAGCGTGTTGGTTGTCCGCAGTGGGTAATGTTTGCCGCCCCAGATCAGCTGCTGCGCATTGGCAATGAACTCGATTTCCCGAATGCCGCCCGCACCCAGTTTGACGTTAAAGCCCAGCGGTTCGTCCAAAATCGGGCGGACCTGACTACGTTCCTGCTTGAGGCGAGGATGTTCCAGATTGATGCGGGACTTCAGGGCGGCCAACTCGTCCAGCGCACGGAAATCCAGATTTTGCCGCCAGATGAAAGGCGTCAGATGGTCGAGAAACTCCTGTCCGACTTGCTGGTCGCCTGCGATGATCCGGGCTTTCAGCAGCGCGAGACGGTGCCAGGGCAGGGCCCGGAAGAAGTAGAAGTCGCTGGCCTGTACTGTGCTAAGCGCCAGACCGGTCACGGAGGCCTCGGGTCGGAGCCGCCAGTCGACACGGTAGACGAAATCCGGATCATGGGGCGGCATCAGGGTTTTGGTCAGGCGTTTCATCACCCGGTCCAGTACATAGGCCTGCCCGCGCGCCCTGGGCACCTGCACCCTGTCCGGATCATAATAGGCGATCAGATCGATGTCTGAGCTGAAGTTGAGATCATGACCGCCGAGCTTACCAAGACCGAGTATGAAGACGCCGTCCGGGTCACCGGTCAGTTTTTCGGCGTGCCAGGCATCGCGAAGGGCGAGATCGACGGCGCGGTCGGCAAAATCGCTCTGCAATTGGCCCAGCGCGTCAAAGGAAATAATTTTGTTCAGCGCCAAATAGGCCCAGCCGAGAGAAAACTGCGCCTTGAGTGTCGAGAGGTCGGAGGCTGTCGCACTGTCCAGCGCGGCGATCGCCTGATGTGCAAGCTGATCACCAGGCGGACCGAAACGCTCGATCAGCCGTGTTAGATATGGACTGGAGTCAAGCGGCACGGTCTCGCTATCGGGCCGCCTGTTCGACTAGAACAGCAGACGGATAACGATGCGGCCCGTATGGCGGATAAACCCTTCGCGAATGTCGCTGTCAAAGTCGAAGCCGACCGAGGAGAACCCTGATCCGGCGGCAACTGAGAACCCGACCAGTAGACCCGATGAGGGGAAGTCAGCCGATTCCGTCGTTGCCAGCAGGGCGTTGTTGATCCCGGCAAAGCGGTAGCTCGTCAGAACCGGGTCCGAGAGGAATTCATTGCGGTAGCCGATCCGGATCGAAGGCCGGATCCAGGTGCGTGCGCCATTGAATTCCGCGCCGAAATTCATCAGCCCGGTCACAGCACCCATTTCGGACGTCCGGTCATCGACAATCAGGGCCACGCCCAGATCACCTGTTTCCTCGTAACCGCTTTCGCTCAGGCGAAGATAGTCGAGGCTGGCGACAGGCCGCGCCCAGAAACGTTTACCGAGATTGATGTCATAACCGACACGCAGCGACCCGTTCAGGTGCGTGCCGTCCCAGTCACCACTGCTTTCGCCGCCAAATGTGCCGACTTGAATGCGCCGGTTCTGGTCGAACTGGTTGAAGCCGCCGCCGACATAGGCATCAATGCCGATATTGCCGGTTTCATATCCGGCATAGAGACCTGCCATCAGACTGGTCATGTCGAGCGGGTCATCGACGCCGATGACATCCTCGACTTCGGTCGACGCGAAGGCAACATTGACCCCGACCGCATGGAAGGGACCCAGCGCCGTGTCGAGACCGGCTGAAAAACCAAACCCTTCGCCGCGATATTGTTCAGACAGACCCGCAAGATCGCGGTCCGCAAAATAGGCGAATTCCTGGATCCAGGCGCCGCCTGTCTTGTCCTGGGAGCGCCGTGCAGAGTCGAGATGATTGCCGACCGCTCCGACGGCGCCGTCAGAATTGGCGATGACGAATTGACGGCCTGCCGCCGCAAACTCTGGCAGAAGCTGGTTGTAGGCAGCATAAAACTCACTGGCCGTGCCGAGATTGGCGATCTGATTGCCGAGCGAATTATTGTTCTGCAGCGCCTGCATGGTGGCTCCGAAGACGCTTTCCGCAAGACCGATTTGTGTCGGGTCGAGCCCGAGCGCCGTCGCTTCGCGCAGATCGACGGTCACGAAAAGCGTGTCGTTCGACAGATCGAAGGCCGTATCAAACAGGAAGCTACCATCGTCTGACGCGTTAAGGGCGTCCAGATCGGTGACAGTCACCGAAGAGCCGCTGGCGATTTCAAAGCGGCTGACGGCATTATTGCCGACCGTATCGCTATTGATGAGATTGGTCAGGGTCGGATTGATCTGCGCGCCGGCGGCAAAACTGATCGCGCCAGTCGCTTGAAGCGTGGAGGCGGTTCCGGCATCGCCGTCAACTAGCGGTGTGAAGGTCGAAGTGCCGTCGAAGCTGGCGGAAGTGATGCTCACGGGCTGGGCCGATGTCAGTGCCAGCAGCGAGTCGTTCGCCACGGTGATTTCCAGTCCGTCCTGATTGCTCAGACCGCCGGAAAACGCCGTATTGTTCAGGCTTAGCGTGTCGTCGCCCGCGCCGAAATCGATGTCGCCTGCGATAAAGCCAGCTGTACTGATCAGTGTATCGTCGCCGGATCCGAGCAGGATGTCGCCAAAAATCTGCGGAGCGCGCGGCTCGATGCCATCGTCCGGATCATCGTCAGTAGCCAGCTCCTGCAGAATGCTGACGCCGGAGGTGTTGGCGGACAGGTCGAACGCGATCAGCGTGAAGTCTGTGTCCTGCACATTGGACGAATCCGAATTCGTCCCGACAGCGCTGATGGCGCCGCGATTGGTGATGGTCGAGAGGGTTCCCGATGCGTCGCGCACGACGACCGCCGTGCCTTGGCGTCCGATCAGTATCGCGCTGATCGTGCCGTCATTGATCAGGCTGCCCATCGAGGCATTCGTCCCGATGTCGATAGCTGTGGCACTCACGGCGCGGGGCGCAGGAATATTGTCCGTGTCGAAATAGACTTCATCAACGGCTTCGCTCGCCGTGGCGATGATGACGCCTGTATTGTTCAGTCGCTCCGCAATCGCATCGTCGCCAAGAACGATGACCCGCGCCAGACCCGTGCCGAGATCGACACCGTCAATGGGACGGAATTCACCGCCGATGAAGGTTTGGCTCTGCATCGTGCCAGCATTGAAGATGCCGCCATCGAGAGTCGCGTGGGAGACGGACAGGCCCGTCGCGTCGAATTCATCATAAACGCCTCTGGCCGTTACAGTGCCTTCATTGATGAAGGCATAGAGCTGGTTCTCGTCATAGTCCGGATCTGTCGGGTCGGTGATCGGGGAGACGGTGCCAATCATGATCGGCGTCCCTTCGCCGTCAATCAGAATAGCCGGGGCTGACCCGAACTGATTGACCGCGCTAACGCTTGTAATGACTTCGACATCATTGCCGTCCGCATCCTGTGTCGTGGACGTCGCGCTCGTCAGATTGACTCCGCGACCGACGTTACCGGAAATCTGGATGGAGGATGCTGCATTGCCGAGATCCTCGGCGTCCAGATCGATCCGGTCGGCGGCGCTGTCTGGATTGAATGGCGCGCGCGTGACGAAGCGAAACGCGTTCGTACTAATCGATCCCGTCGATGAAAAACCGCCGCCAATATCGGCGCCAATGTCGAAGGCAGCCGAATTGCGGCCCAGTACTTCTATATTGCCGCCATGCGCGACATTGCCCGTTACGGCACTGCCAATACGGACGGCAGCCCCGTCATCGCCAGTTAGGCGAATGCGGCCATCCAGCGTCAGATCGCCGTCAAGCCCCGCGCCGATCGGCGTATTGTCCAGATTGATGCCGTAGCTGTTATTGCCTTCGATAATGATGTCAGACGCTTCTAGCAGCGAAATATTACCCTGGAAGGGCGATGCACCGGAGACAAGAATACCAGTGCGTCCCGTCCCCGAAGCAAATGGCGTATCGGCCAACGGATCATCATCCGTATTGGCTTCGCTGAAATCTTCGACAATCGAGATCGTGCCCGTCTGGGCGTAGTTGCGATCCGCACCGCCTTCCAGCAGCACGCCTGTCGCGCCGTCGACATTGTTGATCGTGACTTGACCCTGATGGTTCAGGTCATTGTCGGAGTTCAGCGTCAGCGCCGGACCGTCGGTTTCGAGCGTGATAGTTCCGCTCGTCCCGACCGTGACATCTGACGGAACGCCGCCGTCGCCCGCCGTGGCGGTTTCGACCGGAGCTGTCCGCGCGTCTTCGATCTGCACCTGAGAGAAGGCCGGCGACGCAACCAGAAGCGCTCCACCACACAGCAGTGCGGACCAGAGAGGCAATGGGCGGGTGGATCGATCCATGTCGTATATTCCCTTGCGAGGCCTGTCCGCCGGTGAGCCCGGCATGTTTATAGACCCGACACGCTTTAGCGTGCGTCTGTCGCCTCGCCAATGAAAGAATGGCAATCAACACAGTCCGGCTGCAGTCAGACTTTCACCACACGCGTGCAGCACATCGCTTGAACTGCACGGCCTTGCATGGCAGGCGCGCGGCCCATGGCCATACGTGATACGATCAGGAAAATACCGGTAGGTTATGGGCTCTGGTTGCCCGCTATCATCATCGGGGCGGATCAGCTGAGCAAATGGGGCGCGACCCGTCTGTTCGATCTGCCGATGAATATCTGCGCTATCAATCCGATGATCCGGACGGCGGGCCACCATTATGAGGTCAGCCCGATCCTCGATCTCTCCATGCTCTGCAATCCCGGCATCAGCTGGGGGCTGATGCAAGGTGATTCGCCGATCAAGCGCTGGGCGCTGCTGGCCGTGGCCGTGATCATGGTGATTGTTCTTTATAATGCCATGGCATCGGCGCGCGACTGGTTCTCCAGGCTCAGCCTGTCCCTCGTCATTGGCGGGGCGATCGGCAATGCGATCGACCGCGCTCTGTTCGGGGCCGTGACAGACTTTCTCGACGCGTCGGACATCGGCTTCTATTATGTTTTCAACATCGCCGACGCAGCGATCACAGTCGGTATTGTCGGGCTTGTCGTGACGATGCTGCGTGACATGCTGGCGGAGCGCCGCTCGGCCCGGCAAAGGGCTGATAAATGACGATCTGCTCACTTGGCGTAGCCCGGCAGGCTCGCTAAAGCGCATCGGAAACTGAACGGAACTGTCTCATGGCACTCACTTCCAAATTCGCACTTCTCTCAGCTGGTGTCGCCATGCTGGCTCTTACGGGCTGTGCCTCGGCGGGTCAGGCTCTGGGTCTGCGCAAGGACGCGCCGAACGAGTTCAACATCTTGACCAATGCGCCGCTCGTTGTGCCGCCGGAATATAATCTGCGCCCGCCGTCACCGGGCGAAAGCAATCTCGACGACAACTACTCACAGCGTAGCGCGCGTGAGGCTCTGATCGGCGAGATCGACCCGACCGAGCCGACCCAGGCCGAAATCGTGTTCCTGACGCGGGCTGGGGCAGGGCGTGCCGACCCGGAAGTGCGGCTGAAGATCGATGGCCAGAACAGTGTCGAACGCAAGTCGGACGGGCTGACCAGCCGCATTCTGTTCTGGCGCGATGGCCGCCAATATGATGCCGATGGCAAGCCGGTCCCGCTCGATTCCGAAGGCGAACGTCGTCGTCTGGAATCGATCGAACGCGTCACGGGTGGCGGCGAAGTGACCGTTACGCGCCGTCCGCCAACGGCAAAGCTCCCCGGCCTCTAGGCTTTTGTGGCGGTGACCGTTATGTCGCCGTGGCTGTTTATTGCGGGGGCGCTATGTTGCGCGCTGGCCTGCATCCACTCCATTTTAGGTGAACGGCTGATCTTCCGACGATGGCGGGACGGATTGCCGATCCCGCGCTCCCATGCTGGGATCATCCGCGCCAGCTGGCATGTTCTGTCGCTCTTGGCGGTGGCCGTCGGTCTGGTTCTCTGGCGCGTGCCCCTGGACGGGCTTAGCGCCGCGGTCTTGATCGTGGCCTTCGCGCTTAGCGCGGTACTGATCGCCGTTTGGACCCGATTTCGTCATCCGGGCTGGCTGGTCATCACTGTGATCGCCCTATTGGTGCTCGCTTCGCGACTCTGATAGGCCCGCACGGGTGACAGCCCGACCCGCCATTCAGAAACTACCGGCCCAGACCGTGAACCGCATTGCGGCGGGCGAGGTTGTGGAGCGCCCGGCCTCCGTCATCAAGGAGCTGGTGGAAAATGCGATCGATGCAGGCGCAGGCCAGATCGATATCCGCTACGAGGATGGGGGGCGCACGCTGATCGTCGTCAGTGATGACGGGCACGGCATGAGTGCTGACGATATCCCCATTGCGCTGGAACGCCACGCAACATCGAAATTGCGGCCTTCTGATACGGGTGAATGGGATCTGCTCAATATTGCCAGTCTCGGCTTTCGTGGCGAAGCCCTGCCATCCATTGCGTCGGTTTCTCGCCTGACCCTGACCAGTCAGGTGTCCAATGCGAAGGAAGCGGCAGAAGTTATCGTCGATGGCGGCATGGCCGGATCGGTCCGGCCAGCGCCGCGCCTCGGCCTGCCCGGAACCCGCATCGAAGTCCGGGACCTGTTCCATGCGACCCCGGCGCGCCTAAAATTCCTGAAAACTGAGCGGTCTGAAAGCCTTGCCATTTCCGACATCGTCAAACGGCTGGCCATGGCCAATCCGACGGTCGGCTTCACGTCGGGATCGCAGGTCCGGACGTCGCTGAAACTGGTCCGGCGTAATGAGGGCGATGATGGTCGTCTGGCGCGTCTGGCCGATGTGCTGGGCGATGCATTCGCGCGGAACGCGGTCGCTGTGGATCAGACACGGGACGATATCCGCTTGTCGGGTTTTGCCGGTCTGCCGACCTTTTCGCGCGGCAATACGCAGCATCAATTCCTGTTCGTCAATGGTCGCCCCGTGCGCGACCGGCTCTTGCTCGGCGCGATCCGCGGGGCTTATCAGGATTTTCTGGCGCGCGACCGTCATCCCGTGGCCGCGCTCTATCTCGACGTTCCGCCGGAACTGGTCGACGTCAATGTGCACCCCGCTAAGACTGAAGTCCGCTTTCGCGCGCCGGGCGTGGTGCGCGGTCTGATCGTTTCAGCCCTGCGCCATGCACTGGCCGAAGCCGGACACCGGGCCAGCACCACCGTCTCCGATTATGCGCTGGGCCGCATTCAGACCGGGCAGGCCCACTATGCCTATCAGCGCGATTATGCAGCGCAGCCTTACGCCGCGCCGCCGCCTGACATGCAGCGCCTTCTGGATGGACAAAGCGCGCGGGTGGACGCCCATGAAACGGCTGAGAGCTTCAATCCGGAGACCGGAGAAATTGCCCCTGTCGGCCCGTCGGCGCAACCCACGGACAGCTACCCGTTAGGGCTGGCCCGCGCCCAGCTGCATGAAACCTATGTGGTGGCGCAGACCGCGGACGGCATCGTCATCGTCGATCAGCACGCGGCGCATGAACGGCTTGTCTATGAACGGATGAAACAGGCCATGCGGGGCCACGGCGTGACCCGTCAGGCACTGCTGATCCCCGATATAGTCGATCTTGGCGAAACGGATGCAGCGCGTATTCTCGCGCGCGCCGACGAACTGGCCGAAATGGGTCTGATCCTGGAACCGTTCGGCACGGGTGCGGTGCTGGTGCGCGAAACACCCGCTCTGCTTGGCAAGGTTGATGCGCAGGGCTTGCTCCGCGATCTGGCCGATGATCTGTCTGAATATGACGAAGCGCTGTCGCTGAAGGAACGGTTCGAACATGTCTGTGGGACGATGGCCTGTCACGGCTCTGTGCGCGCCGGCCGTCGGCTAACGGGCGAGGAAATGAACGCTCTGCTCCGCCAGATGGAAGCGACACCCCATAGTGGTCAGTGTAATCACGGTCGCCCGACCTATGTGGAGTTGAAACTCGCTGATATTGAGCGGTTGTTCGGACGGCGCTGAGGCAATGGGCTTGATTTCGAAGCGATATTTGAAACTCGCGGCGACGGAATACGCACCGATGCTTTTCGGTCTGAGGGTGCCTGGCTTTATCAGAATCCACCTGCGTTATCTCTTTAGCAATCCGTTCGTTTGGGCGGTTTTGTTCCTCGCCCCTTTCGTCATCGGACTGTTTACGGTTTCCAGCTTCAGCCGGAACGTCCTGCAGATCAATCTGAGCGAATGGCAGATTTTTCTGATCGTCCTGTTTTTGATCGCGCTGAGTTTTTTCTTTGCAGAACGTAACAGGACATTTCGGAAGATCTATGTCCGCGCCATACCGGCCATGGTCATCATCAACGGTATTTTTGTCTATATTTTCGACCTCGACTCGCTTTTCGGCGGGCTCGTCGTTTTTGCGATACTGGCTGTCCTGCCCGGCTGGATTTTAGGTAAGCTATCGATGGGTATGGGCTATCGCATGCTGAGCAACGGGGCCGATCGGCATTATCGCCCCGGGCGCGATTTCTATATGGAGGGCGCGTATGACAACGCCTTCCTCCATCTCGAGCCGGCTGCGAGACGCGGCCATATGAAAAGCCTCTATCTGATCGGGCACGCGCATGAACATGGCAATGGTCGTGACAAAGACCGGATCAGAGCCGCCAGATTTTACGATAAGGCCGCCAAGAAAGGCTATAAAAAGGCCCAGAAAGCCTTCGAAACCCTGTGCAATACATTCAGCGCAGACGAGCTTGAAGCCTTCGAAAACGATCTGAAAGTTTCAGGAATCAACGACCTGTTCTGAGTCGGTCTGAATAGGCTGATATTGAGCGGCTTTCGGGTCAGGGTGGCGTCATGACACCTCAGATAAAGAGCGGCGTCTGCTCGTCTTTCGAACTGTCATATCCAATGTCTGCTGCGGCAGTGGGCGAAACGGCGTCTCCTGTAACGAAATCCCAAAGGGCTTCCGCCGTCATCATCCATTGTATCTGTTCAAGGCATTCATCCATGTTCAACGCTCCATGAGGGGCGTGTACAGGATAAAGGCGCAGATCGGGTTAACGGCGCGAAGAGCCTATTTCTGCTTCAGAAACAGTACGCGGGCTGCGCCCCAGAGGTTGTCGGCCATGATTTCCCAGCCGGCTCTTTCGACTGTCGGCGCAACCTCGGTGTCGCGGGATTCCTCAAGAATTATGATCCCGTCCGCGGACAGATATTGTGGCAGGCGTCGGAGCACGGGCGACCAGAGGCCTTTGCCGTAAGGCGGATCCATGAAAACATGGGTGAAGGAGGCCGGGCGGTTGGCCGGAGCCAGTTTCAGCTTTGTCGCGTCAAAGCGGTGAATGCGGGCTTCGTCGCCCAGTCCGAAATGATTGATATTCTTCCGGATCGCCGCCAGGGCCTGCGGATGCCGTTCGACGAAGACGGTAAAGGCCGCGCCGCGACTGATGGCTTCCAGCCCCAGCGCGCCGGAGCCGGCGAAAATGTCCAGCACATGCGCGCCGTCGAGAGGCGGAGCCCAGTCCGCATGATCGAGAATGTTGAAGATGGACTCGCGCGTCTGATCGGATGTTGGCCGCGTATTACGCCCGTCCGGCGTGACGATGGTCCGACCGCGATGGCTGCCTGAAACAATCCTCATTAGTTTTCGACCACACAGGCGAAAGCCGGGGCCCCGCTTTCTGAGACAAAATCAGCGTTGAACTGGCGACGATCCCGAACTCCGACTTTTGCCGAGTTGAGCAGGAGAAAGACGAACAAAGTCATCCCCTAGCCCTAGGTGGTCCCTTGCGGCGCCCACCCTGCGCTTTCTTGGGCGGAGGGCGTTTCGCATTCTTCGCGGCGTCCTGCTTGCGCGCGCCGGGCTGGCTGTCGACTTTGGCTTTCTTGCTTGCATGCGTGCCGCGCTTGGGCGGTTTGCGCTTGTGGCGATCCTGTTCGCGCGGAATTTCGATCAGATGGCCGACCTGATCCCGCAGCTGTTTGCGACCGATTTCGTCGACGGCACCGCGTTGCAGCGTGAGCAGCTGAAACGGGCCATAGCTGGTCCGGATCAGCCGGTTGACCTTCAAGTCCAGCGTTTCAAGCGCGCGACGGACTTCGCGGTTCTTGCCTTCGCGGATCATGACCTCGACCCAGACATTGTCGCCTTTTTCGGACTCGAGCGTCGCCTCGATCGGGCCGGTCTGGCGGCCGTCGATCTCGATCCCGTCTTTCAGCGTGTCGAGCTTCTCCTGCGTCGTCTTGCCATAGGCGCGCGCGCGGTAGCGGCGCGACCAGCCCGTGCTGGGCAGTTCCAGCTGCCGCGCCAGCTCGCCGTCATTGGTTAGCAGCAACAGACCTTCACTCGTCAGGTCGAGTCGGCCGATGCTGATCACGCGGGGCAAATGTTCGGGAAGCGCGTCGAACACGGTTTTACGTCCGCGTTCATCGCTATGGCTTGTCACCAGTCCGGGAGGTTTATGATAGCGCCACAGACGCGGCGGCTCCTTAGCGGCGAGAGGTTTGCCGTCCACCTCGATGTCGTCTTTGGCGGTGACGGTAAAAGCTGGCGTGTCCAGACGCTTGCCATTGACGCTGACCCGGCCCGCTTCGATCATGCGTTCCGCTTCGCGGCGGGACGCGACTCCGGCGCGAGACAGCCGTTTGGCAATCCGTTCGCTATCGTCTGCTGGCTTGACCATTTGTCCATCCCGACACACAGGCGCGGTCATGACGATCCATGACAGCGATCAGGACTGGCCCGATCTGGCCCATATGGACCGTGCGCTGGCGCTCGCGCAAGCTGCGGCTGACAGTTGCGAAGTGCCCGTGGGTGCGGTGATCGTGAATGTAAACGGAATTGTTGTAGGCGAAGCCGCCAATGCACCGATTGCGCAGCACGATCCGACGGCACACGCCGAAGTGCTGGCCATTCGTGCAGCTTGTGAGAGGGTCGGGAATTACCGCCTGCCAGGGCACACGCTTTACGTCACGCTGGAGCCCTGCACCATGTGTGCGTCGGCCATCGCCAATGCCCGGATTGCGCGGGTTGTCTATGCCGCGTCCGACCCGAAAGGTGGGGCCGTCGAAAGCGGCGTGCGCTTCTTCGACGCGCCGACCTGTCATCACCGGCCCCTCATCAGTGCCGGCCTGCGTGCCGATCGCGCCAGTGACATGCTGCGAAGTTTCTTCAGAGCCCGCCGTCAGACGAAACGATGAAGACGTCCTTTCGCGAGGTTCAGGGCGCGGCCGCATTGTCCGGCGAGAGCGGGCGGCTGGACGGGATCGGGATGGCACTGGGTATTACTGGTGCCGTCCTGTTTTCGATGAAAGCCGTACTGGTGAAGATGGCTTACGGGGTCGTGCCGGACCTTCCCGTCGTCACCCTGATGGTGTTACGGATGGGGCTGTCGCTTCCGGCCTATATCCTGATCCTGATGATTGCGCGCCGGGCGGGGCAGGGGCGGATCGGAATACGCGAAACCCTGTCTGCAATGGCGGCGGGTGTTCTGGCTTACTATATCTGCACCTTTCTCGATTTTCAGGGCCTGAAATATATCACGGCGCAGCTCGAACGGCTGCTGCTGTTTACCTATCCGGCCTTCGTCGTGATCTTCGGCGCCCTGTTTTTCGGTGGCCGGATTAGCAGGGCGGGATTGGCATCGGTCGCACTCGCTTATGCGGGATTGGCCGTGGTTTTCCTGCGCGGCGACATGACGGCGTCTGACAATCTCTGGCTCGGGGCCGGGCTGATCCTGCTCTGCGCCGCTCTGTTTGCGCTGTTTCAGCTGATCGCCAAAGGCTTTATCGACCGGATCGGCGCGCGCGTTTTCACTTGCCTCGCCATGATCGGCGCGGCGACAGCCTTGCTGGTCCACTTCTTCGTCAGTTCAGGCGGTCTGTCCGGCATGATTGCGGCGTTGCAACTGCCGGGACAGCTCTGGGTAATCGCCGTTGCGTTGGCATTTTTCTGCACCCTCCTGCCTAGCTTCTTTATCAATATGGCGATTGGCCGGATCGGAGCACAACTCGTGGCTATTCTCGGCATGATCGGGCCGCTGGCGACAATTGTGGCCGCGATACTTGTGCTGGGAGAGCCATTCGGCCTCTGGGACGGGATCGGTACAGCGATCACGCTGATCGGAATCGCGCTCTATACAGTCGTCGCTCAGAGAAGCGCAAAACCGCGCCAGACATAGACGGCCCCGATCAGTGTGACGAGAATGCGCGTATAGCGTTTGAAACCGATGTCGGAAAAGTGGTGCAGCAGACGCGTCCCGATCCAGGTGCCTGCGATCACGGCAGGAACGGCTGCGACAAACACCCACCAAGGCGGCAGTCCCGCCAAGCCGACGCCGCGCGCCAGCGGAATACCGAAGTAGACAATCTTGACCAGATGCGATGCAAACATGGTGACGGCCTTGGTGGCGACGATCTGCTGCCGCGTCAGTTGCGTTTTGACGTAGAAGAAATCCAGCGCCGGACCTGCGACACCCGCACTCAGGTTCAGGCCCATCACCATCGCCCCGCACAGGACCGCATGCGCTGGCTTTTGGGCGTCTCCTGCCAGCCAGGATCGCGGCAACCACAGAAGCAGCGGCAATAAGCCAAGTGCGAGATAGAGTTGTGCTTTGGACGGCAGGAAGGCAACCGACAGCATCAGCAGCGCAGCCGGTATCGCCCCGAGCGCTGTCCAGCCCAAAATGTCCCAGCGGACATCCCGGCGCAGAAAATAGGCGCGTGTGCTGTTGGAAACGCCCTGCACTGCGCCGTGCAGGACCATGGCCTCCGCGACGCCCAGAAAAACGGCGATGACGCCCATGAAGATCATCCCGCCCGCCATACCGAACAGGCCGGAAATGATTGCCGTGACGCAGGCTGCGGTAATGATGAGAATATAGGCGTTCACAAACAGCCCCTAGCCGTTTCTGGGAATAGACACATCCGTTGCGGGAGGAGTGCGGCACAGTTTTAGGGAATGGCCAACCTCGACCCTGGCTTCGACCACATTCCAGACAAGGCCGATGCGCTGCAGCATCATCAGGACCCACCAACCGGGGTCCGGTTGGTTCGGAAAAAGCCCGAGCCGGGCACTTTCTGGAAAGGCGTGATGATTATTGTGATAAGCTTCGCCGAAGGTGATCAGACCGAACCCCCGGACATTATGCCCTTGCGTACAATGGCCCTCATTATGGAAATCACGGTGACCGTGATTATGAGCGACCCACCCCACGGCCCAATGCCCGAAAATGCTGATGCTGACACGTCCCCCGATCGCCCAGGCGACGAAACCGGGCCCGCCCATTATCCAGAGTAAAAGCGCGATCGGTATCTGTTGCAAGAAGGCCGTCGCCTGCAGCCATCGCATGGCGCAGCTGGCAGAATAAAGGTCGCTGGGCTGGAAGCCAGGCGGCAGGTCCAATGTCAGGGAACAATGGACCTGCCACCAAAAATCCTTCGCCGGAGCCCCACCATGTCTCAGATAGGGGTGGCAATCCGACTGACGCTGGGCCCAGTCGCGCAGATCATGAGTCTGAATCATGGTGCGGGGTCCGCCGAGACCGACAAGCGTACCGAGCCAGACCCCGATTACGGTGAGCCAGGGCGGGCAATCGAAGCTCTCATGAATCAACCGTCTGTGCATGCCAATGGAATGACCGCCACAGAGAATGAGGAAGCAACTCGCCAGGAAAACCGCGACCGCGCCCCAGCTGAACCAGATCGTGCCGCCAATCAGCCATAGCGCCGTCAGGCCCGACCACCACAGCGATTTGACGGGATCCCAGCGAACCCGCCCCGCC
Organism: Algimonas porphyrae; assembly: GCF_041429795.1. Taxonomy (NCBI): domain Bacteria; kingdom Pseudomonadati; phylum Pseudomonadota; class Alphaproteobacteria; order Maricaulales; family Robiginitomaculaceae; genus Algimonas; species Algimonas porphyrae. The sequence continues at coordinate 2,721,724 of NZ_CP163424.1, read as the reverse complement.
ACGGGGTCGCAACCCGGTGTCGGAACGATGCGCGCGGCAATGTCCCTCACGCCGCGCCGCCAATGATCGCATGCAGCGCATAGTCCAGCCCGTCACCCACGGCCCGCTTCTGCAAGGGCCCGAAATACCAGGCCGGGGCGAGCAATCGCTCATAGCCCACTGTGAGGGTCACGTCGGTCTGGCCGTCCGCGCGCGGCGTCATCTCCAGCGCCCAGCTCTGAAAGAGCATATAGTGCGACAAATAAGTGTCATCATGAATGAATTGTGCGCGCAGCTCCGTTTCCGTGTTGTGGGTGAATTCCATGATCGACGTACCTTTATGGACGTTGAGGCCCGGCACGCCCCAGCGACGATATTCCATATGGGCGGTATGACGTGCCCCGACCGCGAGCGACTGGGCCTCGACGGCGACCGGACGCGGGAAGAGGGCGAGGAAACGCGTCCGACCTGCTTCGGGATAGGTATGGCCGATAATGTTGCTGCGGATTTCTGCCGGTGTCAGCTCCAGTGTTGCCGTCCGGCTCACCAGCACATCCCGGTCCGGTCCGAAGGATATGTCCATGCCGCGAATACCGTCCATCGACAGTATGACGACCAGCACGGGGATCACACTCATGCGTGTCTTGTCGCGCCAGCTCCGGTCACGCGCCGTCGGGCCCGGATAGATCAGGGCCGCCAACAGGGCGAAGAATACATAGATTGGCAGGAACACCAGAACGCATAGAAACCCCTCGAACAGAAGCAGCGAGGTCGCCATCATCACGATCAGGGCCGTGCGCAGATTGCGCCACAGACGTGCCAGGAAACGGTCGCTCTTGGCGACCGGCGTAAAGAGATAGATCGCGATGCCGATCAGATAGGGAATCAGGACGTAAAGCACGGCACTTTCGCGCATCCACGGTGTTCCGAGCGCGAACCGGATGATGCCGGACGCCGCAGCGATCAGGAGCAGATAGCGCAGCCAGACCGGACGCGGTCCTCCTGTCAGCCATGTCTGCAAACCTGTCATTGAGGCGATCTCCGGTGGATGGGCGGCTAACTCCGATTGAGGCCCAGAAGCGCGACGATGCGGTCGCCAAGGCGAACAAGGCGGGTCAGGGTCCGGACCGGCAAGGCCTGCATTTGCGTGTACCAGCGGTCCATATCGGCGGTAAAAGCATGCATTTCGCGCAAGCGGCGGCGCTGTTCATCGGAGACTTCGGCATCACCCTCCGCATCGGACAGGCAGTGCGACAGCGTTTCAAGCGCCGGGTCGATCTCGCGAGCCTTCCGCACGGCGGCGATGCGGCGGGCCAGTTCCCAGACATCAGTCTCAGCCGTGAAATGATCGCGCCGTTCGCCGGACACCGGCACGCGGCGCACGATGCGGTAGCCAGTCAGTTCCTTGAGCGAATTGCTGACATTGCTGCGAGCAATGCCCAATGTCTCGCTAATCGTCTCCGCCGGGAGCGGAGCCTCGCTGATGTAGAGCAGCGCATGAATTTGCGCGATTGACCGGTTGACACCCCATTGCTGCCCCATATCGCCCCAGTGGAGAATGAAGCGACGGACGGCTTCAGGCATCGCGTCGATTGTTTTCGATATTTCTGTCATGACAGAAATATAGGAAATTAGAGTGCGTCTGACAAGTCCGGTCTGGATGGAAATGATGCAAAATCGTTCGGATTGACGACAAGCAAGCGTTGATCGGGTGACAGCGTGTGTTTCTTAATCTATATAAATGCTGACGTTGCGGTCCCATCTTGTGCCGCGCATCCTCACCAGACACCGGAGAGGCACGTGGCCACTGCAGACAAGGGGGAGACGACGGACCGTTCGCGGCGGGACCATTCAGCCGTCGCATCGACCCCGGCAGCTTATCCTGAAACAAAGTCCCCGGCCCCGGAACCGCGCAAGCGGGCCGCGCCACAGACGGCGAAGTCGCTCTCGGCGTCGAAGCGCGATGCCAACTGGCTGAAGTCGATTGCCGAGGACCGGGATGCGCAGGCGCTGACCGATCTGTTCGATGTCTATACCCCCAAGCTAAAAGGCTGGCTGATGGCGCGCGGCGCGGGCGGTGCAACCGCCGAGGACGTCGTTCAGGATGTAATGGTCAAGGTCTGGACCGGCGCGCAGATGTTCGACCCTACCAAGGCTTCTTTCGCGACCTGGGTCTACCGGATGACGCGCAATCGCTGGATCGATCATCAGCGCAAGCATGGGCGGGTCGATGTACGAGACCCGGAACTGATGAAAGTGATCGCGGATGACGAGGTGCCAAGCGCTGAGAGCGGTTTCATGGCCCAAGAGGAAAACCACTGGCTGGCGCGCGAAATCGACAAGCTGACACCGTCACAGCAGACGGCGATCCGTATGGCCTATATGGAGTTCAAGACCCACAAGGAAATATCGGATGAAACGGGTCTGCCGCTAGGAACGGTCAAGACCCGCATCCGGTCTGCCATGCAGGCGCTCAAGACAAATATGGCTGAGGGTAAGCGGCGGTAAACACGCCTCCCTCTCCCTCGCGGGAGAGGGGGTCTTTACTCGGCGGCGTCTTCCGTCTTCGCAGGATCATATTTCGCAAACCAACCCATGATATTATCCGTTTTGGCGATCAGACGGCTGGGGCGGCTGGCAATATAATGCGGTGAGCCCGGAATGCGGATCAGCGCCGTATCGACACCTTGCATTTTGAGCGCGGTGTAGAACTGCTCGGCCTCCCAGGTCGGCGTTCGCCAATCTTCCTCACCCACCATCATCAAGGTCGGCGTGGTGACATTGTCGATCAGCATGATCGGGGAGAAATCCAGATAGGCATCGGGATCCTCCCAAGGATCGGCGCGGATCCAGTGACGGCGCACAAACTGGCCGATATCGGCGGCCAAGGCCATGGTCATCCAGTTGATGACAGGTTTGACGGATGCGGCTGCGGCGAAGCGGTCGGTCTTGCCGACGGTCCATGCCGTTAGAATGCCGCCGCCGGAGCCGCCGGTCACGAACAGTCGGTCCGGACTGGCATAATTGCGCGCCACCAGATCATCGACCACATCCATCAGGTCGACATAGTCGTTGCCGGGATAAGCCTTGTCGATGGCTTGAACGAAGTCATTGCCATAGCCGGTGGATCCGCGCGGATTGACATAGACGGTGACATAGCCTTCCGCTGCGTAGCGCTGAATTTCGCTAGCGAAGAAAGGTCCGTACATGGTTTGAGGCCCGCCATGAATTTCCAGAATAAGTGGAAAACTCCCATCGGCCTTAAAGCCTGGCGGTAGGGCAACCCAAGCTTCGATTTCCCGGCCATCGACAGACGATTTGACATGAAATTCCTCGATCGGCGCCATGTCGAGAAAAGGCAGTACATCATCATTCAGCGTGGTCATCACGCGTGGATCGCTGGCACCCCGTTGAACGGCGATTTCAGCCGGTCGGTCCGTAAAGCCAGCGGTGTATGCAAAGACAGGTGTGTTGGTCTGTGAGACGCTGAAACTGCCCGATGCGTAGGGGCGTCCGATGGAGGTGCCGCCCAGGCCGCTGACGACCGTTTTTGTTCGCCCACTGCGGGTATCGATCGAAATAATGTCGATGATGCCGGCATTTTCGATCTGGCCATAAAGCGTGCGGCTGTCGCTGCCCCAGTGGATGGCGTCGAAAGACCGGTCCAGAGTGTCGGCCAGTCGGCGGGGATTCGTGCCGTCGGCTTCCATAATGTAAAGTTCGGTCTGCTGGTAGGCGCGCAGCCTGTCATCATAGCCCAGATAAGCAATCCATTTGCCGTCCGGTGAGACGGTCGGGCTGCCGTCCGGGCCGTCGCGTGTGGTCAGGGGCGTCATCGATAGATCCGACAGGCTCACCGTGTAGATTTCGCTTTCGATCGGATCCATGTCCCTGTCTTCGGCCATATTGCCGCTGACCAGCAGCGTGCCGTTACCGAGCCATTCCGGGCCGCCAAAGTCGACATCGCCGCTTGTGATCTGGCGTGGGGATCCCCCGTCAGCGGAGATGGTGAAGACATGGGTCGCGCCTTCGCGCAAATATCCCGCCCCGTCGAAACGGAAGGTCATGTCGTCGAAAACGCGGACGGGTTCAGACCATTTGGCCCCGGCTGGGGTGGCCACAGGCTTCGCGAAGGCCGGCGTTTCGCCCGGAACGAACATGCTGAAAGCAACGGTCTTGCCATCCGGGGACCAAGTCATGGCGCCTGGGCCTTCATAGAACTGGCCGAGCGAGACGCTGTCCCCCGTATCGATATAGTGCACGCGCAGATCGGGCCGCTCATCCGTCGCGGTGGAATAGAGCAAGCGCGTCCCATCCGGCGACCAGCGCGGGCTGCCCTTGGACGCGCCGCCGACGATCAGCGGGCGATGCGCCCCCGTCGCGGTGTTCAGCGTCCAGATATCGCCGCGATCCGTATCGGTCTGTCGATCCATGGACCGGCGTACATAGGCTATGGTCGATCCATCGGGAGAAATTTGTGGATCGCTGGCATATTCGATGTCGAAGACGCGCTCTGCTGTGAAGGGCCGGTTCATCGTCTCGGAAGACTGAGCCGTTGCGGGGAAGGCCGTGGTCAGCAAGGCGAGGCTGCTGACGGCTCCGGCAAGTAGATATTTCATGGTTGGGCCTTTCATGGATCGTCTCCGTTTTTGTGACGGTCGCGTGCGTTCGAAGTCCGTCAGTTTCTGTCTGCGCGGCGCTGCTCTAATTCGGTCTCGAGAGTCTCTTTCAGAAGTAATCTTGCCTCAGAAGACATTTCGGCCAGCGCCTTGATGTCACCGCGCAAATGATAGGTCTGCTGAATATTCTCATAGTCCAGTTCGAGGAAGCGCTGGACCAGCATGTCGGCTTCCTCTTCATTATAGCCCATATCTGTCAGTACCGCTTCGCCCAGAGCCAAGGCTCCGCGCACGGTTTCGCGTTCTGCAAAATGCACATTCTCAGCCAGCAAATCGAACAGTTGCACCCGCCCCTTGGCGCGCACGATCAGCTTGGCGTCCGGAAAGCTTTTCTTGATGCGCCGGACGAGTTCGAGATTATCGGCGATGGCGACGACGATAATGCAGGCCCCGCCTGCGCCGGCCTGACGCAGCAGATCCATATCGGTGGCATCGCCGTAGAAAACGCGGTGGTGGAACTGTTTCAGGAATTCGATGTGATCGCCATTATTGTCGATCAGGGTCGTGCGAATGCCCTGCGCTTCCAAGAGCCGCCCGATGATCTGACCGATCCGGCCATAACCCAGAATGAGAACAGGGTGGTGCTGATCATAGGGGGCTTCGCCCGTCAAAGTGGACCCGTCCGTGTCGAAGCGGGGCAGGATCAGCTTATCGAAAATCAGCAGGATTAACGGCGTCATCGCCATGGACAGAGCGATCACGGCAGTCAGAATAGCGGCGGTTTCAGGCCGGATCGCCCCTTCCGTCGTGGCAAAAGTGAAGATGACGAACCCGAACTCGCCCGCCTGACAGAGCAGCGCAGAGAAAAACAGGCAAGCTCGACCTTTTAGGCCTGACATCCGTCCGATCAGCAACAGGATGAAGAACTTCAATCCCATCAATCCGGCGACGAGGCTGATCACCAAGATCGGTTCGGAAGCGATGAAAGCCAGGTCGAGGCTCATCCCGACCGAGATGAAGAACAGGCCCAGCAGTAGCGCCTTGAACGGTTCGATATCACGTTCGAGCTGATGGCGATATTCGCTGTCGGCCAGAACCATGCCGGCGATGAAGGCGCCGAGCGCCGCCGACAGGCCGAGCCAGTTCATCAGCAGCGCTGCGCCGACAACGAGCAGCAGCGCCACGGCGGTAAAAGTCTCACGCACCTCTGAGCGTGCGATCAGGCGGAAAAGCGGGGCCAGCAGATAGCGCCCGCCAAGAAACATGCCGACAAAGACGCCGATGACGGCCACGCCCAGCCAGACCCCGGTCGGGCCGTGTGGCTCCGCATGGCCGTCCGCATAATCGCTGGTTACACCATCAAACGGTGTCAGCGTGGCGAGGATCGGCATGGCCGCGATCATGGCGATGACGATCACGTCCTGGAACAGCAGCACGGAAAAGCCGCTCTGGCCTTCCGGTTCGGCCATAAGGCGTCGCTGCTGCAGGATCTGCAAGGCCATAGCGGTGGAGGAGAGCGACAGCGCCATACCAACGGCAAGTGCTTCACCCGTTGACAGCCCGACGATCAATGCGATGCCCGCAATGGCCAGCAAGGTCAGCAGGACTTGCGATCCGCCGACACCGATCAGTTTGCCGCGCATCGACCAGAGCTTGCGCGGCTCCAGTTCCAGCCCGATCAGGAACAGCATCATCACGACGCCAAATTCCGCAAAGTGAAGAATGGTGATGGGATCTGAGATCAGACCCAGCACGCTTGGCCCGATCAAAAGTCCCGCAACGAGATAGCCGATGACGGAGCCGAGACCCGACAGCTTGCTGATCGGAACCAGCAGGCTGGCCGCGCAGAGAAAGATGAATGCTGAAAGGAGGAAGCTGCCATCCATGCTCACAGGCGTAGAGGCCCGGGCGCCGAATGACCAGTAAAGATTAACCTATGTCAGGGGCCAGCCCGCCCAAAGTGACGGTTTCGGCGCGCAGCGCCAGGCGCACCGCCTCGTCCGCTTCGTCCACGCCCCAGATCTCCGCGCGGTAAAGCTCGTCAATGCGTGACAGATCGAACGCCTCGCCCGCCTCCAGCGCCTGTTCCATCACCGCCATGGCCAGGACAGCCGAACCATAGACCGCCACCAGATGCACGAACAGGGTCATGGCGAAGTCCGGCAGACCGCACGCATAGTCGGCGACGGTGTCGAGACTTGTCTCAGCCTGATCAATGGCGCGAATGCTGTCCGTGGTTTCCAGCCTGACGCCGCGTTCTGCCGCCCAGTCGATCCAGGGATCCCAGGCCGCGGTCTGACGGGCGACGAAGTCTGCCGGGTCCGGCGCGCGGTAGGATAGCAAGTCCGTTCCCGCATAATTGCGCGCATCAGCGATCAACGCCTCGCGGCGGTCCGCCACGCCCTCACTGGCGACATTGGCCAGCCGCGTGATGGGCATGAGGGCGGGATCGATCTCGCCGTCTTCAGCCGCCGGAACGGCATCCCATTCGGCCTTGAGCAGGTCTGCCACACGCTGGCTGGGCACGCGGATCGGCCTCTTGCCGGGTGTCTTCAGCGCCCGCCCGTCCAGACGGATGAACCAGCCATTACGATCCCGATCGACCGTGACGTCGGCATAGAAACGCCGCGCCATCAGACCAGTTCGTCCCAGTTCACCTCCGGATCCGCTTCGTCGAAACCGAACAGTGCGAATGCCTTGGTCATATGCGCGGGCAGCGGCGCGGTGATGGTAAGGTGCGGTTTTCCGTCGCGCGGGATCGACAGAGAGCGCGCATGCAGATGCAATGTCTTGTCGAGGCCGCCGGGCAGGGGACGGTCCGTCATATATTTCGGGTCGCCGGCCAGTGGTGCGCCCAAAATCTGCATATGCAGGCGCAGCTGATGCGTCCGTCCGGTCAGCGGCATCATCACCACGAAAGCCGCCTTCGCTCCGGCCGTGGCGACCGCCTGATAGAGTGTGCGCGCATGTTTGGCGTTTTGCGTTCCGTGACGCACCGCCATCATGACTTCCTTGCCCATATGAATATTGCCGAAGCGGTTATCCAGCTCACCCTTGGCCATATAGCCGGCAATCTCGCCGGAAAGCGGGCGGGGAACACCGTTTGTCACGCCCCAATAGACCTTCTCGGCGCGGCGGCTTTGAAAGGCGCGGCCCGCCCATTTAGTCGCCGCTGCAGACTTGGCGATCAGCAGCACGCCGGACGTATCACGGTCGAGCCGGTGTACGAGGCGGTGACCCTCGGGCAGCATCCCATCAATATGCTGCGTCGTCTTGGACCCGCCCTGCACGGCGAGGCCTGCGGGCTTATTGATCGCGACCAGATCATCATCCTCATACAGCACCCATTCGACGAGTTTGTTCTGATTGCGCTGAGAGGCTTTGGCCTTGACCTCGGACGGGTCGGGCAAGGGCGGAATGCGGACGGTCTGTCCGGCTTCGAGTCTGAAACTACCCTTGGCGCGCTTCCCGTCGACCCGCAGCTGTCCCGTGCGCAGCAGCTTTTCCACCTTGCCATGCGCGATATGCGGGAACAGGCGCTTGAACCAGCGGTCCAGCCGCTGCCCGGCATCATGTTCGGGCACTTCGAGTTGCTGAACACCGCTCATGTGAATATCTTGCTCATGCGAACACCTTCCGGGCAATCAGCAGGCCGAAGGCCAGCGCCGCAATGGCCAGGATGACGGAGCCACCGACATAGCCGAGCAGTGCGCCGTAGCGCTCCCGCTCCAGCATTAGCCACGCGTCAAGAGAGAAGGCGGAAAAGGTCGTAAATCCGCCCAGCAGGCCGACACCGAGAAACAGCCGCATATTCTGCCCACCATCCTTGTTCATTAGCCAGCCGGCCAGTAGTCCCATTAGCAGACCGCCGGCAATATTGGCCGCCATGGTTCCATAGGGAAAGCCCGGCCCGAAGGCGCGTAAGGTCAGCTGGCCGAGACCATGACGCCCCAACGCGCCGATCCCGCCCCCGAGGGCAACAAGCAAGTAGCTCTGCATCCGCGCCCTATAATCCACTCCCGCCCGGGTGCAACGTCTGTGGGCGGTCGATGCGTGTGACACCTCGTGTCATGACGTCTCCGCAAACATTGCAGCGGGTGCGGAACCTTGTCGACCCTTACAAATCGCTCGAGCCGAAATTCTCTTAAATTTGCATGCTCACTTGAGGCGGCGTGTGAGATTTTGGAAAAGAATGGACACAGGGTTCCGGGCAAGGTTAGTCATGCGCAACTTAAAAGACTTGTGTTTATTTACATATCGAGCTGGGGCCAATGAAGATAAATCCACGTTTGAATATTGGCTTGGAGAAACTGGCCGATCAAGCGGAGTTTGACGACGAAACGCTCAGAACTTTGCTCCGGTCTTTAAGTACGCGTCGAACGGTTTCCTTTTTCGGAGCGGGTATATCAATTCCCTATGGTGCGGGAACTTGGGATCAGCTGATCGACGATGTGCGCGGTCGAGCATTAAAAGCGATCATATTGGCAACCCAGCAGCCCGGATTGGACCCCCAGACGGTCAACCGGCTCAAACGCCTTGAGGGTCAACTGGAAGATCTTAAAAAGGCACCGCGCAACACGCCTGAGCAGAATCTTACCCAGATGGAACTTATCCGTCTCGCCTTCGATCTTGCGCAGAGTCCTGATGACAAGGACACATTCCATGAAGCGATTGCGCAACTGACAAAGTCTGATTTGCTGGTGGCGCGCAAGAATGCCTCCTTGCGTCTATCCCGTCTGAAGCGTGGTCTTGTGGCCGACAAGAGCAGAAGCGTTACCTTGCAAGAACCCGATCGAGAGTTCCTGAATGGAAAGCTCGCTCTTGCTCTCAATGTCGAAAGCCGGGCGGATAAGGCCTCGCAAGAGGAAAAGAAAACCAAGGCGGAAATCGATCTCGGGAGGTCCAACGGCAATGCCGCCTTACCCAGTGACGGGTCTCATGGTGATGCGGAGACCAAGAAACAGAGATTCCTGTTTCAGAATTTCTATACTGTCGAACTTCTGGAAACACTGCTGAGCTGGGCCCACTCAGAGCCGACTGCCAGTGGAGGAACCGGTTCCAGAGCGGCGCTTTCGGATTATCTTGAGGAGATCATCGACGGGGTCAGGGCCGATGCCGAGCGAGCGGGTCGTGATGTGAAGGCCGGAGGCTTGCCGCCCGATCGCAGAAGTTTTTTCTCGCTGATATTTGCCACACTGATCTTATATCGATTGTCTTCTTCTGATATGGAAGAAAGCTTCGATCTGCTTTTCAATTCTATCACGCGGGAGAATACGTCGAAGCCGATCCATCCTGATTTCGCCGCAAGCGAATATATCTACGAAGATGGCGATAACTCCGACATTACTGCGACTGCAGGAGAGTTGAGACCACGTTCCGATCCGATTCATGAAATTGTGAAGAAGCTCGACTTCTGGCGCTTTCTCTCCACAAACTATGATTACGAAGTCGAAAAATATTTCGAGTTCCTGAACTATCCGAGGGGAACCCTTTCGGAGCGAGCGGACATCGACCCGCAACCTGTGCCTGAACGTGTCGATCCGCAGACAGGCCGTAGAGTTTCACGGTCCTGGTTGGGAGAAGCCGCGACGAGCGATGTGATTTCGCCAAATTCGATTGGTGAGTTGATCGATTTTTCGACCTGTTCCAGTGATATGGGTGCGCGCGTCATGCATCTCCATGGCCGGGCAGATTTGCCTGGAACGATCATAGCGACCGAAAGCGACTATCAGACACTCTATTTGAACGAGCGCGAAAAAAACTTTGCCTTCGGTTACGCGCTGGATATAATTTTCAGTGGCAATCCAATTCTTTTTATTGGGTCCTCAATTTCAGAGCAGGATCTGCTGAGACCTCTGAGAGAATTTGCCAGCAATCGGTCTATCGAAGACCGTGATCTTTATGCGCTGATGCCCGCTATCGATCCCGTTTCGGTTCGCACGGCCAAGAAGGTCGAAGCCTTTATCCGCTACGGTGTCCGCATTCTCTTCTATGGCGAACAGGATAAGCAGAAAGCGCAGGGCTCAGAGACCGAAGACGATGCCTTTGATGTGAAGGATCCTGATGATGCTGCGGAAGAACAGGCTGAAGTACAATTCATTCCGAGGCAGCTTGGGGCTCTAGACTATGATCTGAAGGATGCCCGGCAGGAGATCGACCGATTACGCGGTCACATTGCTCAACTTGTGAAATGCCTCGATGATGACCCCGATCCGAGCAAGAATAATCCTGTCATCAAAGAGAAAAATCAGCAGGCATACGCTTACCTTTCCAAAGTGGATGAAGTGAAACACGATGGCTCTGAGCCCGAAGAGAACATCAACGGACGGGCTTTTTTCAGGTTTGACCGTGTTTTTCCCGATCATAAGAAAACGCTCGTTCTTGCCTCCGATGAGCTGACATTGCGTCTGACGTTGAAGGCGCTGAGCGATTACCTTCTGAGCCTTCAGCGCGAAGCCGGATTCACAGATGTCGTCGACGTCACAGCGGTCAAAATCTATCTGAAAGACACTTCGCCCTCAGGGGAGTTCGACGGGCGCCGTCTCGGTGAAGCGCTGATGCTCATTGACGATTTTCTGGAAAAATTGAAAGGCGAGGTGATCACAGTCGCGCTAAACCGCGCGATTGAAGATCTGGCTGATCTCAAAAGCCAGTGGTGGCGAGATGTCAGATTGCCACCACCCATGCGTTCAACCTCCGATTGGAACGATCATGGGAACGCACAACAGCCAGCTATCATTGCCAATCGACAGCGGGCGGTCTGGCCCAATCTGAGAGCAGAGGATTATGACGAGACGATCAAGCCGTTGCTGGAGCGTCTAAAACTCGATCCCGATGCGAGTGGGGTCAGCACGTCTGGGCGTCTTCTCTACTGTTTTTCAAAGAAAGGAATGGGAAAAGGATCATTCTTCCATATCCTTACGTCGCGGCTACAGGACCAAAACCCTCATCAATCTCTCGCTTGGATTGGTCGCCAATATACCCATCACTGGGCGGCCAATTTCAGTCACACTCTGGAATTTTCCTCTGCCCTGGTGGGTATTACCAACCTGCTCAAGAAACAGTGTGTCGATGCTGGATTGATCGACAATGATGAAGCGCACAGAATCCGAAACAGGCGTGGCCATCTCCATCTCGCCAGTCAGCTGGTCACGCTGATGTGCGAACAAAAGGACAAGGGACATTACACGCGCAGCATTTTCGTTTTTGCGGGCTTCGACTGCCTGCTCAATCAGGAAGGACGCTTCAGGACAGTCGAAGTGGATCGGATTTTCAAAGAGCTGATTCGAGCGGTCAAGGAGAGCAATATGCTGGATGTGATCATCGTCTCCGGACGCGGGGAGGGATCAAGAAATGTGTTTGCAAACGAACCGCTTCCGAAAGTCCCTGCGGCGAACGGTTCCGCGCATTCGGACGATCATACGGATGATGATACTGGGGAGCCCGCTAAGCTCTGGCTTGGTCCGACCCTGAAACTTCACGATATTCAAAATCTTTCGGAAGACCGGCAGAAAGCGATTTTTCCAAAAGCGCGCGCTTCCGGTGCCGGAGATGCCTATCTGATCGATATATTGCGACCCGAAAATCCAAATACGCCCATGCGACCCCTTCCGGAGGTTTCATGGGAAGTGAAAGCTTCACGGGACATTTATGACGATTGGGAAAAGGCCTATCGGGAGGTCCGGCGTAATATCGGTCGTTCCCGATATCTCAAAAAACTGCTGGAACATGTTCTGGATGATATATCTGTCTGGGAGCCATACCTGCCTGGCACGAAGAGGTTTCTCGAAGGCCAGACCTATTGGCTGAAACGGCTAACCGATCGCATTCAAGCGTCCTCAGCGGAAAATATTTCCTCACGCGTCATCCACTCCGTCCTCGAACGCTATGGATTGCAGGTCAAAACGAAGGACGGCTCGCTGGACTATGATAGCCGGATCGATTTTCTCGTTCTGAAAACGATTTCTTACTTCGGGTTTCCGACCGAAGGCCACGTCTTGATGCGCGTACCGCAGTTAAAGACCTATCTGATGTACAATGTACGGCGTCTGCATGGTACAAACTCCGTCAAGAAGTCGGAACGAGACCTGATCCCAGACTGCATCAAGCTTCTCGAAGTCTCCCTGGATCGTCTGCTGAAACGCCATTTGATCGGGGCGGTGTCTACGCGGTGTTGGGCGAAACAACGCGGGCAATTTGAAAAATCAGCTCAGAAGAGTGCCGTCGCTTCAGACGCATCCACGCAAACCCTGACAGGGCAATATAGCCAGGGAGAGTATGCGGGTTGGGATATGGCAATTGCCTATGAGCAAGCCTGGAAAAATGACTGGTGTCGGGCGAAGCAGCTGGACCCCGACGGTTTAGAATGCCCGCAAGTTGCCAATCTACGGCATGGATATCGCTATGTCCTCCATCCGGCGATGAAGCGGTTCGTTACCTCGAACTACACGTTCAGAACGCCGGAGCACAGTTTTACGAATACCTATGTGCTGTCCATCTTTGCCACACAGCCGACCGATGTCATGGTGCTTGATGAAACCGTACAGGATGAGGTTGATGGGATTATCGACTCTCTTAACGAAGCTTGGCGTTGCTATACCATCCAATCTCTCGAGGATATGAATCGTCCCGGCCCCCATGCGGACGGTCTGCCGGTCGAGAAAGATCAGATCGACAGGCTGCGGAAGGTCGCTCTCGGACACAAGTTGACTGAAAAGGAACTCTCTCCTGAAGATGATATCGACAATTTCGATGTTGCGTCGACCTACATGTTCCGAGCCAAAACCATCAAGGGCCTGTTAGCAAGAGCGTCCGCAGATATGCCGGCCTGTTTCCGGGCTTCTTACGGCGTGTTGAGACAGCTCAGACCCTTTGCCGTACTGGTCCGCACGGAGAAGAATGCCGAAGCCATCGTGGAATCGGGGTACCAGCAATCCCCCTTCGACCGGACAGCGAACCGCCTGAAGACTTTGCAGGAAGGTGCAATTTCGGCCCGCCAAGCCCGCCAGGTGATTACCGATACGCGGTCCAGACCTCATGATGGGCTGACCTACGATCAGGAGATCGTGAAGCCCTACGTCGACAAGCCTGACGATTACACGAAGCATCCGATCAATACGTTCGGTCCCTTAACCGTGCCGGAGGAGGCGCTATATCCACACGAACTGGCGTGGCTCTGGAACGAAAGGGGCGTGATCGCTTTTGCACAAGGCCGTCTTTATGATGCATTACCCTACTATAATCTGGCGCTGAAATCGATCCGGAAACATGAGGGAGATCCTGATCCGCTGGGCCCCAGCACCGTAAGGATCTGGGTCAATATCGCTATCTGCGAAATTGAACGCGGCAATCTACGCAGAGCCAATACCCTCCTGCAAACTGTCATCGACTATGCCCGGTCGGTTAATGACCTGTCACACGAACCGGAGGGTTTTGCAAAAGCCGGACATGTCATCGGACCTGTGTCGATTGGCTACCAAGGTCTCGTCAAACACCTTTCGGGCGACATTAGCGGCGCGATCAAGAGATATGATCAAGCGATAGATGAGTTGGAGCCGCAGAACCGCAGACGGGCGCTGTCCATCTTCTACAAGCACAGAGCTGATGCTTACGGCGTTTTTCGTAATGCCGGTGAGACAGTGTTTAATATGGATGGAAAAGATCGTGATCCGATGCGTGAAATCGACCGGTCGATTTCGGCGGCGCAAAGTATGATGCAGCTCGACCAGCTCCATTTTGCAAGACTATCTAAAGTCAAACTCCTGCTGATGGACAATACGACTGAAAATCAGAGGGAAGCAGCCACCGTAATCGCCGAAGTGCTGAAATATGCCGAGAGTATGAACCTGTTCCGTCTCCAGTCGGAAGCGCTGCATTATGACGCCCGTCTGAAATATCTGCAGAAAGAGTATAATGTGGCGTCTCGCTCGGCCTCTGAAAGCGTTGGTATCGCGACCCGGCACGGCATGAAGATGAGACGCATTTCTTCGAGCATTATCCTCGGGAAGATTTTCTGGAGAAATGGTGATCGGGATACGGCCATCACTATTCTCAATGATGCTAACCGCGATGCTCAGAAAGCCAAATATCAGCTTGCGATTGAACGAACGCAGGCGGCCCTCTTCGAGTTGTCCTCAGAAGCGGCCGGTTAGGGTGTTGGCGATTTAAATCATACTATTGGATTGGCCTGCCCCCCAAAAAGTGGTTCATTTTGAGAGTTAGAGTTTTTGGCTATTTTGCGCTTGAAGGAGCACGATATGGCGAGGAAACGCTACACACCTGAACAGATCATCGCAAAGCTGCGTGAGGCCGATGTCCGGCTCGCGGCAGGCGAGGAGACCAAGGCGATCTGTCGATCGCTCGGCATTGCGGAGCAGACCTACTATCGATGGCGACGCGAGTATGGGGGTCTGAAGGTCGATCAGGCGCGTCGATTAAAAGCATTGGAGAAGGAGAACATGCGGCTGAGGAAGGCGGTCTCAGATCTCACACTCGATGCGATGATTCTCAAGGAGGCTGTTGAGGGAAAGTATTAAGCCCTTCACGTCGTCGGCTGGCCGTGGATCATGTGCAGGCAGCGCTCAAAGTCTCTGAGCGCCGGGCCTGTAAGGTTCTTGGCCAGCACCGCTCCACTCAAAGAAAGCTGCCTCGCCCAAGAGAGGATGAGGCAGCGCTCACCGCGGACATTATCCGCTTGGCAGAGCAGTATGGCCGGTATGGCTATCGCCGGATCACGGCGCTGCTGCGCCGTGAAGGCTGGACGGTGAATACGAAGCGGGTGGCACGCATCTGGCGACGTGAAGGGCTTAAAGTTCCACAGAAACAGCCTAAGCGTGGGCGTTTATGGTTTAACGATGGCTCCTGTATCCGGCTCAGGCCTCAGTACAAGGACCATGTCTGGTCGTACGACTTCGTCGCGGATCGGACCCACGATGGCACAGCCTTCCGGATGCTAACCGTAATCGACGAGCACACGCGAGAATGCCTCGCGATCCACGTTCAGCGCAGTCTGAAGCACGACGACGTTCTGGCTGTGCTGACTGATCTGTTCACTCAGAGGGGTCCACCGGGACACATCCGATCCGACAATGGCAGTGAGTTCACGGCTCAGGCTGTCAGAGACTGGTTGGGCCGTATAGGCGTGAAGACACTCTACATTGAACCCGGGTCACCCTGGGAAAACGGATATAATGAAAGCTTCAATGGGAAGCTGAGAGATGAACTCCTGAACGGAGAAATCTTCTACAGCCTGAAGGAGGCACAGATCCTGATCGAACGCTGGCGGCAGCACTACAACACCGTCAGACCACACAGCTCGCTGGGCTATCAACCACCGGCGCCGAAAACAGTCTTGCCTCGCCCTGTTGGGCTCCCCTACACTGCGTTCCGGTCCGCCCAACAGGGCGACCATAACCGCCAAGCTCTAACTTAGCGGGTGGATCACCTACAGGGGTCAGCTCACACCCATTCGTCTCGCAGTAAGCCCATCATTGTGTTGTCCCACCGCTGCGAACCCACTTTGGTAAAGGATCGGCGCGTTCCCTCATCCATGAAGCCAAGTTTAGAATATGCCCTGATGGCTGGCTTGTTGAATGAGTAAACATTGAGATCAACTCTCTGGACATCTGGATTTTTGAAAGCTTCGTCGATTACAAGCCTCAGCATGGGTGTCGAGAGCCCTTTTCCTCTCTCGCTAGGCGCAATACCAACTCTGAATATCCTCGCAGTGCCGTTAGCCCGGTCGATTCCAAGCTGAATGTGCCCAATGCAAGCACCGTCTTTTTCTGCCATCCAGAATAAACGCTCCAGATATGGCGGCGCTAGGTTCTCATGGATCGCTTTCAAGCTTTCGAACGATAGAGGGAACGGTAGGTTAGGCCCGCCCCACTGAGTGATATCAGCTTCAGTCGTGAACCAACCTGCAACCAGATCATAATGATCTGATATGAATCTTATCAGCTTCATGATCAGTCCTTGAGACAGTCTGTTTCGCCGCATTCGCTACGAGCTGTTGAACTTCCTGCGGGCAGCCTTGAGCGAACGGGGCACGCCTACTTCTTCGGCTACTCGGCCATCATTGATCGGCGTGCCTATGGACTGAATGACCGGCAGAACTCCGCCCCAATAGGGTAGCTTATAATCGTCTTCTTCATCGATCGGTTGACCCTGACGAATTTTTGCCGTTGCGGTGTCAATCTTGATTGCTAGGACACCTGTCGATTTAAACTCTTTACCACTCATCGGACGCACTTCGGACCAGCGGTCCGGTAGGAGATGATTGGTTGTGGCTATCAAAGCGAGTTCCTTCTCCTCTGCGTTCGATACGTGTCTCACGGTTCCATGGACAACGACCGACCTGTAATTCACGGAGTGATGAAAGGCGGACCTTGCAACAACAAGCCCGTCGATATGGGTCACCGTAAGGCAAACAGGCGCCAGCTCAGCGGGCGATTTAATAATGCGAGTCGCTTTTGCGCCATGCACGTAGATGGTTTCATCAACGCGTGCGAACGCCATGGGGATGACCATGGGGCGGCCCTCGATGACGAAACCGACATGCGCAACAAGGCCTGAATCAAGGATTCTGAAAACAGTCGCCTTGTCATAGCGAGCCTTTGGCCTGACTCTGACCTTGGAATAGGGTTGGGGCTGATAAGCTTCTGTATCCATTGAAGAAAACCTTGTGACGATTCTGTTCTCCGACTATTAGAAACTAAACTGGTTCTAAAGAAGATCCGGTTTTTATGTTATTAGGGTGCCAGTTTGTTTAGTGGTATTATCGACATTGATCGGACATCCAAGCTTGGTCTGGCCGAGCAAATCTATCGCCAAATTCGTTTAGCGGTTCGTGATGGTCGGCTTGTCGAAGGGCAAAAGTTGCCATCAAGTCGCACGCTGGCGAAAAATCTGGGTGTGTCTCGCAACACGATCAACCAAGCCTATGATCTGCTCAAGTCTGAACTCATTCTTACTGTCAGATCAGGTGCAGTAGCATCCATTGCCAGCCGTCAACCGCTGTCAGGTCCTATTCACGAGAGCACAGAAACCCAACCGATAGGCGGAAGTCTCTCGGAGCGGGGAGTGAGAGCGAGTGAGGATCCAAGGCGCGATCTCAGGGTTCATCAAGGCGGGATATTGCAATCAGGCGTGCCTGCTCTGGATCTTTTTCCTCGGGATGCCTGGGCGAGATCGCTACGCAGGTCATCAAGACTTCTGACCGAAGATGATGTCTTTTATACAAACATTGGAGGTTTGCCGCGATTCAGGTCTCAACTTGCGGACTATCTGTCCAAAGCGAGAGGGGTTAAAGCTACTGCTGAGCAAATACTTGTCACAACGTCGACGCAGGCATCTCTATCCCTCCTAAGTCAATGTCTTGCAGACCCCGGTGATGACGTCTTCGTTGAGGACCCTGGATACCCAGGAGCTCGGGTCGCTTTTAACGCTCACAGACTTGCTCTCCACACGCTAGACATCGACCCCGAAGGGGCCCTCCTGCCGGATCGTGCGAGTAAACTAGATCCACGGCTGATATACCTCACTCCCTCGCACCAATTCCCAATGGGCTACTGCATGTCCTTATCGAGACGCTTGGCCTTCATCGACTATGCTCGAGACAAATGCGCCTTCATCCTCGAAGATGATTACGACAGTGAATTCTTGGTGGCTGATCACCCCATAGCGTCGTTGCAAGGCCTGGCTTCCGGATCAGAGGTTATCTATCTGGGCACATTTGCGAAAACGATGCTTCCTGGCATCAGGGTCGCTTATATGGTCGTTCCCAAGGACCTGTCTGCTCCGCTCTCTCAGGCCATAAGAAATACTGGCGTCATGGCCAGTGTACCCATTCAGGCCGCTTTGGCGGATTTCATGGAAAGCGGACAGTACTACACACACTTACGAAAAACGCGTTCTATCTATGACTCGCGGGGGAAGGCCTTGGCCTCCGAACTTAATCGGCAGCTTGGAAATCGAATACAGATAGTCGTTCCCTTTGGTGGCGTGCAACTCGTTGTGAAATTTGCGTTAGACCGAGACGACATATCCATCGCTCAGACGCTACAAAAAGCAGGGGTCGGCGTTTCCGCGTTGTCGCTCACCTACCTTGGTGACGGTGCTCCTGGTCTCATCATAGGCTACTCGCAAGCAGATGAGGGTCAGATAAGCACAGGAGTACAAGAAATATGCAAAGTTCTTAAATAAATCTCCGGAAGCTGCGTCAGTGCGACTTCATGGTCCTGACCCGGATTAACAATGTTCGGCAATCTTCTGTCGCGGACGCTCGGCACGCTGGCCATGGTCTATGATCAGGCCGGGCATATGCAGAGCTAATCCGGCTCGGTCCCGGGGCATGGGGCGCCAATGCCCCACGAATATGCGCAGGACGGCAAGCGCGTGCTTAGCATGGTCATCGGGCGGGTGAGCTTCTACGTCAGGTCCCGGCTTTGCGCGGCTCATGTCGCTTGCCCGGGATGACAAAGAATAGGGGCGGTGAGAGCCCGGCGTTGCGGGGTCGGGTCTAAGGGGATCAAGGAGACAGGCCTGCGATGGACGTGACTGCAGTTTGCGAACTGCGCTCAATCTTGGGCGACTGAGCTCAACTCGGCTCAGCGTTCTCAGCTTGGGTCGGGGAGGACGCGGACGGGGAGGATGCCGCGGCGGCCGCCGCGTTCGACTTCGATGTCCCAGACGGGCGAGCCCTGTTCGTCGCGGAAAATGCGTTCTGCATCGCGCGTGGATCGCACGTCCCGCCCATTGATGCTGATCAGAAAATCGCCGGGACGGATGCGGTTCACATTGGCGGCGGTCCGACGCTGGACTTTTAGGACCATGACGCCGGTGAGATAGGGGTCGAAGCCGAGCTCCTCGCCCAAGGCAGGGCTCATGTTGACGACCACGGCACCATCAAGCGGATGGATGCCGAGCAATTGCCGCTCGTCGCGGGCAGGGTTTTCCTGCGGCGTTTCGATGCGCACGGTCGCGCTGCGTTCGCGCCCTTCGCGCATATAGGCAATTCGGGCGCGGTCACCATTTTTCAACGTCGCCAGCGTAAAGCGCAGGCCGCTATCATCATTGATGGCATTTCCGTCGATTGACAGAATGACATCGCCCTTTTCCAGTCCGGCCGCGTCGGCGGGACCATCGGGCAGGAGTTCATTAATGACGGCCCCGCGGGCGCGGTCGAGGCCGAGCGCGGCGGCCATGGTGGTATCGACGGCGTCCGTGCGCGCACCGATCCAGGGCCGGACGATCTCGCCGGTCGACAGGGCGCTGTCGACGGCGCGTCCGACCAGTTCCGCCGGGATGGCGAAGCCAATCCCATTCGATCCGCCGGAGCGTGAGAAGATAGCCGTATTCACGCCGATCAACTCGCCCGACAGGTTGACAAGCGCCCCGCCCGAATTGCCGGGATTGACCGCGGCGTCGGTCTGAATGAAGGAGCTGGAATTGGAGACATTGGTGCGGCCCAAGGCGGAAATGATGCCGCTGGTCACGGTCTGGCCGACGCCGAACGGGTTGCCGATCGCCAGAACGATGTCGCCGATTTCCCGGTCGCCATCCATCTGTAGGCGAAGTGTCGGCAGGGCCTCGCCGTCCGGTTCGATCTGCAGGACGGCAATGTCGAGATCCTCGTCCTGGGCGATCACCTGCGCGGCAAATTCGCGCCGGTCATTGAGCACGACGCGCAACTCATCCGCGCCGCGAATGACATGGGCGTTGGTCACGATCGTGCCGTTGGACCGGACGATGACACCGGAGCCGAGCGAGTTCTCAGTGCGTTCCTGCGGGGCCTGTCCCATGCCGAGCATACGATCGAAAAAGTCAGACCCGGTAGTCCGGGCACGCGTGCGGACAGTCCGGGATGTGAAGATGTTGACGACGGCAGGCGCAGTCTCGGACACGACAGGAGCGTAGGATAGCTGGACCTCCATCTGCGAGGTCGGGACCTGCCGCATGGAGGACAGAAGCGGATTGTCGAGCGGGGTCTGCGCTAGGGCGGGGCCACTCAGCGTCAGGAACAGGGCTGCGGTCAGGGTTTGAAGAAATCTCATAGGCTATACGTAAGTCACCCCGCTCGGGAATCAAAGCGGGGTGACAGCTATGACCAAGGTTTAAGAAATCCTGGTCGATGTGAAAGCGCGGCGAGAGGCGCTTATTTGGCGTCCTTGGCTTTCTCCATGGCTGCCATCGCCTTGTCGAGAGCCTTGCGGGCGCGCTCGAGCTCTTTTTCGGCGTTGCGCAGATCGCGGTCGGCCTTGTCACTGTCGTCCTGCAGATCTTCGAGCATCCGGTTGGTCGCCGCGATCATGGACTGGGCCGAGCGCAGACGGGCTTCGTCGGACAGGAGCGGCGATCCGCTATTCATTGTGAAGGCGAAGCTGTTCTCGCCGTCACCGACCCAATTGCTGACATCCTCGGATTCGACGATCATGACTTTCCGTCCCTCGCCAATACCGCCTGGAAAGACAGACATTTCGTCAATGTCGACGGTCAGATTAAGATCTGAGAGCGCGCCCAGCTCATCTTCGGTGATCAGCGTCTTTTCGCCGTCCTCACCGACCCGGAAAATGGACCGCTCACCATCCTCGACACGGACTTCGATATGATCTTTGCCCTTGTTGCGAACGATAACCGTGCGGGTCTTGCCGTCATGGACCTCGCCTTGGCTCAAGGCCGTCAGGCCGGGTTCACCCGCGACGATCTGCTTCAGGCGCAGTGTATGTGGCGTGTTCGACTTGTCGAAATCCTCGCCGTATTCCGCAACGAGTTCTTCGCGCGTGAGCTCCTCGGTCGTGCCGTCACGGCTGACGCGAAGATAGGTTTTGACGCCGTCCGTTTCGCGAATTTCGAAACCCTTGCGTTCGCCGTTCTTATCGTCACTGACGACCCAGCGCATCACGTTCTTGGTCGAGGTCGTAGTCTTGCTATCGTCCGGTCTGACAATGACCGTTTCGATCTCCGTCTTGTCCGGATCGTCGGCGAGGCTCAAGGGTGCGCTGATCGCTGTTCCGGCCAGCAGAAGTGTGGCGAGCGCCCAGCGGGTCACGCCGCGTTTCGTATTCGTATTGGATCCCAGGGTCATCAATCTCTCCTTTACGGGATGGTGAAGGGACAGGGTCAATCCTGGCCCGGATACCGGCTTGGCACGTCCGGCGGTTGTGGCTGCGGTCAGCAGTGTTTCGGCATAATCTCCACGCGCCGTCTCGCCCATGCAGCGCAGCACGCTGGCATCGCAGGCGGCTTCCTGATCGGCCCGAAAACGTGGCCAGGCCCAGTGGATGATCGGGTTCGGCCAGTTGATCAGGCGGAACGCCATCATCGCCGTCGCCGTCCAGAGATCGCCGCGCCTGACGTGCAGCATTTCATGCAGCAGAGCGAGGCGACGCTGTTGCGGCGTGAAACGGGCATCAAAATCCTGCGGAATCACGATCAAAGGGCGACGCAGGCCGCAGACGAGTGGTCCGTCCGCATGCAGGCTCTGCCTGACTTGAGGCACAGTTTTCAGACCCGACAAACTCGCCGCGCGCTCTATGTCGGCAACGATCGCTACGCTGACATTTGTGGTCGTGTTGCGCAGGCGTCGCATTTGCCGTCGCTGCGACAGGATCAGCCAGCACAGGCCGATCACAATGCCGACCAGCCAGAAGCTCAGAATGGCGGGTGCGATCCAGGGCAGGACCTGATCCCAGAGGCTCACGCTCGGCGCGGTTTCGTTCAATAAGGCAACGCTGGTCACAAACTCTTCCGTCATCGCGGGCTGGACCATGATCGTTTGCGGTTCGGACCGCGTCAGAAAATCAGGCAGCCAGTGGCTGGGCAGATTAATCGGTGGCAGGACAAGCCGCAGGATCGGCAGAAGCCAGAGCGCATAGGCGATGCGGGGGCCAAAATGTCGCGCGACGGCCCGGCGGGTCAGCAGCACAAGCAAGAGCAGCGCGCTGACGCCAATGATAGTGTTGAGCAGCATATCAGTCACGGGCTTTCAACTCCCGGATAATGGCTTCCAGCTCGGCAATATCCGAATCCGAAAGCCCGTCTCCTTTCGCAAGATGCGCCACGATGGGCGCGGCACGGCCGCCGAACAGCCGTTCAGAGAAACGGCGAGTGGCACTGGCAGCATAAGTGTCGCGCGTGATCAGGGGGTGATAGAGATAGCGGCGCCCGTCACGTTCGACGCGAAGCGCCGATTTGTCGACCAGTCTGGACAGTAACGTCTTTATGGTCTGCAGCGACCGGTCATCACCATCAGGCAGGGCTGCATGAACATCGCTGGCCGCCAGTCCGGGGTGATCCCAGATGATGGTCATGACATCCAGTTCGGATCTGGCGATGGATCGAAACATGTGACCGCCCCTTTATTAACGACTACAGATGTAGCCGTTATGAGCGATTACAGATGTAGTCAATAACAAAAAACGAGTCTTACGGCGTTTTCATTTCCGCCAATCGATCAGTTATTCAACGCTGCAGCGTGAGGGAGCCCGTCGAAAATCGGATCCAGATAGGTCGCCTTATTGCCAGCGTCCCACGCCGATATATCCTTGATACAGAAATGCTCGATGGCAGGCGGCGTGTTCGCTTCCCGTCGCTCTGCCTCCCGACCACGGTAGGCCTCGATCTGTTCCAGCGTTGCCGCCGGACCGTTCAGACAGGCCGCAATCAGAGCGTTGGGCGTATCGTTCGGCACCTGAATGAATTCAGTCCGGTTATAGGCCACGTAGGACACAGTAACGGCATCATCGGCCAGATATTTGACGAACACCATGCGGCGGTAGCTGGGATTGTCGCTGGGACCTGTTTCGATCAGCAAGGTCGGAGACATGTCAGCGGCATCGGCTGCGGTCTGAGCCGTCGCGGAGTGACTAGCAAAGGCCATGATGAGCGTTGCTGTAACCATGCAAGTATATCTGCCAAAAGCCATGACGCCGTCCCTCATCTTGTGCCCCCAGCGCCACTTGCATAGCATAGATGAACAGAAGATTGCATGGCCAAACGCATCCAGAGACCCGGCGGACATCAGGGCATGACTGCGGCGCCTGCATCCTGCGCCAGCTTGAACAGGGCGTTCCAGTTCTCAGAAGAGTCCGGCATGATCCCGACGCGCACGAATATCAGATCGCGCGACGGCACGATCCAGATCAGCTGACCTTCGCGTCCCCCGGCATAAAAGGCGTCATAGGGCGGGGTGAATACCGTCTCGGGGTTGTCAGGGTTTTCGAGGGCAGGCCAGAAGCCGCCACCATACCCATTATTGTCACTAGTGCCGGGATTGCGGCGGACGAAATCGACCCAGCCGACGGGCAGGAGCATTTCGCCGTCCCACAGACCATCGCGCAGATGCAGCAGACCGAATTTGGCGTAGTCGCGGGCGCTGAGATAGAATTGCGAGCCTCCCTGTAGCGTCCCGGCGGCGTCATATTCTTCCACCCCATTCATACCGAGCGGACGGAACAGAACGGTATCGATCCAGTCGCTCATAACGGTGGGATCGGCGTTGCAAAGCCTCGGATCCTCGTCGGGGTCAAGGCATGTGCCGGGCAGCAGGGACTGCAGGGCACGTCCGATGACATGAAAGCCGAGCGTTGAATAATTCCAGTGTTCACCCGGTATATGGGCCGGCGGAAAATTTGCGCGCGCATAGGCCATGCTGTCAAATCGACCGGGTCCGTAATTCATCTGGATCACATCGCTATCGCTGAGGCCGGTCGCCTCCAGTTCGACATAATCCAGCCCGTCGAGCATTTGCAGCCAATGTCGCCAACTGATGTCGCTGCGCGGATCATCCGCTGCGAAGGGCCCCGGCATCGGATCGTCGATCGACGCGATCAGCCCGGACTGAACGGCACGACCGACAAGGGCGGATGTGATCGACTTGGCCACGGACCAGCTGATATGACGTGTCTCAGCGTTAAAGCCTGGCCGGTAACGCTCGTAAATGATTTCCCCGCCACGGATTATAACGATAGCCCGGGTTTCGCCGAGTCCGTCGCCAATCTCCGTGGTGAAAACTGGATCGAGAACCGCGTTAAGTCTCACCGACTGGACCACACTCAGAGGCTCGCCGACTGGCCAGCCCTGCGTCGGCCAAGCAACCGTGTCGGACTGGGCGGGAAGGGGAAACAGCGTGTTATCGGTTTGCGCGTTGGCAGACGGACTGAAGCCAACCACGAAAGCAATCAGACAGATTAGACTCGACCCACGCATGATCGGGTCTTTAGGAGGGCGTTATGAAGGCCGTCAAAGTTATTCTTGTTATCGTCAGTGTCGTGCTGCTGTGCGCCGCTGCGGCCTACCAGATCTGGCTGAAGCCGCAACTGACCTACGCTACGATAGCGGCCAGTTACGGGGCGAAGAAGTTCTGCTCATGCCTGCATGTTGCCGAACTGACGGTCGATCAATGCCAAGCCGATTTTAGCGAAGACGTTTCAATGGCGACCTTCATACCCGAAGACCGCGGCGCGCGGGTCGAGTTTCTCGGCGGACATATTTCGGCCCGCGCAGAATTTCGCGAAGGGCTGGGCTGTACGCTTCAGCCTCAGCGCTAGACGAGCAGCAATATGGCCGCGACAACCGCGATCAGCGTGCCGATGATCAAAACAGTGGACAGCCGGAGTCCGCGTCGCGCCTCACCCTTATGCATGTCGTCGGTCCGGCTTTGCAGATGATTTGGCATGGTACAATCTCCTGATTAGGGAACGATTATCCCTGTGGTCAGTTCCATTCCTGATGCGTAAGGCCCCGACACGGACTGTAACCGCGAGTGGGCAGCAGCCAGATCGAGGCCTGCGTCATTGATTGATTTATTACTCTCAAACCCCGTGGCTTGCGCCTATGCGCTGGTGGGGTTCGCCTTGTTCGGACTGACGTTGCAGCCGGGTCTGGCGCGGCGCTATCATATCAATCTGCCTATCATCTACATCGCTCTAGGCGCGCTAGCGACGTTGCTTGGTTTCCCCTATATCTCTCCGCTGAGTTCCGAGCTGCAAGCGCAGATCATCACGCATAGTTCTGAGCTCATCGTCATCATCAGCCTGACAGCAGCAGGTCTGGCCATCGACCTGAAAGCAGGCTGGCAGCGCTGGCACGCGACCTGGCGGCTACTCGGCATCGCCATGCCGCTGACCATATTGGCGCTGGTCTTTCTGGGTAGCTGGACCGGACTGGGTCTGGCGGGAGCCTTGTTGCTGGGTGCCGTTCTTGCACCGACGGACCCAGTCCTCGCGCGATCGGTTCAGGTCGGCGGACCGGGTCAAAGCGAAGATCCCACGCGAATTGCGCTGACCTCCGAGGCGGGACTGAATGACGGTCTGGCCTTTCCTTTTGTCTGGGCGGCGATCGCGCTCAGCTTGGGAACATTCGACTGGGTCGATTTTCTGGCCTATGACGTGCTGTACCGCGTGGGAGCTGGCATGGCGATCGGCTGGGGTGTGGGCTGGTTGATCACGCGGATTCTGTTTTCGAAATTCGGCGATGCGAAGAATGAGCGCAGCAGTCCGCTGATCGTCATGCTGGCCGCAACGCTCATCGCTTACGGGCTGGCCGAATTCGTACATGCCTACGGCTTCCTGTCCGTTTTCATCGCAGCCCGTTCAGGCCGCAAGCACAGTCCCGATCCTGAGATGCGCTCCGCCGATGAGCCCGCTTACGCGCGTGAAGCGCATGAATCGGCAGATCAGTTCGAAGGAATCATGATGGTCATTCTGCTGCTCTGGTTCGGAACATTCGTGGCGGCGGAATTGTGGACACAGTGGCGCTGGTCCGATCTTATCATTGCGCTGGGTCTGATTCTGATCGTGCGTCCGGTTGTCGGTTTGCTGGCCCTGATCGGTCTGGACTGTTCATTCAAGGAGCAGTTCAAGATGGCTTTCTTCGGCATTCGGGGCATGGGGACGATTTTCTATATTGCCTATGCCCAGACCCACGGTGCGTTCGAAGACATCGATGCGGTCTGGCGGATTGCCGGGCTCTGCATCTTGCTCTCCGTACTTCTGCACGAAAGTCTCGCCGGCTGGTTGTTCAACCGTTCGCGCTTGGCCATTCCGGCGGGAGAACGATCCACATCGGAGACCCATCCGGTCTAACGCCGCCCACCCGTTTCGAACCCGAACAGGTTGACCAGATGGACGACGAGCATGAACCCCAAAGCAATCGCGACCAGCGCAATGATCATCCAGGGCATGCGGTAGGGTCGTATGTCCGTCTTTTCCTGAAATCGCAGGCGGATTCCGATGGCGGCCAGCACGGCACAGACGGCAATGCCGCCTAATGTCAGGATCAGATGAAGCGTGTCATCCATAATGGCCGCATAGTTTACCTGCCCGTTTTCCCGGGCGGCGCGGCGGTAACACCATGTTCGGTCTTGTGCCAGTGAAAGGGGCGGGTTCGCAGCTCGAAAAGTGCAGCCATGAAAGGCGGGAACAGCATTAGCCAGTAGAGAGGCATAAGGGGGACATGAGCCAGCAGTCGGAACTGCCCGGCCCGGACCGCTCCGATAGCCCCGACGGCCATGCCGCAGGCGAGGCTGACCCCGAGCGCACCGAGATAGACACCCGGCATCGGGCTCTCGATCAGACCGCTAAAGGAAGCGATGGCAAACAGGGTCAAGTAGAGGATCACCGGCGCGTAAAACAGCACCGACAGGAGTGAGAGACCGAGCGTGAGCTGAAGCATGACGACGCGACGCCACCCGCCCGACAGTGGCCTGTTCATATGAACCAGCCAGGTTTGGATGTAACCTTTGATCCAGCGCGAGCGCTGACGCATCCAGGGCCGAAGGCTGGAAACGGCTTCCTCTTTGGTGGGGGGCGCGATCCAGCCGATCCGTCCGCCCAGCGCCGCCAGCCTGAATGCCAGATCCGCGTCTTCGGTGACGTTATAGGCGTCCCAGCCGCCGACCGCTTCCAGCTCGGCGCGCCGCATATGATTGGACGTTCCGCCGAGAGGGAAAGGTAGACCTGCGCGGTCATAAAACGGCAGCAGGACCGTGAACAGTCCGGCATATTCAAGCCCGAACTGCGCTGCTAGCCGGCTGTCGCTCGTGTTGAAATATAGCAGCGGTGCCTGCAGGGCGACCCAGTCAGGATGTGCGGCAAAGGCGCTCGCCGCGTCCCTGAGCTGGTCGGGGTGGGGGCGGTCCTCCGCATCGAAAATCGTGACAAGCTCGCCGCGTGAGCGTGACAGCGCATAATTGAGCGCACGCGGTTTTGTCTGGGGTTCGCCGCCGGGGTCTGTTTCCGGAACGATAAGGACGCGGAAGGGCGGCTTCGCAACCTGCTGCGCCCGGCGGATCGTGAGAGCGTCACAGGCTTCGCAAATCAGAATGATGTCGAGCTTGTCCTTGGGATAGTCGAGGGCCGTGAGGCTATGGACCAGACCATCGACCATATGCGCTTCTCGAAATAGCGGGAGCAGGATCGTATAGTCTGGGAGATCGTGTTCAGCGATCGGAGCGGCAGCGACTCGGCGCGGGGTCAGACATGCCAGCACCCGAATCAGGCCGAGCGCCACGCTGACCCAAGCAACCAGCATCGTCAGATTGCGCAGGATCAGCCCCAGATCCGTATCCGATAGAATACCTGCAGCGAAGAGGAGGGACAGGACCATGGCCGTCCCGCCACTGGCGATGGACGAAGCTGGACGAAGCCTGTCGGCATGTCCCGGCAGGCGGTCGCGGCGTCTGCGCGGCACGAGATGTTGATTGTTGGTCCCCACAACCGAAAGTAAAGGAGGCGCAGGGCGGCGTTGCAACGCCTAGTTGGGCGCCTTGAGCCTTGAACAGGCCCATTCCGCCGCATCACGGACCTCGAACACATCGGAATGCGTGTGTTTTTCCGCAATTGCTGCTAAAGATTGTCGTTGCGAGTTACCGATGGCGTACAAAACATTACGCAGGAAGCGGGTCCAGCCAATCCGCTTGATCGGCGATCCGGAAAAGCGTTTTCGAAAGCCGTCAGCTCCGAGGCTTGCCAGTTCGGCCAGCATCGGCGCATTCAGATCCTCTCGAGCGGCGAGTTTAATCTCCTGTCCGGCGACGGCGAACTTGTTCCATGGGCAGACGGCCAAGCAATCATCGCAGCCATAGATCCGGTTGCCCATTTTCTCCCGCAACTCAACGGCGACAGGTCCTGCATGCTCGATCGTCAGATAGGAAATACAGCGCCGCGCATCGAGCTGATAAGGCGCTGGAAAGGCGTCTGTCGGACAGGCCACCAGACAGGCCGTGCAACTGCCGCAATGATCGCTTTCCGGCTCGGTCGGAGTCAGGGTCGCCATCGTGAGTATGGTGCCGATGAATAGCCAGTTGCCATAGTCCCGGCTCAACAGATTGGTGTGCTTGCCTTGCCAGCCGAGTCCCGCCGCTGCTGCCAGAGGCTTCTCCATCAGCGGGGCCGTATCGACGAAGACTTTTACGTCCTCGCCAGTATCGCGCGCCAAGAGCCCGGCCAGCTCCTTCAGCCGTCCTTTCATGACGTCATGATAGTCCCGTCCGCGTGCATAGACACTGATTGTCGCGCGATCAGTCTGATCCAGCGTCACCATGGGGTCGGTCTCGGGACCGTAATTCATCCCCAGCACGATTGCGGACCGTGCCTCCGGCCAGAGCGCATGCGGGTGCTGGCGGCGGTCTAGCGTTTTGGCCATCCAGGCCATCGAACCGTGGCGACCTTGCTGAACAAACTCACCCAGCCGCTGACCAGCAACATCGCCGAAATCACTCAGATCAGCGATAAAGGGTTCGGTAAAGCCCAGCGCAGAAGCGCGGACGCGCAAGGCAGCCAGAGGGTCGTCAGCCCTGGCCGACATCAGAAGTCCAGATCGGCATAATGTTGCGGCGGGCGGATGCCGGGAATACGGTCATTGAGCAGGGGCCTAAAGGACGGGCGCGACTTGATACGCTGATACCAGTCCTGAACCAGCGGGAATTGCCGCCAGTTGACTTCGCCCAGATAATCGAGACAGGACAGATGCGCCGCCGTGATGATATCTGCCAATGTGAAGGCCGGACCCGCCAGGCCGTCCCGCTGTTCCAGCAGCCAGCCAATATAGACGAGGTGATCGCGTAGGGCGGCACGGCCCTCTCGCAAGGCTGTCGTATCGGGTGTGCCGCCAAGGCGGACCGTCTCGAGCTTCTCTGGCAGGATCAAGGCATTGACCTCGTGATCGAACCGTTGACCGAACCAGTTGCAGAGACGGCGGATTTCGGCGCGTTCATGACGTTCACCTGGCAGTAGTGGCGTCCGGGAGCTGGCTTCGTCTGCATATTCGCAGATTGCCTGCGTGCCGACAATGGTAACGTCTCCGCTCTGGATCCGGTCCGTCAGCACAGGCGGGACTTCCTCGACCGCCAAGGCGAGAAACGTATCGTCCGGTTCCCACGGATCGATCTCGATCTCGCGCAATTTCAGTTTCTTTTCGGCAAAGCAGATGCGAACGGCGCGGCAGCCCGGATGCAGGGGATAATGGTAGAGCGTCCGCATCCGGTCAGGTTAGACCCAACATGGCAAACGAAGCTTTAAGTAACAGGGTTAAAACGGCTTCAGCGGCTCGAAAAGCGCACATTGCCGTGGGCCGTCGCACACCCCGCCGGATGAGGGTGGATCAGAATGTCGGCGGCTGGAAAAGCACTCATCAGGCGTTTTTCTGCGGCAATGACGATATCGTGGCTGTCGGCGAGCGAAAGGTGCGGGTCCAGATCGAGCTGCATCTGAATATGAAGATGCGGCCCCGCTGCCCGCGTGCGCAGATTGGTGACGGCGCGAATCTCCGGATCGGCCATGACGCGGGCGATGATGAGCTTACGCTCGCCCGGTTCCAATTCTCCGTCCATGAGCTGCATCCAGGCCAGTCTAGCCACGCGGTACCCGGTCAGCAGCAACCACAGCGCCATAACGATGCCGACGACGGCATCTGCCCAGTGTGCATCAGTCAGGGTTGCAACAATCAGTCCCGAGATGACGAACAGATTGCCGAACAGATCCGCCGTATAGTGCGCCCGGTCACCCCGCACGGCGATGGACCCGGTCGCCCTGATCGCCCAGCTCTGGGCGATCAGCAGCCAGACAGTCAAGACAGCGAAAAATCCCATCACCACGATCGCAATCGTCGATCCGTCGATCGCATGGCTATGGCCGTGGTGATCGTGGCTCAGACCGCCACCGCCGATCAGCGCGTCAAATGCAGCGCCGAACAGATAGAAAGCTGCCAACCCGATCAGGCAGACTTGGAAGACGGCTGAAAAGCTCTCCGCCTTGCCGAAGCCGAAGCGATAGCGGTCCGTCGGTTTGCGCGCTGCAAACCGCACAGCGACGAACGAACTGGCCGCAGCGACCATGTCGAGCGCGCTATGCACGAGCGAGGACAGGACGCCGACGGAGCCCGTCAGGGTAAAAAGCCAGATCTTCCCGACCGCCATGAAGACGCCGAGGGTGAGCGCGATGGCTGTAATCCGCCGTGTAATGACGGCAGAGCCTTCGGGGGGAAGTCGCCCCGGCCGCCCCTTGCGGTCCGGCAGGTCGAAACGGTCATCGCGCCCTCCGCTTTGACGGAAGGTGCGCGCAAGCTCTTCATCTGTCGGTCCTGACGCTGACATAGCGGCTAATGTAGCATAGATGCGTCGTTATACCATAACTTAAACTGTAGGCTTGGCGCATCAGCCAGACAGGTCTAAGCGGCGCAAAACAGGACTGGATGGATCGTCCCATGATGAAACGTCTCTGCCTGCTGGCGGCCTCGGTTTTTGCCTTTGCAGGATGCAACCCGACCGCCGACACGGATGTCAACAAGTTACCCCTGCCAGCGACGTCGCAAGCCGATCCGGATATGTCGCCGGCTGGCGCAGCCTCACGGGATCATGTGCCGCACGCGCAGCTGCCTGAAACCGTCATTCCAAGCGCCTACACCATCAACTTGTCCATCGATCCCAAAGCTGATGGGATGTCGGGAACGGTCCGCATTGACGCAGAGATCAAGCCCGATGTCGATGGGTTCTGGATGCATGCGAAAGACATGACCATCAACGAGGCGTCCATGACGGATGGTGATGACACGATACTTCTAAGCCCGGATCCCGTCGATCTTTCCGAAGCGCCGTCAGGCCTTGTCTGGATGCAAGCGGATCGTGCCCATCCCGGCGGGGCCACGACAATCGCGCTGAATTACGCAACGCCCTATAATCAGAACCTCAATAGCGCCTACAAGGTGGAGCGCGGCGACGATGCCTACATCGTTACGCAGATGGAACCACTGGGCGCGCGAGAAGCCTTTCCGTCCTTTGACGAACCGAAATATAAACAGCCTTTTACGCTCAGTATTACGGCACCGGCTGGCAATGTCGTTGTGTCCAATACGCCCAAGGTTTCGGAACAGCCTGTCGACAATATCGATGGTCAGGTGATGATAGAGCACCGTTTTGCACAAACGCGCCCGCTCCCGACCTATCTCATCGCCTTTGCCGTCGGTCCTTATGATGTAGTCGATTCCGCCGACATTCCGCCCAATGATGTGCGCGACCGCCCGATCAAGCTGCGTGGTCTTGCCGCGCGCGGCGAGGGCAAACGTCTGGCCTATGCGCTGGAAAATACGAATGGCCTCCTCTCTGCGCTGGAAGGATATTTCGGACGGGAGTATCCCTATGAGAAGCTCGATCTGATCGCTGCTCCGGAGTACGCTTTCGGTGCGATGGAAAATCCGGGGCTGATCGTCTACCGCGAATATCTGCTGCTGCTCGATGAGAACGCGCCCCTGTCGCAAAAGCGGGCCTATGCACGCGTTCACAGTCACGAACTGGCGCATCAATGGTTCGGCAATCTTGTCACGCCGGTCTGGTGGGAAGATATCTGGCTTAATGAGGCGTTTGCGACCTGGATGGGCAATAAGGGCCTGACCCTGTGGCAACCGGACGGCGATTTCGACAATGTGACGCTCAACGCGTCGCTCGGCGTGATGAATACGGACATGCTCTCGACGACGCGCAAAGTGCGTGAACCGCTGGACCGCTCAGAGAACGTGATGGATCAGTTTGACGGCATTACCTACCGTAAAGGCGGTGGCGTGCTGGACATGTTCGAAAGCTATGTCGGCGAAGCCGCCTTTCAGGCCGGTGTCCGCCTGCACATGGATCGGTTCGCCGATGATGTGGCGACGGCAGACGATTTCTTTCAATCGATCGCAGACGGATCCGGCAATGCCGATGTCGTCGCGGCGATGAAAAGCTTCGTCGATCAACCGGGCTTGCCTCTCGTCACTGTCGATGATGTTCTCTGCACGGCTGACCAGACCGCTCTCATTCTGTCCCAAAGTCGATATGCCCCTCTCGGTTCCAAGGTCGAGCAGGGTCAGTCGTGGAAAATCCCGGTCTGCGCCAGGTTGGGGACCGACCCCCGGACGAGTTGCATGCTTCTGTCCAAGTCCGAGGATGACGCTGTTCAGGCTCTTCTTTCCGAGACGGATGAATGTCCGGCCTTCGTCATGCCGAATGCCGACGGTGCAGGTTATTACCGCTTCACGATGGGGAGCGGTCTTTGGGCTTCGTTGATGACCAATCTCGATCAGTTGACAACCAAGGAAGCGCTCTCGGCGCAAGATAGCCTTGTTGCGGCGTTCCGCGCAGGTGAAGTCGACGCCGAAACCTTCCTGTCCGGCATGAAGGCCTTTGCTGCACATCCGGATTATGATGTCGCATCCGGGTCGACGCGTCTGCTGCAGTTTATCCATGATGAGTTTCCGGATGCGCGGGACGGACTGGCCGCGTATGTGCGCGAGACTTATCAGGACCGCTACCGCAGGATTCGCGGCGAGGATTCGGTCGAAGGCAATCTGCTGGCGCCGTCTCTTGGCAATCTTTTGGCGACAGTCGGCCGGGACAATGACGCCAAAAATTATCTGCTGCGTCAGGGAACGCTCTATCTCGGTCTTGGCGTACTGGAACAAGATGAACCCAAACGTGCCGACGTACCATCGAATATTCTCGGTTCAGCCTTTCGCGAAGTGATGCGGCGTCTGCCAGAGCCAGCCTTCGAGCCGCTTGTTGCTCTCGCTTCGAATGGATCCCCGCTGGAGAGGAGCGCGGCCTTGAGTGCGCTCACCGTGACGCCGGATGCGGATCAGGCCCAGCGATTGCTGGAGATGGCCCTCGCCCAAGACAGCCCGTTTACGGGTCGTCAGAGCGGATCCATTATATCGGGTCTAATCGGGAACGAGGCCCATACGGGCATGGCGTGGGATTGGTACAAGGCGAATTTCGACACCTATATGACCCGCAAGGTTCCGGACGTTCGCCGGGGACGGGCGCCTCTGATTGCGTCGGGCTTCTGTTCGCTGGAGAAGCGGGACGAGGTCAGGACCTTCTTCACGCAGAATGCAGCTGTGATTCCCGGATATGAGCGGTCGCTGGCTCAGACCATCGAGAGTATCGAACTCTGCGCCGCGTTGAAGACGGGGCAGGGCGCTTCGCTTAGCGACGCATTATCCCGATAGCATTTCTCTGCAGGGCATCTTTTTGTCGTTGCGGGGCTCCGTTCAGAACCCGCGCAATTTGTCGGGCCATGGCTTTCGGTCCGTCAAGTCCGACAGGCTCAACCAGACTGACCTGAACGCCCGTCTCTGACCATTCTGCTGCGAGCGCGGCCTGCAGCGTGCGTTTGGCATCGCGGGCTACCGTCTTCATGGCCCCCTCTCTGGTATGAGATCCGGACCGCGATCCGGCAATGACCAGATGGCCCCCTGATCGTTTCAGAAAGGGTTCGGCGACCTCGCTGATCATCGCCAAAGCGACGACCTGCATATTCATCGCCCGTCGCCAGTTACCAAGGTTTGAGCGATTGTTTGCCAGCACCGCATCGATCGTACCGAAGCGCTCCTCGCCAGCCTTCAGCAGCGGTCGAACATTGTCGGGATCGGTCGGCACGCACCGCATTGGCAGCGTCGCTTGATCCGGTAGCTCGTCGCAGACGGATTGCAGAGATGAGAGCGATGAGCTGCCCATAACGACGTTCCAGCCCGCCCGGCCCAGCCGGACGGCGCAGGCCTTGCCGAGTGGGGATGCAGCATCCGTGATGACGATTGTTCGAGGCACATTGAACTAACCCGCCGCAAAGCCGCATCGTTCCAAGATTGACAACAATTCTATGGTGGTGCGTAACGCTTCGCTAACGCGCGATAGCCTAATCGCGCCTATGACGTGGTGGCAGGCACTCCTACTCGCCCTGATACAAGGGCTGACGGAATTTCTTCCCGTCTCCTCATCCGCACATCTGATCCTGCCCGAAGCCGTTCTTGGCTGGACCAAGCAAGGCGTGCTGATCGATGTGATGGCGCATGTCGGAACGCTGTTTTCCGTCTTGATCTATTTTCGCAAGGATGTGGCCGAGATGCTGATCGGTTTGCGCGAACTCTTACAGCGCAAGCTGACGCGAGGTTCCATTCTGGCGCTCAATCTGATCGTCGCAACCCCGCCGGCCCTACTGTTCGGCTTTCTGCTGGCGGTCGGCGGATGGGACGAAGCCTTACGCGATCCGGCTATCATCGCCGCCGCTACGATCATCTTCGGCATTGTTCTCTGGCTGTCGGATATCTGGGCCCGCGATGACCGGGCGATGGACACGCTGAGCTGGCGCGGTGCCTTTGCCATGGGGCTGGCGCAAATGCTGGCGTTCATTCCCGGCACGTCCCGGTCCGGGATCACCATGACGGCAGGGCGGGCCATCGGTCTGTCCCGGGAGGCTGCGGCCCGCTTTTCCATGTTGATGAGCCTGCCGATC
Organism: Algimonas porphyrae; assembly: GCF_041429795.1. Taxonomy (NCBI): domain Bacteria; kingdom Pseudomonadati; phylum Pseudomonadota; class Alphaproteobacteria; order Maricaulales; family Robiginitomaculaceae; genus Algimonas; species Algimonas porphyrae. Next base: position 2,686,368 of record NZ_CP163424.1, on the reverse strand, counting down.
ATTGGCGCCGGTGGAGCCTATGCGCTGGTCAAACTGGCCAGCGGCGACGATATCGGAGACGCGACACTGGGGCAGGGGTTATTGGTCGCCATCCTGTCCTTCATCGTCGCCTATCTCGCCATCGCGCTCTTCATTCGCTTCGTAACGCGGATCGGCTTCCTCCCTTTCATGATCTACCGACTGGCGCTGGGCGGCGCATTGATCGCCTGGCTCGCCCTGACCTGACATCATTGTCATACACCTCATAGCCGAGTGTTATCGACAAGCCGGGTCGGATCACTCTATCGCAGCGCCCATGCGTCGCTTTTTTCTGGCATGTCTGATTGGTCTGTTGGCTCTGCCGGCGTTTGCGCAGACCGTGGCTCAGACGCCCCGTCAGCCGGGCCTTGATCTGCGAGAGCTGGATCGCCGGGCGACGCAGATGATGCAGCAGAGCCAGATGTCCGGTCTGGCCATGGCCGTCGTCCGGGACGGGGAGATGATCTTCGTTCGGGGTTATGGCGAACGCGCCAGAGGGACCGGGCTGCGGGTCGATGGCGATACGGTCTTCCGTTGGGCATCTGTATCGAAAAGCGTGGCGGCCGCAACATTGTTGCAGCTTGTCGAGACAGGCGCCGTGGACCCCAGCCAGCCGATCGAAGAGCTGGCCCCATCGCTGCGCTTGCCTCCAACGGATAACCGCCACACGGTCATCGACCTTCTGTCCCACCGGATCGGCATTACCCGGAACGCCTATGATGGTCGGATCGAAGACGGACGCGCGGCCAAGGACCTGCGTGACGAAGTCGGTGATTTGCCTTATCTGTGTGCGCCGCGAACATGCCATACCTATCAAAATGTCGTTTACGATGCGTCTGCCGAGATCGTAGAGGAGGTCACGGAGCTGCCTTATAAGACAATCATCCAGCGCGACATATTCGATCCGCTCGGCATGAAAACGGCGAGCCTCACACGCGAAGGATTGGTCAGAAACCGCAACTGGGCGCAGCCACATGGGCGCCGGGGACAGCGGATCAATCGGCTGAAGCCCGGCTATTACCGGGTTCCGGGTGCGGCGGGGGTGAACAGTTCCGTGCGGGATCTCGCACGCTGGATGACGGCGCTGATGCCGATCGAACCCGGCCATGCTCAGCGCGACCACCCCGATCACACCTTATATTCGACGGCGAACCTGACGGCGATGATGACGCCGATCGTGCCGACACCCCGTGAACAGCGCATGCTGAACCGGAATTTCCATGCGCTTCGGAACAGCCATTACGGTCTCGGTCTGCGTGTGTACGATTATCATGGTCGCAAGGTTGTCGGCCACCGCGGTGGGGTCGAGGGCTATCGCTCCCTCATTCTATTCGATCCGGAATTACGCACGGGAATTGCGGTGATGTGGAATTCCCCACACAGCCAGCCGATCGGCCTGCAACTGGAATTCCTGGACCAGCTCTACGGTTTGCCGCGCCGGGACTGGCTGCAACTCAGCCGACGTCGCCCGAGTTGATGGACAGGCTGCTATCCTGCGTGGGCGGCCTCAGTCGGATGCCAGATAATCGGTGATACGATCCGCCGCGCTCATCAGCGACTCCATGGAGGCCGCATAGGACAGGCGCAAATAGCCCGGTGCATGGAAGGCTGATCCCGGTACGGTCGCCACGCCCGCTTCCTGCAGGATCGCCATGGCCAGATCGGAATCAGTGCGAAAACCTGCCCGCGCCATCGCCTCCTGGCAGTCGAGGAACAGATAGAAGGCCCCGTCTGGTTGCGCGCCTCGCAGGCCTGTCTTTTCGAGCGATGTTCGCAGCGCAATGCCGCGTGCGCGGTAGGTCTGCCGCCATTCTGTCAGAAAGCCATGATCGCCGTTTAATGCCGCGACAGCCGCCCACTGGCTGGGTGCTGCGGGGCAGGATGTCGTCTGACCAATGAATTTTCGCATCGCGGCGATCAGCCATTCCGGTCCGCCCGCATAACCGATCCGGAACCCCGTCATGGCATAGGCCTTGGACACGCCATTCATGGTCAGAACCCGCTCCGCCAGATCCGGGGCAACCTGGGCCAGGGTTGCGAAGTCGGCGTCGCCATAGACAAGATGCTCGTAAATATCGTCGCTGAGCACCATGATCTCTGGATGCGCCCTCAGGACCTCGGCAAGAGCTTCCAGCTCTGCGGCACAATAGACCGCTCCCGTCGGGTTGCCAGGCGAGTTCAGGATCAGCCAGCGCGTATTCCGCGTCACCGCGTCCGAGAGGGCCTCGGGCGTGATCTTGAAGTCCGGTCCGCCTTTGACCAGAATGGGCGTCGCCCCAGTCATCCGTACCATGTCGGGATAGCTGACCCAGCAGGGGGTCGGGATGATGACCTCGTCGCCCGGACCGACTGTGACGGCGAGAGCGTTCCAAAGAACGGCCTTGCCGCCGGGAGCGACGCTGATCTCCGAACGCGAGAAACTCAGCGCGTTGTCGCGCGCAAACTTTGCAATGATCGCGTCTTTCAGCGCCGGGATGCCGTCTGCTGCCGTGTAGCCAGTATGGCCCTCAGCCATCGCCTGACTGGCGGCGTCGAGAATATGCTGCGGCGGGGCGAAATCCGGCTCTCCGACGCTTAGGCTGATCACATCACGTCCCTGCGCACGAAGATCGCGGGCGGCCTGAGTCACGGCCATGGTCGCGCTATCGGCGATGCGCTGAATGCGGTCGGAAAGATGCATAATCGTGGCGTTGCTATCGCGTCACTGCTAGCGCCACAATATGAGTGTGCGTGAAACATTTGTCCTGCTGATGGTCTGCACCATCTGGGGACTGCATTTTTCCGTCATGCGAACGGCGATTGGCGAGTACGGTCTGCCGCCGATTTTCTATGCGGCGATGCGCATGACGCTGGTCGCTCTGATCATGTTGCCATTCCTGCGATGGCATCCGGGGCAGATGCGGTATGTGCTCATTGGCGGGCTCGGTTTCGGCGCGCTGAATTATGCCTTCATGTTTCCGGCCATGGGTATGACGACGGCCAGTGCAGCCGCCGTCGCGGTCGAACTGTATATGCCGTTCTCTGTGCTCCTTGGGGTGTTGCTGCTGGGTGAGCGTATTCGCGGCTGGTCCATTTTCGGAATCATTCTCGCCTTTGTCGGCGTGGCGATCATCGGGTTTGCAGGGCCGGGAGAGGCTGTCGGGCCTCTGTTCCTGCTGGGTGTCGGGTTGATCGTCTGCGGCGCGTTCAGCGAGGCCTGTGCTGCGATCGCGGTCAAACGGACGAAGGGCATCGGCCCGTTTCAGCTGGTCGCATGGTTCGCGGTCGTCGGCACGATCGTCCTGTGGCCCCTGACCTTGATCACCGAAACCGATCAAACGGTCGCTTTCGCGCCAGAGCTGCGCTGGACCTTCGCAGCGGCGCTGGCCTATTCGGTCCTGCTCGTCAGTATCGTGGCACATGGCAGCTATTACTGGCTGCTGTCGCGATTGCCGATACAGGTCGTCGCGCCCGTCGGTCTGCTCAATACGATCATCGGCGTTCTGGGTGGCCTGATCATTCTGCGGGAACCTCCGTCGGCGGCTCTGTTCATCGGCGTGGGCGTCACGCTGGCTGGAGTCGGGATCGTCATCTGGCGCAGCAATAAGCGTCCTGGCGCGCGTCAGGGCAGCGAAGGAACCGATATCGTCACATCCACGCCCTGATTGCGCCATGCTGCTCCGTCAAAACATGCCGCATGAACTACTTTTTCAAGATGTCGCGGTGCCGGGGTTCCACATTCGAAACCTGTCTGTTCTGGCTTACACTGGGTCTCTCTGTGCTGGTGCTGATCGCGGATACAAACAGTCCGGTGTGACAAAGCCGTAAACCCTGCGAGCTGCGGCTTGGACTCGGCGCGAACCCTGCTAAGCGGATTTTTCACAGGGGCATGATCACGCCCCGGAGGAGAGCCGACCGCGCGTGACAGCGTTTGCTGCATATCAGACCGATCAAGGGGCAGGCTTCTCGCCCTATCATGATCCCGACCCGCTCGCCGATTTCCTCGAGGATGACGCCCAGCGCGGGACAAGCACGTTTCTGATTGCGGCTGTGATCCATGTGGGACTGTATTTCGCGCTCACCTCCAATTTCGTCATGCCTGATCTCAAGCCCGATGAGCCGGAGGTCATTCCGGTCCAGATGGTCACATTCGAAGCGCCGCAGCCAGAACCGGAACCTGTGGTCGAAGCCGAACCTGCGCCTCCCGTGATACCTGTTCCCGCCCAAGCCCCAAGCCCGCAGCTGACACCGCCGCCCATGCCCATTCGCGAGCCTGAACCCGAACCCGAGCCCACACCCGAGCCAGAGCTCCTGCCTGAACCAGACCCTCAACCCGAGCCAGAACCCGAGCCCGAGCCCGAGCCCGAGCCCGAGCCCGAGCCCGAGCCAGAGCCAGAGCCCCTGCCTGAACCAGAACCCGTTGAAGAACCCGATGTATCGCCTCCGCCACTGCCTGAGATTTTGTCTCAGCCAGTTGTCGAACCCGAAGTCGACACTGTGGCCGACCCATTGCCAGAGCCAGAGCCAGAACCGCTTCCCGAGCCAGAAGCTGAGCCCATGCCGGAACCCGATCCCGCCCCCGTCACGCCCGAGCCCGAGCCAGAGCCTGAGCCCGAACCTGAGCCCGAGCCTGAGCTTGAGCCCGAACCTGAGCCTGAGCCCACTTTCGAACTCGACCTGGTTCTCGATTCTGAGCCTTTGATCGATTTCGAGCCGCTACCCGTGCCCGAACCTGTCCAGGAACCCGACCCGGACTTGCAGCCGGTCGTGACGCCAGAACCAGCCATCGAAGAGCCGGTTCCTGGGGTTATCACACCGGACCCTTTGCCGGATCCGATCGAGCCCGAACCGCTGCCGGTTACGCCTGATATGACGGCGCCAGCCCCTGCCGAGCCCGTTGCGCCGGAGAGCGAAATCTTGCCCGAACTGGACTTGGAGCCCGCGCCCGAACCGATCGAGACTGAACCGGAGATACTGCCGCCAGCCACTATTCTGGCATCCCCCGACGCCCCGGAAACGATTATTGAAGAACGGCGTGCCGTATCCGAAGAAGAGTCCGATCCGTTTCTGGACCTGTTACAGCGCGATCAGCCTTTGGCGCCAGCCAATCCGGCGGACCCGGCTGCGACACGCGCGCCTGCCGGCGGCGGCGGTGGCGGCCCAGTGCCGACCACAGGCAGCGTAACCGCACCGCCGCCGGGCGGCGGGACCCGTCGGGCATCGCCGGGGGCTGCAGGCTGGACACTGGCTCCGGGTAGCTACGGCAATTCACCTGGTGCGGGCTACGATGGTCTCAATCTCGACATTCGCTGCCGCGAAGCGGGCAAGAGCCATGAGGATTGTCCGGAGTATCTGCGGACGTTCCAAGGGCGGGACAAGGACGGATTCGAAGACTTCGAACGCTACAGACCGCGCGGTACGGATCGGGGTCCAGCCGACCAGACGCGGGCGACGGGTCAGGGCATCGCCTCCAGTCGCGCCCTCGGCGGCTGGGGCTCCACGTCCGTGGACCCGGGCGGTCCGTCGACGACTTTGATGGACGATGGTCCGGAGGTCAGTTTCGACCGTGAATTCCTGTCCAACCCGGTTCGTATCGAGGAAGACCCGCGCCGCCTTCGTGATCTGTTCTCGGAACCGGATGATGACGAAGATCTGTATGCGATCGAGGAATTGATCCTGCCCGAACCCGAAGCCGATGACGAGTGAGACATGCGTCCGGTTGTAAGCCCCGACCCATCCGATTAAGGCCACGTGCATGAGCGATTTTCCGACAGGCCAGAGACTGGACAGGTGCTGGCTGGATCCGGATCTGTATGCCGGAACGGTCACCGTGCGACCGCGCTTTCAGGATCTCGATCCGCTCAATCATATCAATAATGTCGCCATGGCGGCCATGTTCGAAGATGCGCGCGTGCGGTTCAATCACCCGATGCGCGAGCATTTTCAGACTGGCACGATTCGCACCATGGTCGCGGGTCAGACGCTGAACTATCTGAACGAGTGTCACTTGCGGCCCGACCTGACCTTCCATCTCGGCATCGGCCGGATCGGTGCGTCCTCATGGGTCATGCAGGCCGCTGCCTGGCAAGGCGAGCAGCCTGTGCTGCTGGCGATGGCGACGCTGGTCAGCACGCAGTCGGGCCGTCCCTGTCCGGTCCCTGACGGGCTGCGCGTCATGCTCGAAGCGCGACGGATGAAGGTCCCGGCATGAGGACGCTTTACGGCGTGTTTGGCGCGGTCGGTCATTGGACCGACTGGCACCGTTTTTTCGCCCTCTCATCTCAGGGTCTGTTTCGCTCCTGTCTGGCGCTGACGCTCTGCTTTCCCGCGCTCTGGCTGGTACTGATCGGGCTGGAAACCGAACGGGCCCGGCTGGCGGATGTGGCTGTGCCTGACTTTCGGCCCGGGCCTTTCATCGCGATCATCGGCCTGTGGCTGTTGAGTTTTCCGGTGACGGCCTGGCTGATCGCTACGCTGATGAACCGCGCGGAGCGTTTTTCTCACTGGGTTATCGTGCGCAACTGGGCGTTAGTCTGGCTTTGCCTCGGGCTCGGCGTGATCTTCCTGCTTGTTCTCTATGCCGGCGTGCCGACGATTGTCGGATACGGCGCATTGCTGGCGGCCTATCTCGGCCTGCTGCCGATCGATATCCGTCTGGCCCAGCGGGTTGCCGGGTTCCCGCTGATGACGGCGATCCTGGTCGGCTGCATCATTGTGTCGACCGGCATGATGGTGATGCTGGCCGGACTCTTGAACGTGCTTCAGTCCGGATAGGCGACACTGATCAGGTAGAGCCCGTCCGGGGGCGATACCGGGCCGCACAGGGTCCGGTCCCTGGCTTCCAAGGCCGCGCGCATATCGTCCGCATCCCACTTTCCCCAGCCCACTTCGACCAGACTGCCGACCATGGACCGGACCTGCTTGTGCAGGAAGGACCGTGCTGAAAATTCGCAATGGATTTCCGCGCCGACCCGCGCCACCCGCGCCATGTCGAGCGTCTTGACCGGGCTCTTGGCCTGACATTGCGTGTCGCGGAATGTGGTGAAGTCATGTTGACCGATCAGCACTTGTGCGGCGTCGTGCATGGGCTCTGCGTCGAGCCTGACCGGCACGCGCCAGACCCGACCCCGATCCAGCGCCAGTCGCGGACGACGATCGATGATCCGGAACAGGTAGCGCCGTTCCCGCGCATCGAACCGGGCATGCCAGTCATCCGGCATGATCGCCGCATCCAGCACGCTGATCGGATGATCGCCGAGATGGTGATTGAGCGCATCGCGGACCTTGTCGGCGCGCAGGGTCTTGACCAGGTCGACATGGGCGACCTGTCCCAACGCATGTACGCCGCTATCGGTGCGACCCGATCCGTAGACGTCTGATCCGTCCGGATCGAGCCGGGCAACCGCCGCTTCCACCGCGCCTTGAACGGACGGGCCATGATCCTGCCACTGCCAGCCCATATAGGGCGCGCCGTCATATTCGAGTGTCAGCTTGTAGCGTGGCATGAAGCAGTTCCAATTTTCGATCCGGCAGACCAAAAATAGCAAGATGGCGCGAGGGTTGCTCGCGGATCAATGACGCAGTCTGATTCAGGCTGCTGAATATTGCCCCAGCGCTTCGGCCAGTTCGGGATGCATGATCCAGTCGCCCGTATCATCGTCAAGCTTGGCAATGGCGCGGATTGGGGATTGCGAATCGGTTTCGTCGACGGCCAGATCCAACTGGTCGGCAATACGTTTGCCGAGCTTGCTGTAATGCGCCTTGGCCGACGTGTCGCGTTTCCAGCCGACCAGATCGGCAAGATCCTGAGCGCTCATCCGGCGTTCCGGCGCGGCGGCGTGGGCGCTCAGCATCAGATAGTCCTTCTTGCTCGGTGTCTGGGTGTTCAGCGCCTCCAGATAGCCTTCGACGGTGCCGATGTGGCTCGCCCGTCGATCCTCCTTCAATCCATCCAGATGGCTGTCGACCCAGGATTTGGCACTGGCCAGATCGTCGAACGTGTCCGGATGGGCGAGGCCGCCATCCCCGGTCAGCAGCCGGGCCCCCTGATGGTTGTGGACGATGGAATATCCGTGATAATCTTCAAATTGTCTTGCAGTCATCTGCTTAACTTATGGCAAAGTTTCGCCTTTGGCTACCGGTGTCCCTTGCCTGAAGGCGTCTGCGTTCATTTTCCCCTTTCCGGCGGGCTGAACCTGTAACAGGCGCAAGGCGCCCGTACCGCAGGCGATCAACAGATCATCGTCCAATACCTCGCCGGGCTGGCCTGTGCCGTTTTCCGGCTTGGCCAGATGCACTTTGACGCGTTTTCCACCCATCTCGCACCAAGCGCCGGGAAAAGGCGATAGGCCGCGAATGAGACAGTCGAGCTCGTGCGCGCTGCGCGTCCAGTCGATCCGGGCCTCGGCCTTGTCGATCTTGTGCGCATAGGTCGGCTCGCCCTGTTGCGGCGTGGGGGACAAGGCACCGCGTTCGACCGCGCCGAGCACGCGCGGCCACATTTGCGCGCCTGTCTGCGCAAGCCGGTCAAATAATGTGGCCGCCGTATCGATCGGGCGGATCGGGACGGTTTCGGACAGCAGAATAGCGCCTGTATCGAGGCCCTTTTCCATCTGCATGATCTGCGCCGCGGTCTGACTGTCACCCGCCATGATGGCCCGCTGCACCGGGGCGGCCCCGCGCCAACGCGGCAGTAGGCTCGCATGCAGGTTCAGGCATCCGTGGGTGGGCGCATCCAGTGCGCGTTGCGGCAGGATCTGCCCATAGGCGACGACACAGGCGATATCGGCCTTGAGTGCTTCCAGCCCGTCAATCACGGATGGTTTGCGAAAGCTTTCCGGGGTTTCGACCGGTAGACCCATGATTTCGGCAAACTGGTGCACCGGTGATTTCGTCAGGCTCTGCCCACGCCCGGCCTTGCGCGGCGGTTGCGTATAGACCCGCACGACATGATGCCCATTCGCCACGATCTCGGCCAGGCTCGGCACGGCAAACTCGGGTGTGCCCATAAAGACGACATTTAGCGGCAAAGTCAGTTCCTTCGAAAAAGCGTGTGCGCCGCTGGATAGGGACCTCGCAGATTTGTTCAAGTCGGCACGGGCATATGTCCTGCCGCGCACATGGGCCGCGCCCTCTCTCCCTCGTCATCCCGGCCAAGGCGATTGGCCGCAGAGCTATGATGACGGGTCGGTCTGCAGGCAGCCGCCCTTCTCCAACCGGAGGCGGTCACCGGCATCAGACTTGATCTGAACCCTCATCGTCAGAAGCGACACGAGGCGCGGGCTGTGCCCCGTGACCGGAGCAAAAGAGAAATACCGTTTCGTCGCAAGACAGAGCCCGCGCGCGGTGATTGGCTCACACCGTCATCCGCACTTGTCGCCCACCCCATATCGTACCGCGGCCTAACCCGACCGGGTGAACGTGCCCGGACGAGATGCTTGGCTCACGCGCAGCCGATACAGGCCCAGCGTCAAACACGGATGAGACATAAAGGGCGCATCGGGCTGCATAGATCCCGGCACGGTCCCGCCAGACCCCGCGCGCCTTGCCTTCACGGGGCAAAGCTTGAAGCAGGCACGTCCGCCCGCACGAGAGGTCCGGCCCTCACACCGATCCGCCACACCGAGGGTTATGCCCCACCCCGTGTCCGTGACGGACGAGCGTAAGAAAGCATGGAATTGGGAGGGGGTGGATTAGGTTTGTGGGATTGGCGGTAGGTGACTGAAACGGAAGCTGCACTGAACGGCATGGACGGGGATTGGTTTACCTAAACCCGCTCCACCTCGCTCATCCCGGACTTAATCCGGGATCCATCACAAAACGGTCGAGCTGACCGACAGGGTCGGGAGATGGATCACCGAGTTAAGCTCGGTGATGCGAGGAAATGGAAGGCAGGAACCGGCCCTAACGTGACCAGTCCGGCTTCCGCTTTTCCAGAAAGCTCGCCACGCCTTCGCGGCCTTCATCGCTGCGCAGGCAGGTGGCAAAACTGTCGGCGGCGCGATCCAGCGCTTCGTCACGCGACAGGGTGGTGCTGCCGAGGATCAGCGCTTTGGTTGCGGCATTGGCGCCGGGTGCGCATTTCAATACCCCCTTGCGCACGGACGCTTCGACTGCATCCAGCTCGTCCGTTGCATAGTCCGCCAGACCCAGTCGCGTCGCCTCCGCACCGTCGAAGCGCGCCCCGGTCAGCATGATCCGGCGAGCCGTGGACAGTCCGACGCGCCCCACAACGAAAGGCGCGATCTGGGCCGGCGGGATGCCGATCATGGTCTCGGTCAGGCTGAATTTGGCGTCCGGCGTCGTCGCGATGACGTCGGCGCAACACATCAGGCCGAGCCCGCCAGCGATTGCCGCGCCTTCGACCAGTACCAGCGTGGTTTTGGGCAGGTGGTTGAACGCATCCAGCATGGTGCCGATACGGCGATTGAAGGCGGCGGTTTCGGCCAGCGTTTTTGCGTCAGACTGGTAGACCTGGAAGGCGTTCAGATCGCCGCCGGCGCAGAAGAAGCCGCCCCGCCCACGCATCGTAACCCCGCGTACGGTCTGATCCGCGCCCAATTCGGCAAAGGCCGCCATCAATGCGTCGATCATGGGATCGTTCATGGCGTTACGCTTGTCGGGCCGGTTCAGCCAGATCGTCGCCCAGCCGGAGTCGCGAATTATCTCAATCGTGTTCATGGGCGCGCTGTAGGGTAGGGCGCTTGAAAAAGCCAGATCACGGGATCGTGCCGACCTTTACGTTAACGTCAACTGGACAAGTCGGCTGTGACCCTTAAAAGGCGCATGACTTAATCAGGAGATCCCTCATGCGCGAAGCCGTCCTCGTATCCACCGCCCGCACCCCGATTGGCCGGGCCTATCGTGGGGCGTTCAACGCGACGCCGTCTCCGAGCCTTGCGGGTCACTGTATCGATCATGCGGTCAAGCGGGCCGGCATTGATGGGGCTGAAGTCGAAGATGTGGTCATGGGCTGCGCGCTGCAACAAGGCGTGCAGGTCACGGTCGGGCGGAATGCGGTTCTGGCATCCAGCTTGCCCGTCACTGTTCCGGCCATGAGCGTGGACCGACAGTGTTCTTCCGGCATGGTCGCGATCGGCATTGCCGCGCGCAAGATCATGTGCGGCGAGATGGACATTGCCATTGGCGGCGGTGTGGACAGCATTTCCATGGTGCAGACGCCAGAGATGCGGGTCGCCCCCGATCCGGCTGTCATCGCCAAACATCCCGCGGCCTATATGCCGATGCTGCAGACGGCGGAAGTTGTTGCAGAGCGCTACAATGTCAGCCGTGACCGGATGGACGAATACTCCCTGATGAGCCAGCAGCGGACTCACGCCGCGCAACAGGCCGGTGCATTCGATGACGAGATCGTCCCGCTAGCCTCCACCATGAAAGTCATGGATAAGGAAACCAAGGAAATTTCCGAACATGATGTGACGCTGGAAAAGGATGAGGGCAATCGCCCATCCACCACGCTGGAAGGCCTGCAAGGGCTGAAACCCGTACTGGGTCCGGACAAGACGATCACGGCGGGCAATGCCTCGCAACTCTCAGACGGGGCAAGCGTGTCGGTCCTGATGGACGCCAAGACGGCGGAAAAGCGCGGTCTGGAACCGCTCGGCTATTATCGCGGCATGGCCGTGGCGGGTCTGGAACCGGACGAAATGGGCATCGGCCCGATCTATGCGGTGCCGAAGCTGCTGGCTCGGGCCGGACTGACGATGGACGATATCGACTTGTGGGAGCTGAACGAGGCCTTCGCCGTGCAGGTGCTCTATTGCGCCGATACGCTCGGCATTCCGATGGAAAAGCTCAACGTCAATGGCGGCGCGATCTCGATCGGCCACCCCTACGGCATGAGCGGCGCGCGCATGAGCGCTCACGCCTTGATCGAAGGCAAACGCCGCGGCGCGAAATATGTCGTCAGCACGATGTGCATCGGCGGCGGCATGGGCGCGGCTGGTTTGTTTGAAGTCGCTTAGAACTATGCCGATCTATCGGTGTCTGATCGAGGGGGAGAATTTCCTCCTCGATTTTGGAGACGGTCCGGAACGAATGGGCTTTGTCACGACACGATGGATACGCGCTGCAAGCCCGGATGATGCGGAGAGACAATGTCTCGCAAAGCTCAAGGCACAAGGTGAACTCGGTACCAAACATCCCGATGATACGACAGGTCTCGCCAAAGTATATTTTCGTGAGATCGTCGAGCTGCCTAAACGTCGATTTGCCCGGTTTGGCAAAGGCTTTGGTTTCTTCCCGATGGGTGAGGCAGACGACACCTTGTAATCACATATGCGGCGCCTTCCGCTGCTCCTATGAACCCATACACACATAACCACACCCAAACCCCTCAATTACAGGACCCATCATGGCCATAACTTTCGACAATCGCGTTGCGATCATTACCGGAGCCGGTGGGGGGCTAGGCCGCTCGCACGCACTGGCATTGGCCGCGCGCGGCGTGAAAATCGTCGTCAATGATCTGGGCGGCGCTGTGGACGGTACGGGCGGGTCCGAAACCATGGCGCAGAAGGTCGTGACTGAAATCGAATCGATGGGCGGCGAAGCCATCGCCAATGGCGCGAACGTAACCAAACAGGATGAGGTCGAGGCGATGGTGGCCGAGGCCATTGAGCGCTTTGGCAAGGTCGATATTCTCGTCAATAATGCCGGTATTCTGCGGGACCGGTCCTTCTCCAAGATGACCCTGGAAGATTGGAAACTCGTCGTGGATGTTCATCTGCACGGCTCGGCGACCTGCACCAAGGCGGTGTGGAACCACATGAAGGAAAACAAGTTCGGTCGCATCGTCATGACGACCAGCAGCTCGGGCATGTACGGCAATTTCGGTCAGACCAATTACGGCGCGGCCAAGGCGGGCCTGTCCGGCTTCATGCGCACGCTCTGCCTCGAAGGGGCGAAATACGACATCCGCGTGAACACGCTCTCGCCGACGGCACGGTCGCGCATGACGGAAGGGTTGATGCCGGAGGAAATTCTGGAAAAGCTGAAGGTCGAACCGGTCAGCCAGGGCCTCGTCTATCTGGCCTGCGATGACGCGCCCAACCGCGTTATCCTCGCCGCGGGCGCTGGCGGCTATGCGCTGACCAAAGTGTTCGAAACAAAAGGCGTCAATTTTGCCGAAGAGGACGCCACGGCTGAAAATGTTGCGGCCCATTGGGATGCGATCGCGTCCAATGAGGGCATGGAGGAATTCACGAATGGCGGGCAACAGGGCGCAAAATTCCTGACCCGCATTGCGAATGGAGAGTTCGTCAAATGAGCGATACAGATCTGGAAGACTTCCGCGGCGACGTCCGCGAGTGGCTCGCGGACAATTGCCCGGACGAGATGCGCACGCCGATTACGGGCGACACGGATGTGTGCTGGGGCGGACGCAATTTCGAATTCCAGTCCGAAGCGCAGAAACTCTGGCTGGAGCGGATGGCCGCAAAGGGCTGGACGGTTCCGACCTGGCCGACCGAATATGGAGGCGCTGGCCTCTCCCGCGCGGAAGAGAAGGTTCTGCTATCCGAGATGAAGCGTATCAAGGCGCGCTCTCCCCTGACGAGCTTCGGTATCTGGATGCTGGGCCCGGCACTGCTGAAGTTCGGCAATGCTGAGCAGAAGGCCGAGCATCTGCCCAAGATCGCGCGCGGCGAAATTCGCTGGTGCCAGGGCTATTCGGAGCCGAATGCCGGGTCCGATCTGGCCAGCCTTGCGACCAAGGCCGAAGATGCGGGCGATCACTGGATCGTCAACGGCCAGAAGGTCTGGACCTCCTACGCCGACAAGGCCGACTGGATTTTCTGCCTCGTGCGGACAGACAATACGCAAGGCAAACATTACGGCATTTCCTTTGTCCTGTTCGATATGGAAACGCCGGGTGTCGAAGCCCGTCCGATCAAGCTGATCTCGGGTCGGTCGCCTTTCTGCGAGACCTTCTTCGACGATGTGAAAGTGCCGAAAAAGAACCTTGTCGGCGAGGAAAATAAAGGCTGGACCATCGCGAAATATCTGCTGACGCATGAGCGTGAGGGCATCGGTGCGGGCAATGATACGATGCGCCCGCTGCACGAAGTCGCGGCGATGAGCCTGGGTCTGGACGAGAGCGATCGTCTCTCCGATCCGATGCTGAGAGCCAAGATCGCCGAAGCCGAAATCGATGACTGGGCGTTTGGTCTGACGATGGCGCGCAAGCTCGCCGAGTCCAAGGCGGGCCAGTCCATGGGCGCGGACAGTTCCATGCTGAAATATTACGGCACGGAGCTGAATAAGCGGAAATTCGAACTCATGATGGACGCTGCCGGTCACGACGGTCTGGAATGGGAGTCCGAGCGGAGTAAGGATGGCAAGCTGGCCCGAAGCTGGCTGCGGACCAAGGCGAATTCGATCGAAGGCGGGACGTCCGAGATCCAGTTGAACATCATCAGCAAGCATATTCTGGGATTGCCGGGCGCGTAAGCGGTCGGGCGGAGCCCAGATTTTCGCGTGATGCGAAAATAGCGAACCGTCGCACCATCAGCGGTTCAACGAACAACGATAATTGGGGAACGCCAATATGGCCCTGGTCCTGAACGAAGACGAAGTGATGCTCCGCGATACGGCGGAAGGCTTTTTTGCGGAAAAAGCGCCCGTGAAAGCTCTGCGCGAGCTGCGCGACACGAATGACGAGACCGGTTTCGACCGGGCGCTCTGGTCCGAGATGGCCGCGATGGGCTTTGCGGGTATCGCAATCCCCGAGGACCATGGCGGTGTCGATATGGGCTTTCAGGCGGCAGGCCTGCTGGCGGAACAAATGGGGCGGAATCTGACGGCTTCGCCCTTCCTGTCCACCGCTATCCTCGCCGCGACCGTGCTGCGCGAGGCCGGGTCCGACGCTCAGAAGGGCGCGTGGCTGCCCAAAATCGCGTCAGGCGAGACGGTCATGGCCGTCGCGCTGGACGAGGGTCCGAAGCACAATCCGGCTGGGATCGAGACGACGGCGGAAAAGTCCGGCAACGGCTTCAAGCTGAATGGCGCGAAAGCCATGGTCGTGGACGGTCACGTTGCGGACCAACTGATCGTGGCCGCCAAAACCGAAGACGGGATCGCCTTCTTCCTCGTCGATCCCAAAGCCAAAGGCGTCGCAATCGAGCGTACCATTATGGTTGATGCCCACAATGCGGCGCGGATCGATCTCATCGATGTCGAAGTTGATGGCGACGCGCTGATCGGCGAGACAAATGCGGAGGCTGCGCTGAACAAGATGCTGGCAGCCGGACGCGGGATCGTCGCGGCGGAACTGCTTGGTGCTGGCAGCGAAGCGTTTCGTTCGACTGTCGACTATATCAAGGAGCGCAAGCAGTTCGGCGTGCCGGTCGGGTCCTTCCAAGCGCTCCAGCACCGTTCGAGCCATCTCTACTCCGAACTCGAAATCGCCCGTTCCGCCGTCCTCGGTGCGCTCACGGCGCTGGATGAAGGTGATGACAAGGCAGGGCGCTACTGTTCCATGGCGAAGTCCAAATTGGGTGATGTCGCCAAGCTGGCTGCGCTGGAAGGCGTGCAAATGTATGGCGGTGTCGGCATGACGGACGAATATGATATCGGCCTGTTCCTGAAGCGCGTCCGCGTGTTGCAGGAACTGCTGGGCGACGCGGCCTATCATCAGAATGAGCATGCCAAGGCGAACAGATTTTAGAAGAGGGCTTCACTAATGCGAAGGCAGTATCTCTGTCTCCCCCTCCGTCACTCGCGCTAAAGCGCGTCGTGCCACCTCCCCCTGTCAGGGGAGGACCTTGATTTTTGTTCCTCCCCCGGACAGGGGGAGGTGCCCCGTAGGGGCGGAGGGGGAGACCCCAATAAAAGAGCCGCGAAGCGGCACCATATGGGAGAATGACATGCCAGCCTTTGCAGCGGATGAAATCGAGAGCAAAATCGGTGAGACTATGGGGGTCTCTGACTGGATCGAGGTCGATCAGGACCGGATCAATACATTCGCTGAATGTACGGGCGATCATCAGTTCATTCACGTCAATCCGGACATGGCCAAAATGACGCCATTCGGCACGACGATTGCGCATGGCTTTCTGACGCTCTCGCTCATCCCTGAGATGAGCTACGGCGATGCAGCCGCCTCGGTAAAGGGCGCGCGGATGGGTGTGAATTACGGCCTCAACAAGCTGCGCTTCCTCGCCCCTGTCAAGAATGGCAAGAAGGTACGCGGCCATTTCAAGCTGACGGGTTATGACGAAAAGGCCCCGGGTCAGCATCTGCTGACGCAGGAAGTTACGGTCGAAATCGAAGGCGAAGACAAGCCTGCGCTTGTGGCCGAAACGCTGACGATGCTGTTTACGTAAGGCCTGACAAATATCCGCTCTCACCGTTTTGATCGGTGAGCTCACCCCCCCAACCCTATCGGCCAGTCACAGCGGCAGGAGATGTACAGGCCGTCGAAGCGCCCGTGATCCGTGAAACGGATCGCAACGAAGGGTCGGCCTGAGGGGATTGATAGTATTCGTGAAGGGACTGCGCGCATGATCTCGGTCGAGGACTTCGCTGCTCAGGCAGACGCCTGGTTTGCTGAGCACACGCCTCGCGGCGTGCCGTTCATGCTGCCGCTGACCTTTATGGAGGTCGGGACAGATGAGCAGTTCGACTTTCTGCGCGACTGGCAGAACCAGGTCTACCGCGCCGGCTATCTCGGTGCGCACTGGCCGACGGACTATGGCGGCGGCGGACTGACGCAGAAACATCAGGACGCCGCAACCCGGGTCATGCGCAAATATAATGTGCCGATCATGCTCAACGCCATCGGTATTGGATGGGCGGGTCCGTTGATCCTTGATACAGGCACCGAAGACGAGAAGCGAAAATACCTGCCGGGCATTCTGTCGGCCGACGATATCTGGTGTCAGGGCTTTTCCGAGCCGGACAATGGCTCCGACCTCGGCAATGCGCAGCTCAAAGCGGTCCGTGACGGTGATGAGTATGTGCTCAATGGATCCAAAACCTGGACGACGCAGGGCAATTACGCGAAATATATGATCCTGCTGGCGCGAACCGATTTCGACGCGCCGAACAAATATGCGGGCCTGTCCTTCTTCCTCGCACCGATGCGCATACCGGGCGTCGAGACGACCAAGATCCGCAAGCTGACGGGTGAATATGGCTTTACCCAGACCTTCTTTACAGATGCCCGCATTCCGGCTGACACGCTGATGGGCCAAGAGGGCGAGGGCTGGAAAGTGGCCATGCGAACGCTCGAATATGAACGCGGCGCGCGCGGCGGGCAGGCCGGTGGCTACACGATCAGCCAGACCGATCCGCTGGAAGTGGTGGGGCTTGCGAAGCGCGCGACCCGCAATGGCCAGCCCGCTCTGGAAGATCCGGTCATGCGCGACCGGCTGATGGCGCAAATGATCGAAGGGCAGGCCATGATGGCGAACCGCGAACGCGCCAAGATCATGCCGCTGGTAATGGAGAGGCCTTTCGCCCTGCCCATGCTGAGCAAGCTGCAATTCACCGAATATGCGCGTGAAACCGGCGAATTGGCCCTCGAACTGGAGGGCGCGCAAAGCGGCTATTATGTCGGCGAGGCGGGCAGTCGTGAAGACGGTTACTGGCAGCGCTCCTATCTGAATGCCTTCTCGGCCACGATCGGCGGCGGCACGTCGCAGATCCAGCGCAACATCGTGGGGGAGCATGTGCTCGGCCTGCCGAAAACACGGTAGGGGTGGGGCAATGACAGCTCATCTGGCGAAAATCGCCCTGACGGAAATGCAGGCCGAACTGCGCGATCAGGCGATGAAGTTCTGCGGCGAAAAAAGCCCGGTCTCGAAGGTCCGCGCCCTACTCGAAGATGAACGCGGCTATGACGAAGCGGTCTGGGCCGAGATGGCCGAGCTGGGCTGGCTCGGCATCGCCATCCCGGAAGACCAGGGTGGGCTGGGACTGGAGCTGGCGGACGTCGTCCCCATCGCGGAAGCCATGGGCAAGCACCTCATGAATTCGCCTTACGCGTCCACCACGCTCGCGGCGCAGGCCATCTTGCATGGCGGCTCCGACGCGCAGAAAGCGGAGTGGCTGCCGAAGCTGTCGAGCGGCACCGTCGCGACCGTCGCCCTGTTCGAGCCGAGCGGGGCGTGGGAACTCGATGCCGTCACCGGCGAGACCAAGACCTTTGTGCTGAACCTCAACGCGGCGGAGATCGTCGTGACAACCGTGAAGCATGACGGCCAGACCCGTCTGGCGCTCATTCCGCGCGACACCATCGAGGCGCGGCGCGAAACGATCATCGACGAGACCAAGCGGTCCTACCGTTTCGATGTGCCGGAGATTGACGCAATCTGGCTCATGCCTGCTGAGCTGACCTCTGCGGCGCTCGATCGCATCGAACTGGTCGCCAACCTGCTTCAGGCGGCGGAACTGTCCGGTGCGGCGATGGCCTGCGTGGACTACACGGTGGACTACCTTAAAACCCGCAAACAGTTCGGCAAGGTGATCGGCGCCTTCCAGGCGCTCAAGCACCCCACCGTGGATGCGTTTATGGGGGCGGAAGGGGCGCGCTCACTACTCTACGCGGCGGCGACCCATGTCGAGAGACAGGGCGAGGGCGAGATCGCGGTCCGCATGGCCAATGCCAAGGCGGGAGGGGCGCTGTCCTACGCCGCCGACCGGTCGATCCAATTCCATGGCGGCTTTGGTTTTACCTATGATTGCGACGCGCAGCTCTATCGCCGCGTCGCCATGTTCGCCGCCTCACAATTCGGCGACGCCGCTTTCCACCGGGCGCGCCTTGCGGAGCTGCTCCTGTAGGCGCAGATGGCGTGCGCGACTAAGCGCGTAGCGCCGATAGGCAGCCCAAGCCAAGCCGGCCAGTGCCAGATTGATGACGACGGAATAGATCGCCAGCAGACGCGTCGTGCTATTGTCGACATCGCTCGGCAGGGCTGCATCCGGTAGATCGATCAGCGTGAGCCCGATCGTGGCCATGACCAGTCCGCCGGCGAAGGCCAATTTGTTGGCGAAGGTGAAGGCGGCGAATAGCAGGCCTTCACGTTTCCGGCCCGTATTGACCGTCATCAGGTCGGACACATCGGCCATCATCGAATAGGACAACATCAGCGCGCCGACCATGCCGGCATAGCCGAGCCCGCTACAAACGGCGACGAGGACGAGCAAGCCCGTCGATCCGATCGGCGGAATGAAGCCGACGAGATAGAGCGCGAAAGGAAGTGAAAAGGACAGGCCGAACAACCAGGTCAGCCAAAGCGCCGCTTCGCGCTTATCGGCGCGGCGCGATACCTGATCGGCTAGAATGGCGGCAGGAATGATTACAAGAAACGGTACGAGGGAGGTGATCAGCTTTTCGGCCTGGTCGAACCGCCAGACATATACTCCGACGAAGAGCGAAAGCTGGCTGATCGTCGAATAGAGCATGACCAGCAGAGAAAAGCCGAGGGTCAATGTCCGGAATTCGCTGTAACCTAGCGCTTCGCGCAGATTGATGAAGGCGGCGTACCAGGGTTTGCCGGGATCCCAATTATGCGGTTGCGTGCTGGGAATGCGGTTCCATGTGCCTGCACTCATCAATAGGGCGGCGATCATGCCGACCAGACCCAGCGACAGCGCCAGTCCTGCATAGCCGGGCTCATACAGCATGCCGTCTTCGAGCCCGTCCCGATCCGGCAGGAAGACAACAAAGGCGAGTATGAAGACCAGCAGGTTGAAGATATTCTCGAATATGGTGCGAAGGCCGACAATCGATGTGCGCTCGTCATAATGCGAACTCATATCCGCACCGAGCGCGAAGTAAGGCACGGTATACCCCGTGATCAGAATGCGGGTTCCGATCATGAATCCTGCCATCCAGACAAACAGTGCGCCTTCGCTCATCCCCTCTGGCGGACTGAACAGCAGGGTCAGAGCAGCAGCCGTTGGAATGCTGGAGATCAGGATCCAGCCATGGCGACGGCCCCAGCGGCGGGAGCGCGTATTGTCGCTGATCTGTCCCATCACTGGATCGGACACGGCATCAATGATGATGGCGAGGAATGTGGCGGCCAGGACCTGCCATTCTGGAAGGCCCAGAACATTGGCAAAATAGAACAGAAAGAAGAAGTGGAAGAGCATATTCTTCGCACTGATCATGGCGTGACCGACGCCGTATGACACCCGGTTGACAAGGTTCGTATCGCGGGCGCTCATTCACGGTTCATGACGAGGATGGAAGAGTTTGTCCAGCGCGGGAACACCTTACCGAATAAAGCATTTAAAAAGCGACAGGGGCGGCGTAACGGTCGAATTGAATGCGGTATTGTCTATCTATTGTGATCTTGATGCTGCTCGCATTCTGCGGGTCGACGGCGTTCGCCTATCCGGTCAAGATCAACTATACCGACACCGTGCCCGAGGATGTGCGCGAGCAGATCACGGAACGCCTGCCCGAAGAGCCCGACGCCGAAAGCGAACTCCATGCCAGACGGCAGGCCCGTCGCGCGCGCGCGACCGTCGAAGGCATCCTGAACGCCTATGGCTATTTCGATCCCAAAATCGACATGGCCGTCGTTGGTGAGGGAGATCAGGCGCGGCCTGAATTGACGGTCGACCCGGGGGCGCAATTTGTCGTGCGGCAATTGCTGATCCGCTATGTCGGCTATCCCCCACAGGACGAGGATGTCGAGACAGCGCGGACCGCCATATCGATGCAGCCGGGTATGCCGGCCGTGTCCGCCGAAGTGATTGATCAGGAACGGCTGATCGGTCGGGCCTTGCGGGACGCGGCCTATCCTTACGCCGAAGTTATCGGGCGCGAGGTTATCGGCGACAAGGAGGGTAAGACGATCAGCGTCCGTTACACAGTCCGTGCTGGTCCGCGCGTCCAGTTCGGCGACATCATCATTCCGGATGGTTTACGGACGCGCGACAAATACCTTTTCAGGATCAACCCGATAGAGACGGGAACGCTGTTCGATCCTGCCGAGCTGGCCCTATACAATGCGCGACTGGCGGAAACACGCCTGTTCAACACCGCCTTGGCGAAGCTGTCGGACGAGCCGTCCGAAACGCTGCCCGACGGGACCGAGGTGCGGGATGTCCAATTGCGTCTGACTGAGCGCAAACGCAACACGCTGACCCTCGGTGCGGGCTTCGATACATCGGAGGGCTTCGGCATTGATGCGGAGTTGCTGCGCCGCAATCTGACGGGTCGGGGGGACTTGCTAATCGGCACCGCGCGGCTGGCGCAACGCGAAATCGGGTTGGATGTGGTCTGGCGCCGTCCCAATCAGCTGGGATATGGACAGGGGCTGAACCTGTTCGCTTCGGTCTTCGATGAAGACACGGATGCGTTCAACCAGCAGACCGGCAAGATCGGCGCAGGCATCGAGGTCATCAAGGGCCCGCAATTCCAGTATAGCTACGGCGTCGAAGCCCGCTATATCCGCCAGTCCGGAGAAAGCGCGCGCAAGGACTTCCAGGTGCTGGCGCTCAACGGATCGGTCCTGTTCGATCGCGCCGACTCGCTGCTCGACCCGCGCAAGGGCTGGCGCGCAGAAGGCCGTATTCGCCCCACCTATGCTTTCTCGCCCGATGGCCCCGACAGCCCCTATGTCAGAGCCGTCGCGCAGGGACGCTACTACCTACCGCTCTCGCCTGAGGGCCGTTACGTGTTTGCCGGGCGTCTCCGTCTCGGCACACTTGTCGGCGCAAAGGCGACCGACGTGCCGGCAGATGACCGGTTTTTCTCTGGTGGTGGTGGCTCCGTACGGGGCTACGCCTTTCAGGCGATCGGTCCGTTTGACGCCGATGACGTCCCGCTGGGCGGGCGCAGCTTGTCCGAAGCCAGCATTGAAGGCCGGGCCCGGATTACAGACACGATAGGTGCCGTGGCGTTTCTCGATGCGGGCAGTGTCTCGGACACGGAATATCCGACATTCGACAATTTGCGGGTCGGGCTCGGTGTCGGCGTCCGCTACATGACTCCGGCAGGTCCGTTACGGCTGGATATTGCGACGCCGTTAAATCCGTCGGATCGGGATGAGGCTGTGCAGGTCTATATTTCGATCGGTCAGGCTTTCTAATGTCGGAACCCGTTTCCAATCCATGGCCCAGACGCTTGGGCCTTACCGCGCTCGCCGTGATCGGCTTGATGATGCTGGCGATCATCATTGTCTGGCTGTGGATCCGCAGCGATGCGGGGCGGAACTTCGTCGAAGCGACAGTCGAGGAAATGGAATTTGCAGGCCAGAGCGTGGAACTGGACGGCCTGAATGGATCGCTACTGGATAGTTTCTCTATCGATGAATTGCAGGTGATGGGCAGGGACGGAGCCTGGCTGATCGTTCGGGACGTAACGATCAGTTGGTCTCCGCGCGCTTTGCTATCGAAGACGCTGCATATTGAAGATGTGCGCGTCGGGGAAATGGAGGTTCTGCAAAGACCCGTTCTGATACCGAGCGGGTCAGGGGAAGATCCGTCCGTGACGACGTTCGACATTCGGAACATCGATCTGCCGGATATCCGTGTCGCAGAGCCGGTCATCGGGCGGTCGATTGACCTGTCCGCCTCAGGCCAGCTGCGCCATAGTCCAGATGGCGGAACGGCGCTGATGACGGCCCGGTCCGATCAGGGTGATCGGATTGACGCCGACCTGGCCTGGTCGCCTCTGCTGGTTCTGTCGGGCACAGCCGATATTGATGGCCCACCTGGAGGCCTGATCGCTGGCCTGTTGCAACTGGCTGACGGTCAGGGCGTGACAGCGGATGTCAGCACACAAGGGTCCGAGACTACGCTGGTCGCGCGGACGGACGGCGGTGATCTCGCCGATCTTCAAATCACGCGCAGCCAGTCCCAGGTCGGTATCTCCGGAACGATCGACCCATCCCGACTTCCGCTGATGGAACAGGCGGTCCCGTTTCTGGGCGGGCGCACGACTGTCGACGCAATATGGCCGCTCGACGAGTCAGCACAGGCGGTTCTGGCCCTTCAGGCCCCTAAGCTTACGCTGGATGCCACAGGCCAGCAGGACGGCAGCACAATCCGCTTGGACATGCTGTCACTGGATGCGACGGATCCACTCCAGGGTTTCGATCTTGACGGCATTGCGATTGCCTCGCTGACGGCGAGCGGTCAGGCCGTGCTGGGCGAGGCCTACACATTCGATGGGCGCGTGGATGCGCGCGCGCTTCGCTATCAGGATTACCGCGTCGATCGCCTGACGGGTCCCGTCTCTCTCAGGCTCGAGGCCTCGCAGCTGCGCTTCGATGCCGATCTGACGGGGCAGGCCTCGGATTCGCCGGCGCAACGGGCTGACGGCGCGCGCGTAACCGTCTCTGGACAGTATGACCTTGAAGCGCGGCGCGTGGCGCTGTCGCGCGCCAATGTTGATCTGCCGGGACTGGCGTTCGCGGGACGGGGGCAGATCGGTCTGAACGATCCGATGCAAAGCACGCTAGACGGACGCTACACGATCGATACGTCGATATTGCGTGAGGGCCCTGCCGCGCAGCTGAGCGGCAATGCGTCCCTTCGGCGGACGCCGGGCGGCCCCGTAATCGATCTGTCCGGTCAAGCACGTCAGATTGTCGGCCTGGCTGACGCGGTCGCGCCGCTGGTCACGGAACCCGTCGATTACCGCGCCCGGCTACGCTTCACGGACGGACAGGTGCGCGTGCCACAGTTCACGTTGGGCAACAGCCTGTTCACAGCGTCGGGCACGGGCAACTGGCGTGACGGCGAGGTTTCGGTGAACGCAGATTACCGTGCGGATCGCTATATGTTTGCCGCACTTTCGGCGGAGACGATATCCGGCAAAGCCACAGTGTCAGGTCCAGCCGAACGGCTGAACTTCGACACGCAATTATCCGCGCAGACATTGATAACAGGGGCGCTGAAAATGTCCGATGCAGTGATCGATGCGACGGGCACATATTCGGACGGGGTCATCGAGGCGTCGGGCACGGTCGATGCGCAGAGCGAGCAGGGCCCCGTCTCCGTGCAGGGTTCAGTCGTGCAGGATAGCGGTAATTGGACCGTGACCGAGCTAGAAGGCTCGCTGGGCGATCTGCGGACCCGTGGCACACTATCGGGTTCAGGCGGTGATATTGCCGCGCTTCGTGCAGATCTTACCCTGTCAGGCTCAAGCCCGCTTATCCCGGCGGAATCGATCGAAGGGCAGATTCTGTTTGGCGATGCGCGCGTCGATGTGGATGTGGTTCTCACCGGCATGGAGGTGGGCCGATTGAAGGACGGTCAGGCCCGGATCATTGCCCAGGGACCGCGCGAGGCGGTGGCATTTGAAATCGATGCGACCGCCCTGACCATATTCAATGATCTCGAACGGCCGCTGACGCTGCAAACGACTGGTCTGGCCGATCTTACGGTCGACACGACGCGCGCAGAATTGCAGTTCACGCTTGGTGTCGGATCGCAGACGTTGACGGGAGACGCCTCAGTGCAACAACGCGATGGGGGCTGGGCGCTGGCCGCCAATGCAGACGGTCTGGGCGGGAGGCTGGTGATGACGGTCGATACGGGTGCGAATGGGGGGATCAGCCTGGATGTGGAGGATCTTACCGTCGCGTCGCTGGCTCGGCTTGTGGCGCGACCGGCGACGGAAGGCACGGTCTCGGGGAACGCCCGCTTTCTGTTCGTCGATAATGCGCTCGAGGGTCAGGCTGCGCTCCGGCTGAATGACTTGCGCAGCCCGATCAGCCAGTCGGAGCCGATTTCACTGCTGGCGCGTATCGAACTGTCGGATCAGCGTCTTCTCGCCACGATGGAGGCGACGGAAGGCGGACTGTCCGGACAGGCAAGGCTCGCCGGACCGGTGCAGACTTTCGTCCGTGCGCCTTTTCTGCAGTGGCCGCCGGAAGCGCCGCTGCAGGGCGAAGCCAATTTCCGCGGTGAAGTGGGGCCTCTCGTCGAGATATTCCTGCCACCGCGCACAGACGTTGCGGGTCAGGTCGACACAGAGCTGCGATTCACTGTCCCGATGTCGCGGTCCGATCTGACAGGACGCATCGCATTGACGAAGGGTCTGTTTGAACAGGGTGCGCTGGGGCTGCGGCTGGAAAATATCGCCATTACGGCTGAGCTGTCCGGCGAAACCATTTCGGTCCCAACGCTTTCAGCAGAGGGTGTCGACGGCGGACGCCTGTCGGGGTCGGGCCGGATGGGCGTTGGCGAAGGGACCGGAACCGTTGACATTCAGGCAACCCGACTGCGCGTGATTGATCGCGGCGAGGTCGAGGCCGAAGTCAGCGGCGAACTCAACCTGTCCCGAACAGCGGAGTTGCTGCGTCTGGCCGGGGAGCTGCGCGTGACGGACGCTACGCTGAATATTGCGCGTCTGCCCAAGCCAGGATTGCCGACTCTCGAAGTTGATTTCGGTGGTGAGGAACAGGAAGAAAGTACACGGAGCTTTGCGTCGGCGACAACTGAACTCGACATCAAAGTCCTGTCCAGTAACGGGATCAAGGTGCGGGGGCGAGGGCTGAACGCCTCCATGGGGCTGGATGCGTCGGTCCGCGGATCATTCGACAATCCTGTCGTGACGGGCGATATGATGATCGAGCGTGGACGCTTTGATTTCCTCGGCAAGCGATTTGAATTGCGCGACAGTTCCGTACTCTTGCGGGACGATATTCTGCAATCGGTTCTGGCCCTGGAAGCGATCCGCAGAACCTCTGATCTGACTGCCGTCGTTCAGGTTACAGGCACGGTTGAGCGGCCTGAGATCGAACTGACGGCGGAGCCTATGCTGCCGGAAGACGAGGTGCTGTCCCGTGTTCTGTTCGGGCGCTCGCCGACACAGTTGTCGGCCATCGAAACTGCGCGCCTCGCGGCTGCGCTGACGCAACTGTCCGGCGGATCGGGTTTCGATCTGTTCGGGACATTGGAAGACGCTGTCGGTCTGGACACGCTGGAGATCGGCCAGAATGAAGGCGGGCAGACGCAGCTGACAACAGGGAAGTATCTGTCGGACGATGTCTATCTGGAGGTGCGAACCGCCGCCGAGGGCACGCCCGGTATCGCGGTCGAGTGGCAGGTTCGCGAGAATATCTCGCTGGAAGCCGAGACCCAGCCCAATGAACGCCAGCGCCTGTCCGTGCAATGGAAAAAGGATTTCGATTGAGCGGGTGTTGAGATCATCCTCGCGACCGGTTTCCGGATTGTCTGCATCTTGTGCTAGAGCAATGTGAAACTGATCCGCGTGGGGGCGACATGAAAATACGTGTTGATCGCATCTGGTCCGATGAAGACGTCACCATAAGCGAAATCTTCATCGATGATGAATTTTTCTGTCATGGTCTCGAAGATGAGTATCGCGCTGAAAAAGTGCCGGATGAAACCCGCATTCCGCTAGGCGAATATGCCATCACACTACGCACAGTTGGTGGTTTCCATCAGAGATATCTGAGCCGCTTTCCGGATCTCCATCAGGGTATGCTGTGGGTCCGGGACGTGCCAGGCTTCACCTACATACTGATCCATATTGGCAATACAGAAGATGACACGAGCGGGTGTCTGCTCCTCGGCGTGGCCGATTTTCCCGGCAAACGGGTCCTGTATTCTGCAAGGACCTATCAGCGTTTTTACGCGCAAGTCTGGGAAGCCGCCCGCGATGACGATCTGACGATCGAATTTCAGGATCTGGACCGGGAATGATCGGCACTGTTCAGTTAGTATGCTGACAGTTCTACGCTTTCGAGACGTCCTCCGAATTGAGCGCTTGGAATCGCATCTTTTGATTTCCAATTTCAGGAGTGTTAGCGCGATGTCACAGTTGAGGTTGCAGAATGATCAGAGACAAGTCGCTCATTATCATAGCCGTTTCTGACTATAAGGGCAGCGGGACGTATGGCGATCTGCCCGGCGCAATAACGAGCGCCAAGAATATGCAGGCCTGGTTTGAAGACGGCGGTCCCGACAGGGATTACAGGGTGCTCAGTATAACCGATGAACAGGGCGAAGACGTTACGGTCGACCGCATCAACAGGGAGGTGAAAGCATTCCTTGAAGGCGATTTCATCGATCGCATCATTGTTTACTTCGTCGGGCATGGCCTCATGCACGGCTATGAACGCTTCTGGCTTCTCTCCAATTATGATCAAAATCCTGGTCAGTGCTTATCTGTCAGCCAGTGTTTGAAGGTCCTTAAAACCTACAATATTGGCAAGCACAATACTGATTTGGAAAGCGGACAGATCTGTATAATCTCAGACGCTTGCAGTAATATTGGAACAAGCACTCACTTTCCTGTCGGAAACCCGATAACCTCGAAAGGCGGTGGATCTACCGATTATGCTGAGGTCGATCTGTTCTATTCCAGCAAAGGCGGTGATTTCAGTCTGCATGTCGATGATCCTGATGAGAATGGCGGCGTTCCTTACACGCTATTTACACACCATTTTCTGAAAGGCCTTTCGGGTGACGCGTTGAGTTCATTTGATCACCCTAAAGGGACCGTTGTTACAAGTCAGTCTCTGGCCCGATACATTACGAGGACCTTCTCGTCGCAGAGTGAAGGCCTGACCGCCGATGTCAGGGCAGAAGTCTTGCCGGGCTTTTATCTTGATAATGATTTCTATTACCGCTTGCCTGCTCAGACATCTGTTCCGCCATCAACAACAGACGGCTTAGACCACGACTCCCTTGACAGCGGAATATCCCTGCCGAGCGTCTCTGACGATCCAGCGATCTTCGAGGACCAAGTTCCTGGCCTTTCGATACCGACCGATGGCTTCGGACAGATACCGATTTTTGATCAGCCCGACGATGCGACGGGTGCGCCCGTTCATCAAACCGACGAGTTTGATGATGATGAAGATGATCTTGAGTGGGAGATGGATTCTGATGCCGTGCAGATTGAGCCGGGCTTCGCAGATTATGTTGATCGGTTCAGCCCGTCCTTCAACGATTTCATGGAAAAAGCCTCAAGTGACTTCTTTCAGGTCAGAAACCCTGGAGGGGGCGATCCTTATGCGGTGAGGTGCATGTTCGGCCTGACAGACGAAAAGCCGCGTTCCCTTCGTGTTCTGAACGACGGCGTGTTCGACTGGAGCCCATTTATCGCGCCTTCGGACACGAATATGCTGATGCTACAACCCGATCGGGAACGGTATTGCGATCATACTGTTTTCTACCAGATGCAGGATCGCTGGCTCCTCATGCCGCAATTTCCAAGAACGATCGCCTGCGTTCATGACGACTATCCGCTGGATATTTTCTACTATCTGCAATGGGAATACTATTGGGATTATTCGGCGGTCGATGCGCTCAATAACAATCCGCCCTCGTCCGCAACACTTATCAGGGCCTTATCAAATATGATCGAAGACGATGAAGAAGGGTCTCTCTATGACCTGACGCGCATCGGTTATCTTTACGATCGCAATAACGATGTTGATAATATCCTTCGCACCGTTCACCATATTATCCATGATTTAAATTTTGATCTGATCCAACGTATTCCTTTTGACCTGGCGGCTCTGTCGGCCTCTAGGATAACGATTGAAAATGAGAACGGTCATTACAAGGCCTATGCCGATTTCCCGGCTGTGGCTGCCATTAGTGACCAACGTCGCGAGCAACTTGAAGACTTTCTTCGGCCGCGCCAAGCCGTCTCCGATTCTGCATTAGAGCCGCTTGAGCGAGTGCCGCTCTGGGGCATTATGCCGGCCTTCAGTGCAGGGTGGCGGAATATGGATTACCGCGACACGCTGGATCTTCCGGATATCTACCGACAGCTGATACCGGAAGTGGGTCATCGGACGACCACGAATATGAGCCAACGTGGCATGGACATGCTGTGCGAGCGCTTCGGGATGTACGCATTGACCCTCAACCCGTCAGCCTGATCTGCGAAGGAGACTGCTATGACAAAGCTTATTTTTGTTCACGGCATCAACAATGAAAACCGTGATGACCGGCCAAATTCAGCCGATATCATTCGCGAGACGTGGTTGGGCGCGATCTCTGACACGGCCACACGGATGGGCGTCGAGCTGCCGGGCGGTATTGATTGCTGCGCGGCCTTTTACGGTGACGAACTCGCAGACAGTTCCAGCAATTGGGACAGTGATCTGGTGAATGTCAGCACGATGGGCTCAGCGTCTTCCGATGCCGATTATGTCGATGATGGCGTTATGGCTCTGTACCGGGAATATCAGCGTTTCTACAATATCCAGGATCGGGACGTCTTAGCAGAGCTCGACGAGCGTGATGACGTCCATTACGTCAGAATGGCCGGCGGTATTCATAAATCGTGGCTCAAAGCCATTACGCGAGCGCTGGAAAAGGTCATTCCGACTCGAGGGCGCTACATTGCCAAGGTCGCGCTGCGACAGGCCGCAGCCTATCTTCACAAGCGCGGACTGAAAGAGCAAATCGACGATATCGTCATGGATCAGGTGTTCAAGACTATCGGGACTGATGAAAAAGTTATCGTCGTTGCGCATTCTCTGGGAACCGTCGTGACATATGACTTACTCAGACGTCTTCGTCATACCCTGAATGTTGACCTTTTTCTGACGCTGGGTTCGCCTCTGGGTATTGAGATCGTTAAAGACCGACTTGGCCCGCCTTTATTGTTTCCGAAGAATGTCAAACGCTGGGTTAATGGCGCAGACAATGAAGATTTTGTTGCGCTTTACCCGCAGCTGAACAGGCGCACATTCGGCGACGACACGATCATCAATATCTCCAACCTCGATAATGGTTATGAGGATGCCCACAGCATCACACAATATCTCTCCCACCCTGAAGTCATCGCTGAGCTAGTCTCAGCGATGAAGCTAAGCTAACGTTGCAACAAGCCACTCCACATGGCTGTCTGTTTCGGGAAGGAAACACCGTTTCGTGGCTCCGCAAGCAGGACTCGAACCTGCGACAAGCTGATTAACAGTCAGCTGCTCTACCAACTGAGCTATTGCGGACCACCACGAACGGTGACGCGGTATATAGCGCGGGCGTTCGGGACCTCAAGCGGCGATTTCATCTTTTGTGCGAAAAGACGCGGATGGCTGCTCAAAAAAAAGGGCGCCGAAGCGCCCGAAGGTATTAGGTGAATGGTGGGTGTCTTCGAAAAGACTTCACCCGCGTAAACAAGCAGGGTTAATCAAAGCCTAACAGAAGCAAATTTTGCGTAAATTTTCAGGCTCCGCTAAGGAAGGGTCATGAAGACGATCAAGACTTATCGCGAATTCTGGCCCTACTATCTGCGTGAACATGCCAAGCCAGCCACGCGCGCCTGGCATTATGTCGGCACCATGATCGCCATTCTGGTCCTGCTGACCGTGATCGTGACGGGACGCTGGTTGCTGTTGCCGCTCGTTCTGGTCTCGGGTTACTTTTTTGCCTGGCTGAGCCACGGCTTGATCGAAAAGAACAAACCCGCCACCTTCACTTACCCACTCTGGTCACTCATGTCCGACTTCCGCATGCTCTATTGTTTCCTGACCGGACAGATGGGCCGCGAGCTTGAAAAGGCGGGTGTCAGGGCGGTTCAGACCGCCGAATAAACGATCCGTCCGTCCTTGAAGGTATGACGCACGCGCCCGGTCATCCGGCGACCATCAAAAGGCGTGTTCTTCGAGCGTGACAGCAATCGTTCGGAGTCGAGTACCCAAGGTTCGGTCGCATCGAACAGGACTAGATCGGCGGGTGCCCCTTCGCGAAGCCGACCACCTTCCAGTCCGAGCAAATCGGCCGGTGCGACCGTGACGGCGCGCAGAAAGGCCATCAGGTCCAGCTCTTCTTCCGCGGCCAGCTTCAGACCGACCGGTAGAAGCAGCTCCAGCCCGACCGCGCCGGGCGTGGCTTCGGCATAGGGCAGGCGTTTGCGGCCTGCGCTCTGCGGGTCGTGGTCGGACACGATAATATCGATCGTGCCGTCTTCCACGGCGCGTAGCAGCGCTTGACGATCACGTTCTTCCCGCAAGGGCGGGTCCAGCTTGGCAAAGGTCCGGTAGTCGCCAATGTCGAGCTCATTCAGCGCCAGATGATTGATCGAGACGGAGGCGGCGACGTCGATATCGCGCCGTTTGAACCGGCGCACACTGTCAGCCGTTTCGGCGCTGGAGATCAGGTCGAGGAGCAGGCGGCCTCCGGTCAGCTCCGCCAGTGCCATGTCGCGTTCAGCCATGATCCGTTCCGAAACGGCGGGCGCAGCGGGCAGGCCGAGCCGCGCCGCTACATCGGATTCATGCGCGCAGCTTCCGTCTGACAGGGACGGCGTGACCGGGCTGTTGCTGATGAGGGCATTGAAGGTTGCCGAATAGGCCATCAGACGGCGCATGATACCGGCATCCTCAACCGGATTGGGACCGGACGCGAACAGGACGGCCCCTGCCTCGCTCATCAGGCCGATTTCGGTCATGGTCCGGCCATCCAGCCCTTTGGTGAGCGCCCCGGCAACATGGACATCGATGTCGAGTGATTCGCCCTTGCGCATGATGAAATCGACGAGCGACATATCGTCGATGATCGGTTCGGTCTGGGGCTGCACGACGATTTGTGTGACACCGCCGGCGAGCGCCGCACGGGCGGCGGATGCCAATGTCTCGCGGTTTTCCTGACCGGGCTCACCGGCCTTGACCCGCGCGTCGATCAGGCCCGGTGCGCAGGTCAGGCCGCGACCAGCGAGGACGTCGCCCCGCACAGCCACGTTACCGAGCGCGGCGATCCGCCCGTCTTCGATCCGGATGTGGCCCGTTTCGTCGCGTCCGCTTTCGGGGTCCAGAATACGGATATCCGTCAGGGTGAGAGGGGTCATTGAATGCCCTCCGCCAGCGCGTGCAAAATGGCCATGCGCATCGCGACGCCAGCAGCCACCTGCTGCGTGATCAGCGATATGTCCGGATCGTCGGCAACGCCGGAGCTGATTTCGACGCCGCGATTTATTGGTCCCGGATGCAGGACGACGGCGCCGTCCTTGGCATAGGCCAGCTTGGACCGGTCGAGCCCGTAAAAGTGAAAATATTCGCGCTGGCTGGGCACGAAGGACCCGCTCATCCGTTCCAGCTGCAGCCGCAACATCATGATCGCATCGCACCCGGCCAACCCATCTTTCATATCGTGGAAGACATCGACGCCCCACTGATCGGCATCGGTCGGGATCAGTGTCGGGGGCCCAATCAGCCTGACTTCGGCTCCGAGCATATTCAGCAGCTGAACGTTCGACCGCGCGACCCGGCTATGTAGAATATCACCGCATATGGCGATGCGGATGCCAGAGAAGTCACCATCGAAGGCCTGTCGCAGGGTCAGCGCGTCCAGCAGGGCCTGAGTCGGGTGTGCATGGGTGCCGTCCCCGGCATTGATGACCGAACAGGAAACCTTCTGAGCCAGCAGGGATGGGGCACCGGACTGACCATGACGCACGACCAGCAGGTCCGGGTTCATCGCATTCAGTGTTGCCGCCGTGTCGAGCAGGGTTTCGCCTTTTTTAACCGATGAACTGGCGATCTGCATGCTGATAACGTCCGCGCCAAGGCGACGGCCCGCAAGTTCGAACGATTTTTCTGTCCGGGTCGAGTTTTCAAAGAACAGATTGACCAGCGTCTTGCCCGCCAGCACGTCGCGCGGGCCATGTTTCTGGACATCCAGATCGGCATAATGCGCACCGAGCGCGAGCAGATTTTCAATATCGGCGCGGTGGAAATCGGAAATATCGAGGCAATGCCTCTTGCTGAACTCATATCCCTCGAATGGGGTCACGCAGCGCTCCAATTCAAAACTTTCCGGGGCTTAGGGAGGCCGGCGCGTAGAGTCAATCAGGACACGGCGCGCCGATCTAGGCCCGGAGTTTGTCCAGCACCCCTTGCAGGATGTAGCCAGCAGCCATGGCGTCAACCTTTTCGGCGCGACGGGCTCGGCTGACATCGGCATCAATCATGTTGCGCGTGACAGCAGCCGTCGACAGGCGTTCGTCCCAGAGGAAGATCGGGAAATCCTCCAGGCGCAGTAGATTGTTGCAGAAATCCCGGACGGACTGAACGCGCGGCCCTTCGGACCCATCCATATTGAGCGGCAATCCGACGACAAGAGCGCTGCATTCATTGACATTGTAATGTTCGATCAACTGCGCGGCATCAGGCGTGAATTTGCGGCGTTTGATGGTCAGCAAAGGCGTTGCGATCAGTCGCGTCCGATCTGAAATGGCCAAGCCCAGCGTCTTGGTGCCCGGATCCAGACCGAGCAGGGGGCCCTGCGTCGTTGCAAGCGTATCCAGATCGATCAATGCCATGGCAGCGCGCCTAGCCGGAGGCGAAGAGCGGAGCAAGCTGTTGGAGAAGTGCGCCGAGCAGTGTCAGCCCCAGCAGGACGGACAGGACCAGCCGGGTCCAGAGCGCCTTGAACCGCCGCCAGAGGATAGCGGTGCAGGCCATTACGATGGCGGCTTCGACCAGTGACACCCAGCGGGCATGCAGATTGATGTCCCAGTAGGAGACCGGGCTGTAAAAGCGCCAATCGCTCAACGGCCAGAAATGCCGATAGGCATCATGCCCGTGCACTGGCGCATCGAGGGCGATGTGCAACAGGGCGGCTCCAGCGAAAACAGCCAGATAGAGCCCCCAGTATCGATGACGTTGCCACAGACCGAAGATCAGCAGCAGGGCGAAGATCGGAACGCTGTTGAAAAGGGCAATTCCCGTCTGCATCGGCGCTTCGAAATAATGCTGATTCCAGATCGCGCTCCAGTCCCGTCCGACAATCCAGTGCTGCCAAGGCGCCCAGAGAAAGATCACCGCATCCGGGAGGAGCGCTCCAGCCAGAACCCAGCGATTGCGGATTTTTGCATCGCGCCGCGACAGGCAAGCAAGGGCGACAAGGGCGTGGGTCGGCGTGTTCACAAAGCCGGGCTAGCTCTTGGCGGCGTGAATGCCCTGATAGGTGTCGCGGTAATAGGTCTCGATCGCAGCATTGTCGGCATCGATGTCGCCTGTCAGCGGCCAGAATTTGTCGAGAACGACCTGACGGTTCGGGGCATCTACACCGACCAGGAAGACCGGAACATTGGCGGCGTATGCGATCCGCAGATAGCCCTTGCGAAAACCGCCGACCTTCGAGCGCGTTCCCTCGGGCGTAATGCCCAGATGCAGCTTGTCGCGCCGGGCAAAGGCGTCTGCCGTCTGCTCGACAATATCCTGTGCGGCTTTCCGGTCGATCGGTATCCCGCCCATCTTTTTCCAGAGCCATCCCAGCGGCCAGACGAAGGCTTCCTTCTTCATCATCCAGGACAGGCGCAGATTCCATCCCAGCATCATCCCCATAGCCAACCCCAGGTCCCAGTTGGACGTATGCGGCGCACCGATTGTGACCAGCTTGGGCACGTCTGGCCACTCGCCCTTGATCCTCCAGCCCATCAATTTCAGCAAAGTGAGCCCGATCCACCGCGTCAGACCGTTGCCTTGGCGGGGATAATCGGTTGCGCCATCGATTGTTGTGACGGGTGTAGGATCGCTGCTCATTAGGGCATTGCTATCATGGTTCAGGGTCGTGGGCGAACGGCGATTGCGGCCCGTCCTTCACGACTGCTTTATTGCGGTTTTTACTGGCGCTCAGGATTGACCCCGACCCAGGTCGCGTCGACATAATCCTTGATCGCTTTGGCATCGGCATCGATATCGCCCGTCAGCGGGAACTCCTTGTCGAGCACGACATGCTTGTTCGGCCCGTCAAAGGCACAGATGAAGACCGGAACTTTGGCGGCGTAGGCGACCCGCAGAAAGCCTGTCTTGTATTTATCGACCTTTGCGCGTGTGCCTTCCGGCGGAAAACCGATACAGATTCGGTCATTCTCTTCGAAAATACGGGTCAGCTGGCGGACGACATTGCTGCCTTTCGAACGGTCGACCGGATAGCCGCCGAGCGCTCGGAAAATCGGACCCATCGGCCAGAAGAACCACTCCTGCTTGATCAGAAACGTATATTTGAAACCGCTGGCGAGCATGGCGAGCGACGCCGAGATCGCGTCCCAGTTGGATGTATGCGGAACGCCGATAATGACGAATTTCGGTGCATCGGGCATGCGCCCTTTCAGCTCCCACCCGATCAGCTTCAGACCGACCGAGCCGACCCAGCGCGTGAACGCATTGCCCATGCGGGGTGAATGCGGAGACATATGGGGATTGTCATACTTCATGATCTGCGCGCGATAGCGATGTGCAAGGCGGGTTTCAACGGTGAACCCGCTCTGTTAGCGCATCTGAAGGCGCGTTTTGCAGATGACGTAAGAGGTTCGTGAATGTCTTTGAGACGATGGTGCGCTGCAGCTACGATGTTTCCGGTTACACTCGCTCTTGCCTCGATCGCTCTGGCGGGCCCGCCGAGCGCCCGCGATTTCGCCATGAAGCGCACCGCCATGATGATGGAAATGAGCCCTGAGGGAGGGAAGGTTGCCTATATCGCGCGGTCGTTCGAGACGATCTGCCGGACGACGCGTCTGGAACGGCTTCCGCCCGAGCGGTGCAAGCCCGACGAGCGGGTTTCGGCGCCCGTGGACCGGCTGCTGGTCAAGGACATCACCGATCCGTCAATGCCCGTGCTTCGGAAGATTTCGATCCCGGACGACTATAAGGTCAACTGGCTGGAATGGAGTTCGCCGGACACGCTACTGATGTCGATCGAGACACGCTGGGTTATCGGTGCGCGATACTACCGACAGCCGATCGGTCGCATCCTCGCGATAAAACTGGACGGCAGCAAGTTGATGAGCGTGCTGTTCGGTGAAGAAGAGAAGCTACGCGACAGTAACGTCAAACTCTCAGGCGTAGTCGACCTGCTGCCGGATGATCCGGATCATGTCGTCATGGGTGCGCGCCGGAATGGCGACTATGACCTGTTCAAGGTCAACATTGATGACGGGACCGCAGAACGGATCGCCAAGGGGCATCCCCTTACGATCAGATGGTTCACGAACAAGCAGCACAAACCCGCCGTGCGGATGGATTGCGCGACGAATACGTGCCGCGAAATCAAGGTCCATCGCCTGAGCGACGGTGAAGTGCCCGAAAACCCCGATGCGAAATGGGGCGAAGTCCTGACGCTTGAAGTCGAGCAGCGCGGAGACGAAGAGGTCCAGACCATGACGTGGGTGGCGGCGGCGGATCATCCCGATCAATTCTATGTCGAAGTGGAGGGCGAGGACCAGTCCCACAGAGCCATCAAGATTTTCGATGTCCGGACCAACCGATTCGTGAAGGATGTGTTCTCGGACCCCGATCATGATGTCGGCGGGACCCTGATCAATGCGAAAACGGGAGATTATGCGGGGGCCTATCTCTGGCGCGATCGGCTCGAATATCACCTTGTCGATACGGATCTTCAAACTCATATGGACAGGGTCAATGCCCATTTCGGGGACCGGGCCAATGTCATCATAGCCGGATTTTCCGAAGATCGACGCCGCGCCCTCGCCTTCGTGTCGGCACCGAACGATCCGGGCGGCTATTACATCTATGAATTTGACGACCAGTCGCTGACGCAAATTGTCAGTGCCGCTGAGGCGATCCCGTCCGAACTGCCTTCACGCACGGATATTGTGTCGATCCCGACGCGCGATGGCCAGGCGATCACGGGCTATCATACGCGGCCATTACAGAACGGCGAGCCCGTGACGGCGGCGCCGTTGATCGTGCTGGTGCATGGCGGGCCGGAAAGCCGCGACTATTTCGACTATGACCGGGATGTGCAGTTCCTGACGTCGCGGGGGTATCAGCTGCTCCAGATCAATTTCCGGGGCTCATCGGGCTATGGCCGGACGTTTGCCGAAGCGGGCTACCGGCAGTGGGCCGGGACGATGCATGACGATGTGATCGACGCGACCCGGTTCATGGTGTCCAGCGGGCACGCAACGCCGGACCGGACCTGCATCATGGGGCACTCCTATGGTGGTTACGCCGCCCTGTTTGCAGGGGCCAAGCGCCCGGATCTCTTCGCCTGTGTGATCGCGGGGTCGGGTGTGTCGGATCTTTATCAATCCCTCAAGGATGACCGCAGGACCTATGGCAAGAATTCAAGCACCTTCGAATATTGGACGAAATCCATTGGCGATATGAAGACGGACCGGGCCGAGCTTGAGGCGGCGTCCCCCGTCAATCTGGCCAGTCGTTTCGACGATCCGGTTCTACTTGTTCATGGCGAATATGACCGCATCGTCGATCTCGATCAGTCCACAAAGATGCAAAAAGCGCTCGAGAGAGCAGGCAAGTCCGTTGAAAAGCTGGTTCTGCCCGTCGGGCATCGTCACGATAGCTGGTCGATCGAAGTCTCCACGACCTATTTCGAGCGACTGGAGGCGTTTCTAGGTGGGGTTTTCCCGGAAACGACCGCAGCGAATTAAACTGCTCAGAGGTGTGACCGCCACCAAATTTGCGTGATGGGCGCGGCGTTATGACGTCAAATGTCAAAATTCGGATGTTTTCATAAGCGTATGAATGACAACCGCACGTTACATTGCTACACGTGATCCGGGTATGACGCGCCAGATCGCGTCCAGTGCGATAGGAGGGATGCATGCGGGTAGGGTCACGGACAGCCAAAGTGGGACGCCGCGTTCTGGCGGCGCTCACCCTCTGCCTGATCACACTGACAGCAACCGTGTCGGCTCACGCGCAATCGGTCACTGATTTTGCCGGGGCGACCTATTTCGAGCATGTCAGCCTGAGCCCGAACGGCAATCTCTACTCAATGGTCCGGTTCAACCGGGATGGATCGTCTGAAGCGCGTATCTATGATCGACGAACCCTGCAGCGCGTCGGCGGGCTCACCATTCCCGAAGGGATGAGTTTTACTTGGGTGGAATGGGCGTCGGACACCACGATCCTCGCCTCCGTTTCCACGCAATTACGTGTCGAGGGACGCAAAATTCATCTGCCCACAGCGCGTATTTTCTCGCACGATATCCGGGATCGGCGGAAGCCCGTCATTCTGTTCGAAAATGAAGAACGCATTCTGAATACCAATATCCGCCTTAACCGTGTGGTCGACATGATGCCGGATGATCCGGATCACATCGTGATGGGGGCATGGCGAAACGGCGACTTTGATCTGTTCCGGGTCAATGTCGAGACGGGCGAAGCCGAGCGTATAGCCAAGGGCCGCGACATGACGTTGTCCTGGTTCACGGATGTGACCGGCCGTCCCAGCCTGCGGTTCGATTGTGCGACGAATACCTGCCGGAAAATCAATCTCTACACGCCTGAAGATGGGGCTGATCCGAGCGATACGCGGACCCGGTGGAAGCTGCTGCGCAGTTTTGTGCAGAACAATTCCGAAGACGATAAATTCATGGACCTGCAGCCTTTGGGCCCGACAGCCAATCCTGACGAGTTTTTCGTTCTCGACGGGCGGGACGAGCAGCCCCGGCGAGCTGTGCGGGTCTATAACATCCGGACCAATGAATTCGTCGAGACATTGTTCGAGGACGATCGTCATGATGTCAGTCATGCGCTGATCGATCCTAAAAGCCGCGCCTATATGGGGGCGCAGATCTGGCGCGATACGATCGAATATGTCTTGGTCGATGCGACCCTGCAGGATCATCTCGACACACTGAACGGCTATTTCGAAGGCGACTGGAACGTGTCTTTCAGCAAGATCGCTGACAATGGCAGCGCGGCTCTGGTCTATGCCAGCGCGTCCGATGAGCCCGGGGCCTACTATATCTACGATTTCAAGGCGAAGGACACGAAACGTATTGCCCGAAAGAATCGCAGCCTGCACAATGCGCTGGAGGCTGAAACGGAGGTACTGGACATCCCGGTCCGCGACGGGACGACCCTGACAGGGTACCTCACAGTGCCCGGGAAGAACTCCAAGGGGCGTCTGATCATGATGATACACGGCGGACCCGAACAGCGCGACGTTCTGGACTATGACCGCGACGTGCAGTTTCTGGCATCGCGCGGCTATGCTGTTGCGCGTGTCAATTTCCGCGGCTCCAGCGGATATGGCCGCGCCTTTGCCTCGGCGGGATACCGCCAATGGGGCGGTGTCATGCATACGGACGTCATCGACGCGACCCTGTGGCTGCAAAAGCGGCAGGATATCGCCGGATCAGAGACCTGTATCATGGGCTATTCCTACGGGGCCTATGCCGCGCTGCTGGCCGGCGCTTTGCAGCCGCAGCTTTATACCTGCATCGTCGCAGGCGGAGGGCCGAGCGACCTCAATCAATTCCTCAAAGATGAGCGTAAGACGCATGGCCGCAATTCGCCGCAACTGGCCTATTGGGAAAAGGCGATCGGGGAACGCAAGGCGGATAAGGATCTGCTGGCTTCCATATCCCCGATCAATCTGGTGGATCGTTATGAAGATCCCGTGCTGCTGATCCATGCGACCTATGACAATACGGTCGAGATCGACCATTCCAAGGATTTGGAGAAGGCGCTGAACAAGTCGGGTCGCTCGGTTGAGCTGCTGGAGCTTTACGGGGGGCATACGCATGGGACCTGGCCGCGAAGCAGCCGCGTCGCCTATCTGAAAAAGCTGGAAGCTTTCTTTGCGACACATCTTGCACCGTCGGCCTCTGATCCCGCAAAAGCGGATGCGCCCTGATCGCCGTTATGCTGTAATTCTGTGCCTCGCTGAGATCAGCTGCAGCCCGCGACGCGCTAATGCTTGCGACTGACTGTCGCCATTGGTAACGGGCCGTTCCTTAGACAATGGGAGGGCCGCGTGGCCGAACCTCACACGAATGATTCCGGGGCTGTCAGCAGCGACGATGTCAGGAAAATCGCCCGTCTGGCGCGTCTGCATGTGGAAGATGCGCAGTGCGGCGGCATCGCCGATGATCTGAACGGCATTCTGTCCTGGATCGAACAGCTGAGCGAGGTCGATTGCGACGGGGTTGAGCCGATGACCTCCGCCGTCGCCATGAAAGCGCCGATGCGTGCGGACGAAGTCACGGCAGGTGGCATCCGTGATCAGGTCCTCGCCAACGCACCCAAGTCCGAAGACGGCTTTTTCGTCGTTCCGCGGTCCGTGGAGTAGATCATGTCGGACCTTACCAAACTCACGCTTGCGGGCGCGCTGGACGGCATGGCGTCCGGAGAGTTCTCGTCTGTCGAGCTGACGGATGCCCATATCGACGCTTGCGAAGCGGCCTCGGGTCTGAACGCTTTCATCACGCCGACCTTCGATCTGGCCCGCGATCAGGCGAAAGCGTCTGACGCTCGCCGGGCGTCCGGCACGGTCGGCAAACTGGAAGGTGCGCCGCTCGGCGTGAAGGACCTGTTCTGCACCGAAGGCGTCAGGACGACTGCAGCCTCGAAAATTCTTGGCGACTTCACCCCAACCTATGAAAGCACTGTCTCCGCCAATATGCAGGCGGACGGGATGGTGATGCTGGGCAAGCTGAACCTCGATCAGTTCGCCATGGGCTCGGCGAATGAGACCTCCTGTTTCGGACCGGTCATCAATCCATGGAGAAACGGAGAGGACCTCGTACCCGGCGGCTCATCCGGCGGCTCGGCGGCTGCCGTGGCCGCCGACCTCTGTCTCGGCGCGACGGCGACCGATACGGGCGGCTCCATCCGCCAGCCGGCAGGCTTTACGGGCACGGTCGGTATCAAGCCGACCTATGGCCGCTGCTCGCGTTATGGCATCGTCGCCTTTGCCAGCTCGCTGGATCAGGCCGGACCGATTGCCAAGACCGTCGAAGACGCGGCGATCCTGCTGGAGTCCATGGCAGGCTATGACCCCAAGGACAGCACCTCGATCAACGCGGATGTGCCGGACTGGCGTGCCTGCGTCGGGCAGTCCGTCAAAGGCCTGCGCGTCGGCGTACCGCGCGAATATACGATGGACGGTATTCCGAAG
The DNA here is from genome assembly GCF_041429795.1 of Algimonas porphyrae. Taxonomy (NCBI): domain Bacteria; kingdom Pseudomonadati; phylum Pseudomonadota; class Alphaproteobacteria; order Maricaulales; family Robiginitomaculaceae; genus Algimonas; species Algimonas porphyrae. The sequence goes on along the minus strand of NZ_CP163424.1, from coordinate 2,645,559 downwards.
GAGATCGACGAGGTCTGGGCGCAGGGCGTGGAATGGATGCGCGACGCGGGCGCGGAGATCGTGGATGTTTCCCTGCCGCACACCAAATATGCGCTGCCCGTCTATTACGTCGTCGCACCGGCGGAGGCCTCCTCCAACCTCGCGCGTTACGATGGGATGCGCTACGGCCTGCGGGTCGAGGGTGAAGACCTCGCCGACACCTATGAGCGGACGCGCATGGAAGGTTTTGGCGATGAAGTCCGCCGCCGCATCATGATCGGCACTTATGTGCTGTCTGCTGGCTATTACGATGCCTATTATCTGCGCGCGCAGAAGGTCCGCACCAAGATCGCGGATGATTTCCGCCAGGCGTGGGAAAGCTGCGACGTGCTGCTGACCCCGACGGCGCCGAGTGCGGCTTTTCCTGTCGGTCGCAAAATCAACGATCCGATCCAGATGTATCTCAATGACGTGTTCACAGTGACCGCAAACCTGGCGGGCCTGCCAGGGATCAGCGTTCCAGCGGCGCTCGATGGCAACGGCTTGCCACTAGGCCTGCAGGTGATCGGTCGCGCGCTGGATGAAAGCACGGTATTCAAGGCAGCCGGGGCGCTGGAGCAGGCGGCTGGGTTTACTGCGAAGCCGGAGACGTGGTGGAAAAAGTAATGTGGGGACAATTTAGCTGGCCGGAATTTGTTCAAATTCTACCAAATTATCTAGTCGTTGGGATGACTGCCCTTCTTATTTATATGACAGTCTTTCAAATCAAAGCTGCACGTGGTGATGCTAACAGGCGTGCTGCATTTGATTATTTCATCAGAGAAACCAACAATGACGAATTCAGAGAACTACGCGAAAAAGTTTTTCGCGTAGTTAATTCAAACAAGAATTCAGGCGATATGCTGAAACAACTCCCAAATGATAATCCCGACATGGTTGCGGTTAGAAAGTATCTCAACCGACAGGAAGCTTTTGCGGCAGGAGTGTTAAATGGGGGCTTGTGCGAAGAATACTCAAAAAATCTAATTGGTTCCAGATTTGTGCAGGATTGGAAGTTCTTCGAGCCATATGTTTGTGAAGCTCGAAGTATATCTGGGAATGATAATACGTACGGATATTTCTGCGAGCTTGCTCGAAAATGGAGTAAGGAAGGAGTAAGTTGATGTTCATTGCCCCCCGCGTTGCAGACGAAAAAGACTGGCTCGAAGGCGAGACTGGCCCTTGGGAGCTGATCATCGGGCTGGAAGTCCATGCTCAGGTTGCATCGAACGCCAAGCTATTCTCCGGTGCGCCGACGGCGTTCGGGGCGGAGCCGAATACGCAGGTTTCGCTCGTGGATGCGGGCCTGCCGGGCATGCTGCCGGTCGTGAATGAATTTTGCGTGGAACAGGCCGTCCGCACCGGGCTGGGGCTGAATGCCAAGATCAACAAATTCTCCCGCTTCGACCGCAAGAACTATTTCTACGTCGACCTGCCGCAGGGCTACCAGATCAGCCAGTTCGAGCATCCGGTCGTCGGCGAGGGAGAGATCGAGATCACGCCCGAAGGCGGCGAGCCGGTCACGGTCGGGATCGAGCGGCTGCACCTCGAGCAGGATGCGGGGAAATCCATTCATGACCTGTCGCCTGACGAAACCTATGTGGACCTTAACCGTTCCGGCGTGGCGCTGATGGAAATCGTGTCCAAACCAGACATGCGCTCCGCCGCCGAAGCCTCGGCTTACGTCGATGCGCTGCGTCAGATCGTGCGGGCGCTCGGCACATGCGACGGCGACATGGAGAAGGGCAATCTGCGCGCCGATGTGAACGTGTCGGTCCGCAAGCCGGGCGGCGAACTCGGCACGCGCTGCGAGATCAAGAACGTCAACTCATTGCGGTTCATTCGTCAGGCGATCGGCTATGAAGCCCGACGCCACATCGAAATTCTCGAAGCGGGCGGCGAGATCGATCAGGAAACGCGTCTGTTCGACCCGAACAAGGGCGAGACGCGGACCATGCGCTCCAAGGAGGACGCGCACGACTACCGCTACTTCCCCGATCCGGACCTGCTGCCGCTGGAACTCAGCGATGATTTCATCGCACGGATCAAGGCCGATTTGCCCGAACTGCCGGCCGCGCGTAAAGCCCGCTTTATGGAGCAGTACGGCCTGCCGGATTACGACGCCGGCGTGCTGACAGCGGACAAAGCGACGGGCGACTATTTCGAGGCCTTGGCATCAGGCCGAGACGCCAAGATCGCGTCCAACTGGATGATGGGCGAACTGTTCGGGCGCTTGAATAATGATGAACTCGGTATCGACGATAGTCCTGTCTCTGCGGACACGTTGGGAGGTCTGATCGACCGGATCGCAGACAAGACCATTTCCGGCAAGATCGCCAAGGATGTGTTCGCCAAAATGTTTGCGGGCGAGGGCACGGCAGACGCGATTATCGAACGCGATGGCCTCAAACAGGTCACCGATATGGGCGCGATCGAAGCCATGGTCGACAAGGTTCTGGCCGACAACCCGGATCAGGCCGAAAAAGCCAAGGAAAACCCGAAACTACTCGGCTTCTTCGTCGGTCAGGTGATGAAGCAGAGCCAGGGCAAAGCCAACCCTCAAGCCGTCAACACATTACTGCGGGGCAAGTTGGGACTCTGAGGCTGCCTCAGGTGCTGCATTTCGTCGTCTTCTGTTAATCCTTGCATTCGACAGGTCTCGCCAACGTCTATTGGGGCGGGTATGTTACACCTTGAGATTGTTGTTGCGCTAACACTCTTCCTGCTGAGTTTGTTTGGGAGAACATAGCTGCGCGGACTGCATCCTGCGATCTGGACAGGCTGGGTCCCGTGACTCTGGCTGCTTTCGAGGATGCTGGGGACGTCCGGACGAAATAGAGCCAATGTCGCGACAGGTTCGAAGGCGATCTGTCACGGTAATGAAAGATACCGAAGAAATGGTCATGGCGATGTTTGCGACGCTGACGGCTTATCAGTCCCGTCCCTATGGAGAGTTGATAGCGTTGGATGTCCCTCGCTTATGGAGAGCGATATTCTGGATTGTGACAATCACAATGCGCGAGCCAGTCACATCTTCCAAGCGTTGGAGCGGGGGGCGTAGCGCTTGGCAGTCATTCCGTCGGGATATTCGAAGACGGCCTCGGCCTTATGCTGGATCCGACGATCGGTGTCATGGCGCTCGGGGGGGTTCGACGATCTGCCAAGCGGGCAACCGATGACCGCGATGATTCCGGGCCGCTTGCGGGACGATATCGACGATTATGCTGACACTTTGGTGCAGTCGCTATGCGACGGTGCGACTGAACCGCGTGATTTGCTCTACTGATTTTCCGCACATTGACGCCTAGATTTGCAATGTCATGTCGTCCGACTGGACCAAAAGGCCTGCATCCAAGGACTTGCGTGATGTTCTGTCGGCGGAATAGGCTGCCATATCGATCACGGGGTATGAGCGGGGCCAACAGGATGAGATTTCGCGAAGGCCCGGCCATCGGCGCCATGATCATCGGCGTCGGTCTCGCATTTCTGATGAACAGGGCGGACTTTCCGCTGTGGCAGTCGCTGGGTGCCGGCATTGCCGTGGGCTTGGCCGATTACTTTTTCATTGTCCTGATCCAGGAGCGGTTCAGAAAATGAACGGTCTGTTGATCTTTCGCATGGCGACGGCATGGGTGACGCTGGCGCTGGTTGTCTTCGTGCTCTGGATTTCGGGCGGAGCGGTGATTGGGCGCTTCATCGCGGTCGGAGTCCTGTTGTTCGGATTGCTGCAATGGTGGTTTCTGCGAAAGCTCAGCCATCAGATGGCGGCTGAAGCCGTTCTTGATCTGGAACCCGACAACGCAAGCCGCTAACGGGTCCTTATGACCCTGACCACTGACCCAAGTCCGACCGTCACCGAAGCGCTGAACAGCCGCATAACCGTCCGGAGATTTCTCGACACACCCGTGCCCGAGGATACGCTTAAGACGCTGCTGAGTACGGCATTGCGCAGCCCGTCCGGCGGCAATCTGCAACCCTGGAACATTCACGTCATGCGGGGCGATACGCTGGCCGCCTTTACCCGTCGGGCGACGGAACGCACCCTGTCGGGCCAGACGGAAGAGCCGACCTACCGGGCCTATCCGTCGCCCTTGTGGGAGCCGCAGCGCAGTTGGCGCTACAAGCTGGGGGAGGACATGTATGCGCTGCTGGATATTCCGCGCGAAGACAAGATGAGCCGCCTGCGCTGGCTCGCCGAAAATGCGCGTTTCTTCGGGGCCCCGGTCGGCCTGATCATCACAGGGGACAAACGTCTGGAAATGCCGCAGCACATGGATATCGGTATCCTGCTGCAATCCATCATGCTGCTGGCGCGCGAACAGGGGCTGCATACAGCGCCGCAGGGCTGGTGGCGGAACTGGACCTCGGTCAGCCAAGAATTACTCGATATTCCCGAAGAACAGCATGTGCTGGTTGGCATGGCGATCGGCTATGCGGACCCGGATGCGCCTGTCAATGCGCTCTATGCCGACCGCGCAGGCCTGTCCGATGTGGCAAAATTCTACGATTAAGCAGAAATTTCGATCTTTTTCGTGACTCAAACATGAACTGGCATACTTCGATTAGGCTTATGCAGTGTGAAGTATAAGTTCATAAACTTGCATTTATTCAATATCTATACTTCATTGTAACGCCTCTATAACGACTGGTAACAAGAATAAACCGCCCTTAACGCTGTTTCTGTTTACGGCTTGTTAGCTCCACTTTCGCAAAAGTTGTCTCATGGCGGGTATGCTGGGACACACTGGCGGCCCGTTACCGATCCGAAGGATTGGGTGAATGTGGTAATTAGTGGAGGGGCGCATGGCCTACACAATGATGGAAGTGAAAGAGGCCGCCGACGCCGTTGTCGATACGGCCAGTCAGGACGATCTGTTCAAGCTGGGTCTGATCTATTCGACCGATGTCGAGGATCGTGGTCCCGACTATGTCGAAGCGCATAAATGGTTCAGTCTGGCGGCAATGATGGGATCACTCCCGGCCAAAGCCTATCGTGATGAGATCAAGCTGGAAATGAGTGCCGAAGACCTGACGCTGGCACAAAAGGCCGCGCGCGGCTGGCTGGCAGAAAATCGCGAAAATCTGGCGGCGTAGTCGTCCTGCGAGGCCTGTCAGCGGCCTGGCGCAAGAGATAGTCCAGCGAGAAGGTTTCTTTCGTGAAGGACTTATGGTGTCAGCACCGTCGTGCCGCCGCCGCCATTGGCGCCGAACTGATAGCTGATATTGAAATCGACCGGAAGCGCATTGCGGACATTCTGCATGAACGTTCCGACTTCGGCGAGCGTCGTTGCGGGCACGAAGACGATATCTCCGCGGCGCAATTGCACCGTGTCATTATATTCGCGGATATTCAGCAGTCCGCCGCGTATATTAACCGTCCGCAGCATCATGCCGCCATTGGGAGCGCGCCTTAATATGGCAACTTCGCGCCCTTGCGCCGTCGATGTCATGCCGCCCGCCATCAGAATCGCTTCCAGAGCACCGACCCGGGCCGGTAATGTGTAGGTCCCGGGCTGGCCGACCTGACCCCCGACATAGATCTGTTCCGGCGCATAGGCGCGCGGCGTGACCGAAATGCGCGGGTCACGCAGCTGCTGACCCAGCTCGGCCATCAATGCGGTCTGAACCTCTCCAAATGTTCGCCCCGCCGCCATGACAGGCTGGCTCATGGGCATGACCACCCGACCGTCCGGGCCGACGGTTAATGTCCGGGACAGTTCCGGGGCGGAGCCGACGACAATGTCGAGCTGATCGCCTGGGACGAGCCTGTATTCGGGTTCCCAGTCGATCCAGTGGTGGAACTGACCAAGCGGCGTATGCGACACTTGATAGGCGGGATGCTTTTGTCCGCGCAGACGATGAAAGATGGATTTGTACTTTTGCGGTGCCTGGGGCGATTGATAATAGCGTCCATTAGGGGCGGGCTGATTATGCGTCGTCGGCTGCGGGGCATAGCGCGACTGGGCCGTGGCGTCTGTCGTACCGAGAGCGGTCAGTGCCAGAGCCACGAATCCTGCGGCTATGACAGCCATGACGGCCCGGTAGGGGCCTTTTCGTCCAGTCGCAATCCGCGCAGCCATGTGACATCCGTTCCTACGGTGATTTCGACCCTGTTTCTTAACAAGAATGGATAAGGAATTGTTAAGTCCCACACGCCATTAACCATGAACGCGCACCAGGATGGCTGCGCAGGATGAAGGCGTGTCGATGGCATTGTTCAGACGTGGCAAGGAAAAGAGCCGGACGCCGGATGCTGCGTCTGCCTATTCGCCTGCACCGGTTCGTGCGGCCGATCTGACCGTCGGCGACTACGCCAACGGCCTGCCCAATATCCGCATTGGCGAAATGATCGCATCTTTCTTCCGGCAAATGGTCTGGGTCTTTCCACTGGCGCTGATAGGCGCAGTCGGAGCCTTCCATCTGACCAAGGACATGAAGCGGACCTATACGGGCGAAGGCACTGTCATGGTCCAACTGGGTGATGAATATGTCTATCAGCCCGTTGCGGGGACCAACGCTCAGTCCAGCCTGATGCAGACGCCGGACACAATTACCTTAAACGAAGTCGCGCTGATGAAGAATGACCGGGTGATCGACGATGTCATCGCCCAGATCAAGGACTCACCGGGCGGCCTCCGGGCCTTTGCCCCAAAGATCGCCACGGATATGGCGCGCCATAGCGAAGGCACGACGGCCTATCGCCAGGAATATATGAAGCTCCGCCGTATGATGAACATGTCCTACCATGTTTCGACGCGGCCCAAGTCATCCGTTGTCGACATGTCTTTCAAGCATGAGGATCCGGATCTGGCCGTGTCCACGCTGAACCGGCTGATGGATAGCTACATGACCTATCGCCGCACGATTTTCGTGGACGGTACGGGCGACGTCATTGCGGAACGCCGGGCAGATACGGAACAGCGTCTACGTCAGGTCGATCGCGAAATCGCCGCCTTTCTTGACAAGAACCAGATTTCCGACTTCACATCGGAACAGGCTGGCGCGCGGACGCGAACCGAGGACCTGCGCGCGGCGCTGAATGGGCTGCGTGCGCAAATCGTCGAATTGGAGCGCTCCCTGGCCAGTGTCGAGGATCAGCTGCGGGCTACGCCGGATACGATTAATCTCTACATTGATGACCGGGCATCCAACCGAATCGCCCAGGCCGAACTCGAGCTGAAGCAGCTGCTTGCCAAATATCTGCCCAATTCCGACCCTGTCCGCCAGAAGCAGCTGGAAATCGATGAGTTGCGTAGCCTGACGGCAGGCCAGGGGGACCGTATTACGGGCGGTCGGCGCGTCGGGCCCAATCCGGTTTATCAGGCCCTGCTGACGCAGCGCAACACGGTGCAGGCGACAGCGAACAGTCTGCGCGAAAAAGAGATCACCATGCAGCAACAGCTGAACTCTGCCGATGGTAAGTTGCGGCGGATGGCCGGTATCGAACCGCGCCTGAATGCGCTGCTGCGTGAGCGCGAAACGCTGACGCTGCGCCTGACGACCTATCTGGGCAAGGAACAGGAAGCGCTGCTCAACCAGCAGCAGGCCGAAGCCGCTTCGGAAAACGTCAAAGTCATTTCCAAGTCGACCTTCCCGATCAAGGGCCGCAATATGAGCGCGCTCGGCTTTGTCGGTGCAACGGCGGCGTGGGTCTTTACCTTGCTGATGTTCGCCCTGTTCCGCGTCTTTGCCGATCCGCGCCTCTATGCCGTTCCGGCGACGACGACGCGCAATCCGCAAACCGGGCCTTACGCCTCACGCAATCTGGCCAATGAAGGGTTTTCCCCCATGAGTGCCAATTATCACAGTGCCGATTATCACAATGCTGGCTACGCCGTCCCGCAGTCAGGACATCCGACATCAGGGCAGCCGGAAGCCTGGCAACCGCCCGCGCAACCTTACGCGCCGGATCCGTATGCCTATGATGCGGGTCAACCGATGCCAGCTGCACCCTATCCGGCAAGCGCGCAGCTTTATGAAGGGCAGTTCCATCAGCCTGCACCGGTTCAGCAGGCTTATGTCGATCCGGCCTACGCCTATCCCGATCCGAACGCTTATGCGGGCCAAGACCCATATGCAGGCCAAGACACGTACACAGCTACGGACCCCTATGCCGCGCATGGTCCGGATGGCACTATTCCAGCGAACCCCTATCTGACGGGAACCCGGGGCTAGACCCCAAGGTTAAAGCGCTGACCTAGCGTGCATTCACGCCGTAGAAGCGCGGGCTCAGTCCGTCCCACCAGAAAATCTTCCCCACACCCTGGGCCAGACGACCCAGCTGTCCGATGGACGCGGTACGACCCAGAGCCTTCATGGCGATAAACGCGGTGCCGTGAATCAGCGTCTGGATGCTGCCGACAGCCATCCATTTGGCAATGTCCATCATCCCCGACAGGCCCCGATCCGCCGCTTCGCGCGCGGGCGTCTGGCCAAAGGCGAAATGTCGTCGCCACATATAGGCTAGGGTCGCGCGGTGCGGTGGAACATGCTCCAATGCTGTAGCTTCGGCGCACCAGCCCGCTCTCGCGCCCTGAGCCAGCAGCGCATTGAAGAACGCGTCATCCTCTCCGCCCACTTCATTGAGTGTCGGGTCGAAGACCGGTGAGGGCAGGGCCATATTTTGCAGATCGATCAGGCAACCGCCGGTCCCGTGTGTCTCGTCCAGCAAGCGCGTCGGACCGTCGAGATTGCGCGAGAAAAGCGGTGCCAGCCAAGGCTGCCAGCTATCTCGACCGTCTGGCAATACGGCCATGACGGGCGAGAATGTAATGGTTGTTCCAAGCTTTGCCTGGGCTGCCAGCAGCGGTTCGAGATAGGGCGCGACGACTTCCATATCGTCATCGATAAACAGAACGTAGCGGCTCATCACCTGCGCCATGCCTGCATTGCGTGCGTTCGATACGCCCGGCTCTGGTGCGACTGTATAATGGACGGGATGCTGCGTGGCGGCTCGGAAGGCCTCGACCGTCTCGCGGGCCGTTTCATTCACATCATTATCGGCGACGATGATCATCACATCGTCACGGCCATGCACATCCTGGTCGATACTCTGCAGCAGGCGCGACAGATCGTCTGGTCGTTTGAAGGTCGGGATGACGATCGAAATCTGGGTCATGGCTGAAGACGCTCCAATGCGCTTGCGACGGGCAGGACGTCGAGATCATGTGACGCGATATGATCGATGACGCGAGCAAGCTCGCCCGGCGTGCATCCATACTCGGACGGATCATTACGGACGTCATGTCCGAACAGAATCAGCCACTGATGATGGACTGCTGCATGCGTAATCTGTTCGCACACATGATTGATCGTCGAGGAATAGAGCCGCGCCGATGCCGCCAGATTGAGGTCAATCGACGCATCGCTGGGATCATGGATGCCGCGTGACAGGGCGAACTCGCGGCTGATCCGTTTTTTTACAGACGGCGTCACTTCGCCGTAAGGGTAGGCGAATGTCCGGGCTTTCGGCAGGTTCAGTCTGGCAAATCCAGCCTGATTTTTCCGGATGTCGTCCAGAAAGGCTGCCGGTCCAGCCTGCATGGCGTCCATATGCGAAAAGCTGTGATCGCCGATTTCGTGGCCGGCGTCATGGGCCGTTTTCAGGTCGGCTTCCGACATGTGCAAGCCAAGGTGGTTGGTCGTGTCGCACAGGCCGAGCGAGGCGTAGATGGTGGCGCGCCAGCCCTTGGCTTCGATCAGGGGCAGGGCATTTTCGACGACGGAGCGCGGGCAATCGTCGAAAGACAGGCTGATCACCCCCTTGGACAGAGACGGGGTGATCGTCTCGCACGCCATATGGCGGGCCATGCGACGGCGGACTTTCGCCACGAATTGCGATTGCGGCTGATAGATGTTGGCGTTCATTTCATGGCCTCGGCATAATGGGATGCACGCCACAATTTCAGCGCCAGAACGCGCAGCCGCGTCGGCAAAGCGTGCATCCTGACCAGGCTTCGGAGCGGCAGCCGGGCGAGCGCATGTCCGGGAACATGGCGTAAGCGGGTGACGATCTTGAACAAGGGTAGCGTCTCAGCGAGCGTCGGATGGGCTTGTACATATCGACGGTAGTTCGGTCCCGAACTGGCAAATCGCGAGAGCAATGTCTCCGTCGTTTCAAGACCCAGATGGACGGCGGGATTGTCGATATGGCGGAGCCGATGCGTGCTGGACACGCGGGCGGCCCATTCGCTGTCTTCCCAGCCCCAGCCCTGAAAGGCTGGATCGAAAGGCTGGGCTTCCAGAACAGACCGCCGGACACAGAGATTGGACGAGGCGACATGCTGGGCCCCGTTACGGGCGCGATGTTCGGCGCTGAGGCAATCCGAACTGTGCGACAGAACACGGTGCAGATCCGTATCTCTGTCATCGGCGTGGTCTTCGACATCGAAGCCGCCAAAGACGATGTCGCAATCATTGGCGTCGATCCGGTCGAGATAGCGGCTCAGGAAATCCGGATGGTCGATGCGCATATCGGCATCAAGAAAGAGAACCCAGTCAGCGCGCGCATTCTGCTGCAAGGCGTTGCGGGTGGCGGAGCGGCCGCGATTGGTCTCGGCTGAATGCAAATGGGTCGGCAGGCGCATCTGCGCGACCGTCGCGGCGACACGTTCGGTCAAGCTCGGATCGCCGGTCCCGTCATCCATGATGCGGATTTCGATCCGGCCAGTGTCGACGTCCTGCGTGTCGAGTGAGCGCAGAAGCGGGGACGGATCGTCGCGATAGAATGGAACCAGTATGGAGAGTTGCGGACTCATGATGCGGCCTCGACGGCGCGTCTGCGCGCAGCCAGCGTCTCCAGACCCTGTCTGACCAAGGTCCGGCAATCCGCAGCATTGATGATCCAGCAGGTCGCCAGATAGGCCGCTCCACCTGTGCCAGCTTTGATGATCAGGGTCACCAGACCTGGTTCGTAACGCTGCAGCGGCAGAAGTTGCACACAGATCGCCATAACGGCGCAGGCCAGCGCGATCTGCGCGGCGGCCTTGATGGGCAGGGGCAGCGGATAATGCCGCCGGGCGGCGATGACGGTCAGGATCAGAGCCGCGCCATAGCCTGCCAGTGTCGCCGCGACGGCGCCCATTAGGCCGAAACGCGGAATGAGCAGGAAATTCAGGCCGATATTCAGCAGGACAGGCGGGATCATAAGCCAGACGATGTCCTGCGTGCGTCCGGAAAACATGAAGGCGCGCTGGACATAGTAGGTCACGATCCCGTTCATCAGACCGGCAAAGGCGATTAGAGGCATGACCTGAACGGCTTCGGTGCGCACGCTTTCGCCCAGGATGAAGCCAGCGTCATTGGAAACGAGTGCAATGCCGACAGCCGCCGGCATGACGATCCAGAGCAGGCTGGCCCCGTAACTGCGCATCACATCGCGCGAGGCCTCCGTGCCGACCTTTTCGAAGGCGGCGATAGCCGTTGGCGTCATCGCCATGGAGACCCAGACAAATAGGATTTCCAGCGACCGGTTGGCCAGATTGTAGCCCGCATTATACTGCCCGGCGGAAGCTTCGCCCATCAGGGCTGCGATGATATAGACGTCCGAGGAATTGAGCGTGTAGCCCAGCAGCAGGCTAAGGCAGAGCGGCAGCCCGTAGGCTGCGTAACGCCTGGCGCGACCGGCTTCGATGCGACCGCCCGACTGACGGGACAGCATGCGTGGCAAATCGACCATCAGCCCGACCAGCAGACCGATGATGATACCAAGAAACGGTCCGCTTTCACGCAGGGGCGTCAGCATGACCAGCGCGATGCCGATTGTGAAGGATAGCAGGGTCTGGCCCGAATAGGTCAGGCTGTAGCGAATGATCCGGTGTGAGGCCCGATGCGCCTCCATGCCGAGATTGAACACGGCCTGCAGTCCGGCTGATCCCAGCGCGAAGGCCAGAACGGTCTGCATCTCACGCGACAGCGGCAGCAGATAGACGATCGCCAGGAACATAAATGTCAGAAATAATCCGAGCCCTGCGCCCAGTGCATAAAGCGTGTGCAGATGCGACGCCTCGTCATTGTCGCGTTCGGCCCGGGCCTGAAAGCGCGCCATCGCGGCTTCGAGCCAAGTAAAGGCCCCCATATGCGCGAATTGCAGCGTGATCATCGCCAGCGCATAGCGCCCGAATTCCTCGGCGCTCAGCAGGCGCGTCAGGACAACGATCAGCCCAAAGCTGACCAGCACATTGGCCAGATTGACGGGCAAATAAGCGAGGAGCGTCCGTCCCAGCGTATTCCGGTTCGATGTCAACGGATTGCCTCGCGGTCGCCCAGCATGACGGGCAGGGTCTTGGCCATGATAACCAGATCCCAGATGACGTTGGAGCGTTCGATATATTCCACGTCGAGCTGGACGCGACGCTGTACATCGTCCCCATTATGGAGGGGGCCGCGCGACCCATTGATCTGCGCCCAGCCGGTCATGCCGGGCTTGACCTTGTGACGATGGGCATATTCCTCGACCAGTTCGATCGAACTGCGGCCTTCCGTTTTCATCCCGACAGCGTGCGGGCGTGGTCCGACCAGACTCATATCGCCGCGAATGACATTGATCAGCTGCGGAAGCTCGTCGATGGAGGTCTTGCGGATGAAACGACCGATCTTGGTGATCCGCGGATCGTCCGCTTCGGTTTGACGTTCGGCTTTCACATCGCACATGTCCGTCCGCATGGTGCGGAACTTCAGCACATTGAAAACCCGGTTATTGAAGCCGTGTCGCGGCTGACGGAACAGGACCGGACCGGGGCTATCCATCCGGATCAGCAAAGCGATAATCGCCAGCGGAATAGCCAGAAGGGCAAGCGCGACCGAACCGATGGCAATATCCATCGCCCGTTTAAGCGCCGTGTGGCTGCCGGATTTCGGGTTGCCGGTAATGTCGTTGACGGAGATTTCCGCGATTTCTGACAGACGCTGTTTGACATGATCAAGATTTTCGAACGCGTCGGCCACATAGGCGATGCGGTTGGGCAGCAGTCGAACCTTCTCCACAAAGTCGCGCTTACGTGCCGCCGCCGCGCTCGGTAGCGTCACGACGATGCGATTCACGTAAGGAAGGCCCTCCCATTGCAGCAGGTCACCAATCTTGCCCACGACGGGAACGCCGTGAATTTCGAGCGGAGCCCGGGTCAGCCTTTCATCGAAAATGGCGACGATATTCAATTCACGCGTCTTGGCATTTTCTTCGATGATCCGCCGCGCACTATGTGTCGCGCCCAGCATGACGACCGTCGGGGCCAAACGTCCGGATGCGTGCAGTTTGCGCAGATAGGTCGCATATAGCGTATGCAGTCCGAGCAGCAGGACGAGCCCGCCCAGACCCGCCATCGCCAGCGCGTCCGGCAGGAATGTTTCGGGACGCAAAATCAGTGCTGTTGACAGCCAGACGCCAAGCGCAGCCAGGCCGGCCATCAGCACGGTCTTCAAATGCTCACCGAGCGTTTCGGTCGGACGGAACCGGTAAGCCTTGGCAAAGAACATCATGAAAATGAAAATGCCCGAGCCCAGGGCGGAAATGACGATCGGCGCCAGAATGGTCTGACCGTTATTGCCGACATAATGCTGCCAGATGCCCAGAGCGATCACGCTTGTGATCGCGGCAATGTCGAAACATTTCATACCGAAACGCAGCGCATTGAGATTGCGCTGATGCGTTGGAACAGTCAGATCATCAATGCTCTGACGTTTGCGCCGCCGGTCCACGACCGGGACTGTCGAGCCATCGCCCGGGCGCGCGACGCGTCGCTCATATTCGCTTCGCGGACGTGCCACGGCGTGCGGTCCGGCCTCTGTCTGTACCGGGCTTGTATCAGCCAGTTCGAGCTTATTCGCCATTTTTCCCACCAGTTTGTTGCGGGTCCGATACAGGATGATGAAAAACATCCCGTAAACGCGACCGGCTGAAAGCAGCCTTTGTCGACGAAACAGGCCGGAAAAACGTGCCGATATCCTCCAATGCCCGCGAAACAGGGTTAAGGGTCGGTCAACATGTAATTGCCGGGGGCAGATTGCCGACAAAAGCTTGCGGGGTCAGACAAGCATCGCTAGACGCGCCGACGGAGACGTGGCCGAGTGGTCGAAGGCGCTCCCCTGCTAAGGGAGTATGGGTCAAAAGCCCATCGAGGGTTCGAATCCCTTCGTCTCCGCCACTTTCTTGTGTGCAGATTGCCGCTGACCCGCTTCACGGGTTCGGCGTTCGCAATGAATTGCGAAATCTCCTGCGATTTCCATCGTGATGTTACAGACCTCTCAGAGCCAGTCTGTCGCCTGCCGCAATGCCGATCGCCTACGCAGACCGGCTTCGGGACGTCGTGCGCCTCTCATCGTTCTAGGCTCATGCGGGAGAGCGCCGAAAATGGACCAATAATGCATAGCGGGTTGATACTAAAGTGGGTGACCATGGCTTTGAGCGTGTGCGTCATCCCTTCCGGATTCCTTTCTCATGCGCGCGAGAACGGGTCATTGCCTGACAGATCGCTTGTTACAGCGGCGGCACAGCAAGCTCCTGACATCAGAGCGCAATGTCGGCGTCCACCTAAAGCGGTTGCAATCTCGCAGCGAGCTTGATTATTGAGATGGGAGAGCTTCGATTGCGGGGCTGGGGAGAGGCGCGATGGCAACCACGAATTTTGATCCCTCGAACGAAGTGGGCACGGTGCTCACCGCATTTGCAGCCAGTTTTCTCAGTCGTATCGGACAGGAAGGCGAAGGGCACGACAGCGCGTGGAGCGACCTGCGCAATCCCGATGTGGAGGAGGGTAACTCCATTCTCGACTCGGAGATCCTTCTGACATTCCTTCTGCCGGAGGAAGAGCTGGAAACCGTCCGGATGGAGTCGTCGGCCTCCGAAAAAGGTGGGCCGAACATACTCTATAGCTCGTTCCGGAATGTCGCAGATTATAATCTGCCCAAATGGAATCGTCTGCTGCAGAAAGCCTTTTTCGAATATTTCGCACGCAATTCCGATGAAGATGGCGAGCCGCTCTATTCGTCCAACTCCTATCTGACGGAAGTCGAGGACGGCTTTCTCGAGGGCAAGAAGATCGAAACCGTCGACGGTTATTCCTTCTCGCTATCGGCCAGTATCAGGATCAAGATCATAGCCGTGCGGATGGTCAAGGAGTTTGAGGGCGATATCGAGCAGAAGGACTGGCAGACAGTATCCGATCTCGCCACCCGCCGCATCACGGGGGCTTTGAAAGGGCTGACGGACAGTTTCTGCGTCGCCGCCTGGCCCGCCCAGGACTGGCAAGACGGGCTTGATGAAGACGCCACTTCCGGAACGGGATGGAAGTGGCCGAAGACACGCGAGATCCGTGCCTTGGAAGAGGAAGTGAAGTCGCTGGGCTATACGTTCAAATCCGGCAAGGCTTTTGAAATCGGGTGGAGTTGGGGGCCGGTCGACAAGGATCGTTTCATTGATACGCAGAAATCTTCGGGTCGCTATTATGGCCTCGCAGAGACTTATCGCTCGACGGATATGGAGCTTCTGGCAGAGCCTTCACCCTATCTCTATTTCACTATCAACGCCCTTGACGGCATCTCGGATCTTTCGCTGGAAAAGGTCGAGAGTGGCGGTTTGCTCGACCGGGAACAGTTGCAGCTGGCCTCGACATTGAAGAGTCTGGCCAATCTGACCGCAAATTACTGGATGCTGATCGGTAAGACCCCGACACCGGATGATGAAATCCACCCGGGAGAATGGATGATTGAGACCATGCCATGGAAAACGTCGGACGGGCAGGCCAGTCTATACTGGAATGTACATCTTGCGCGTCTGATCCTGTCCTCCAATCCGCTCACGACAGCGCAGTATGAACGGTTCTTTTCTCTTAGCCAGCGAATGGCGGAGGCGGCGCGGATTTCGACCCCGCCCTATCCGCTAAAGACGGATCCTGTGGTCCCAGCTATTCATGCGCCAGGCCTTAAGATGTCGCTCATGGCTAAGAAGCGCGGAATTGACGAAGACTGCGTCAAGGTTTTCGAGTGGACGACGGCTGACTTTGCACCGCAACTTCTCAAAATGGTCGGACAGATCTCATCGGCTGTGAACGATTCCACATTGAAGCAGAAAACCCATCGCCTGATGAGTACGATCTGGGCGCATCTGGACTCCCGTACGTCAGGTATTCAGGGACAGGGCTGGGACAAGTTCTGGGCGGCGTGGGGTGGAAAATACGCTTTCTTCCCCACCCCAGAGGAGAAGAAAGCTGCGTTGAACACTTATGGCTTCGAGCACCCGCTGGACGGTCAGATCGTCAATTCATGGTATATTACGGAACGCGTGGCCGAAGCGCTGGTCGTTTCCGCGTCAGCCTGGCGTAAACGACCATCGCCATCGCCGCAGCTTCGTGCCATTGCGGAAGCCATGATACAGGAAATCCAGTGGTCTTTGACGATGTCGAGTGCGCCGGATGACTTTATCCAGGAAAAGCGCATATTGCTTGAAAGCTGCCGGACCCGCATTGTCGACCAACCGGGTCTTGCATTGTCGAAGCTCATGGACCTTCAGGCCGAACTCGGAGAGAGAGACATCTGATGAATTCAGCAGTCATTGCAGGTATTTCCCATAAGGGCGGTACAGGGCGCAGCGTTACGCTGGCTAACCTGGCCTTTCATTTGCACCGGAATCATTTCGCCAATGTCTGCATTGTGGATCTGGACCTCGCCTCGCCGACCATGGGTGCGATTTTCAAGGTCGAGGAGCTTCGCAAAGGTATCGAAACGCCGGCAACACGGGGTAATCCGAAAAGCACGCATGATATTCTGCTCCAGAGACCTGCCAGCATCGATCAGGCTTTCTTCGATCTTCGCAGCAAGATCGACAAGGGTGTGTCACCCTATATCAACAAGGCCAAGAAGTTCAGCATTATTCCGGGGCGGGCCGGGACCGGGGACTGGAAAGACAAGCATGAACACCTGATGTCGCGTCTGACGACGTTTCTCAGAAAACTGCGCGCCTCGAATTACGACTTCATACTGCTGGATGTGCGCTCCGGCATTTCGGATGTCTTCGAAGCGCTCGACGATGAGGCCACAGCTCTGATCGACATGTTCCTCGTGCACACACGCTGGACCCCGCAACATCTCAGCGGCTTGCAGGCTTTGCTGGAGAGCAACATCTTTACCAATCTCGGCGGCGCCAAGGAACGC
Organism: Algimonas porphyrae; assembly: GCF_041429795.1. Taxonomy (NCBI): domain Bacteria; kingdom Pseudomonadati; phylum Pseudomonadota; class Alphaproteobacteria; order Maricaulales; family Robiginitomaculaceae; genus Algimonas; species Algimonas porphyrae. The sequence continues at coordinate 2,628,396 of NZ_CP163424.1, read as the reverse complement.
GTCGGGATTGTCCGCACGGCCTATATTTCTCCGACGTCTGCAACGGCCAAGCGAGTTGACGGAGCCTTGCAGGATCAGCTGCACGATATCAGCTGGTCAGGCGGTACTCTGCGCAATGAGAATAATGCCTTTATCGGGACAATTCCGATGGCGGAGAGGTTGCAGTGGGAAGAGGCGATCCTTCCTCCGCCGAGCGAAACCGATACCCATGCGGATACCTATCACGCGTTTGAAGAGCTGGCCTCCAAACTCGCCAGCCGTCTTCGGGGCTGAGCCATGGGCAAGTCGAAATCACGCAAGCTGTCTTTCGAGGCACTCCACCTCTATCCGGTCAAGGGTGCGTTGGAGACCGACATCGCGACCTATATGCGCACGCTCAAGCGCTGGCTGCCGGCGGTGAAAGCGGCCTATCCGAAACATGACGTCGTAATGAAGGTTTTCGTCGACGATTACACATATTCCGACAAGCCGCTTCCAGAGCGCGACGAAATCGAAGCCGCGCTGTTGAGCGCATTTCAACAGCACGACATTCCGCTGGATTATATCGCCTATGAAAGCGATTGCGCACGGTCTTGTTATCATTTGAAGTCGCTGATTGTCGAAGAGCCCAACCCCGGGGCGGGCTCCTTCAACGGGGAAGGCCATGTCGATGGCGATTCGATCCAATGGCGTTATTCTCCGCAGGCCGAGTTTGTCGGCATGGATTTCGATCACTTCTCGCGCGAATCCCGCAACAATGTGGGGATCGGCTTGCAGTTGTCCCGCAACAGTGTCGGCAAGGACGTCTCATGGAGTTGCCCTGCCGCCGCCGCCTGGTGGCAGCTTGTCCGGCTCGGCGGTCTTGTCGATTTCCCGGAAAAGGATGAAGAGGCCGATCAGTCGGATGAAAGCCTCCACGGTGCGCCAGCAGGAACGTGGAAGAACCCGGAATCCGACAAGACGTTCGTCTGCGACCAGACCCTGTCGCTTCTGCCAGTGTCCTACATATCCGTTGAACATGCGGTCCGCACGATCCTGAACTTCATACCTGAAACCGGGCCACTGCTGCGCAAGAAACTGCGAAAACCTGCCGATCAGGACAATCTCAACGCCATCGCCTACATCTTCAATGGTTGATGATGCGGTGAAATTTCGTCGGTTCGGCAATGACATGGCGATTATCGCTGTGCGCGCGCAAGGGTTACCCTACGCCTCGCCCGAGAGCTACTCGCAGTTTCTGAAGAGCGCTAAAGCGATCCCCAACCGTACAGGTCTGGTGCCGGGGTCGTTTGCCTGGCGGGGGAGAAACCGGCCCAGCGCGCTCAATTGCAAATTGGCTTTCGCGACGAGCGATAGCGACTACACGGATTTCGGCACCAAGTTGCTCGACGGTCAGGACGGTGTCATTGTCTCGCGCATATTCGGGGCCGCAAGACGTCGCACGCTTCTATGGCGGCGCAGAGTGGAGGCGCGCTCGGTTCAGCTTCTGTTCGCCTCCCCGCAGGATAAACATCTGGAGTGGGATCATTACACATCGCGCATGATCACGGAGATCGACAAGTTCGATCAGGTTTCGGAGGATTTCAATCCGGTCGGCCAGCTCCGGCTGTTTCAGGAAATCAGCCGTTACTACAAACAATCGGATGTTGATCGGGAAAGCGCGTCCGAACTGATCGACTTCGAGAACCTGTTTGAAGACATCGAATATGCCGGAAACGTGCCGCTCGAGCGACAGCGTACGGCGGCAACCATTTCTGATCGCAGTGCGTGGATATTCTGTATTGTCCGGGGAAGTCGGAAGCAGCGTACATCCGCTGACAATTTCTTCGATGACTGGCGCTTCAGGCCTGTCATCCTGTCGGAAGTCCTCGGCAATGAGGACGAAGTCTCCAGCGATACGTTCATCGATCTCGCTTTCGTCTCTGAGCGTATCAATTCAGCCTTGGACGAAAACAGCCTTCTGCGTTTCACACGATCGCTGGAACATTTCGCCGTTCATCTGAAACTGCTGCAGCATGCGCGAAATTTCGTCAGCGATTGGTGGGGGCCGCTCTTGCAATCGCCAAGCTGGATACAGAAGGAGAATGCGTCCGGGAACTTTCTCAGGGCCTGGCAGCATTTCTGTCTTGAAATCGAACCGCTCTGGGCGCTGGGTCGCAACGACAAGCAGATCGATCCGGCAGTGATAATGGCGCTGGATAAGGCGACGGGATTGACGACTTCATGGCAGGACGCCAATCGCCGACTGGGCAACCTTCTGCAGCTTTCCACGCAAGTCATTGGCGACGGCGATCCCAGTATCCATCTCGACGCAAGCTATGGAGCATTGGGCTAGCGCGTGCAGTGACTGCACCGATGCTGGCGGGGGCCTATTATGAGTTTCACGGATATGGGAAAATGGATCTGGGATAACATCATATCCGATGGCGCCTTCGTCTATTTCGCGCTCAATCTTTTCATCACCTATGTGTTCGTTCGCGCGATTGTCAAAAATAACGACAAAAAGAACTGGGAAAAGTTTCGTCATAACTACGCGCATAATCTTTTCGAGCGGTCGGAGGAGTTGCTGGAAATATTCCGCGATCATATGCAGGCCTTCAAACCTTACCGGGCGGAGTCCGAAGACCGGGCGATGAATCGGGATCGTCGACATTACAATCTGGATGCCGGGACGACGCTACGAAAGTTCGGTCTGTTCGTGACCCATAAGCGCAACGAAATCAGGCAGTCGATGGAACTGGGGTTTGTCGGGATCAATGGCGAGCTGTCGCAGACCATTACCGGCTTCCAGGAATGTCTGGAAGACCTGCATGATCTGATAAATTTCATCCTGCAATATGACAATGCCACAGGCGCAGAGACGCTTACCGACAAGGAAGTCGAAAAGCTGACCTATCTTCTAAGCAAGTATGTCGCTGCTGATGGAACAGCCGTGCACTGGAAGATGCGTAACAATATTACCCGACAGATCGAGACTGTGACGGGCCCGTTCACGGAACTCCGTATTCATATCACAAACTTCTCAGCCAGCGTCGGTTATGCCGAGCGCGCGCCCGTGAAACCGATAGAGGACAATGACAGGGATACGGCAGGCAAGGCGATCGGCTTCATCGAAGACGGGGCCGATCCGGACCTCGCAACAGGTGATAAGATATCTGACAAGTTCCGGAACCGGATCAATCAGATTTCCCGCGTCAAATTCGGACGATCCAAACGGAAACGATTTACCTATCGTCGCACTTTATCTGGACGGAATGGCCCTGAGTATTTTTCGGAAAACACGCGCGACCGTTTCTGGGAATTCACAATTTCGGCTTTCGATGTCGATACGCGACTGCAGCGCATTTTCGCCTCTTACCACCGCCAGCTTGTCGCCTGATAAGAACCATGGATCCCCTGATCGCCGTGCTTGACTGCGCTGTCGACATGGTCAGAGATAGACGCTGATAATGTGCTGAACGCAGCGGCGAGGGGAAGTTATGAGGTCTTGGCGATGGCTGCTGACGGGGTCGTACGCGGCTCTGTATCTCTGCGCTTGTGGAGGGGATGGAAGCTCAACATCGGTCGCGCCGCCTGTCGCCTCTCCGCCGCTGACGCCCACAGTTCAGCCCCTGTCATTTTCTGATCAGACAGCGGCCAGCGGTCTGGCTCATGCGGCTGAATTCGACGCCGCCTATATGGGAATGCCCAGCCTGTTTGCGGGCGGTGCGGCTGTCGGTGACGTGGATGCGGACGGTGATCTCGATCTGTTCATCGTCCGCGGCGATACGGCACCCAACCTGCTGATGCTCAATGATGGCAGCGGCCGTTTCACGCGCAGCACGGCCAATCCGGGACTTGATAGTCCAGGCGGAGGGGCGAATGTGAAACTGTCAGGTCCAGTCTTTGCGGACATGGATGGTGACGGCGATCTGGACCTGTTTGTCGGCGGTCTAAATGGCGAAGGTTCCCGCCTGTTCGCCGGAGACGGTGTCGGAGGCTTTACCGATGTCACGGCGGGCAGCGGCTTTGATAGCATGACTTCGGACAATACGATTTCATCCAGTTTTGGCGATTATGACGGGGACGGCGACCTCGATCTGGCCATGGCGCATTGGGGAACCGCGCGACTGGCGTCGGCCCCGGGCGAAACCGAAACGCTTTGGCGAAATGATAGCGCAGGCGGTGTGATCCGGTTCACGGCGGTCAGCGCGGCTGCGGGGATCAGCGCCGAGCTCGGCCTGAATGTTGACGGGAAAATCGGACGCGACCGGGATTACAGCTTCGCACCCAATTTCGCCGATATTGACGATGACGGTGATCTCGACCTGCTGATCGTCGCGGATTTCAACAGCTCACGCGTGTTCCGAAATAATGGCGACGGGACGTTCACAAATATGACCGATCCGACGCAGATAACAGATACGAACGGCATGGGCACTGATATTGGCGATTTCGACAATGATGGTCGCCCTGACTGGTTTGTATCGTCGATCAACAGCAACCGCCTCTATCGCAATATGAGCGGTTCTCTGATCGATACGCCGTCTGCGGGCGTGGATACGGGGTCATGGGGTTGGGGCTCCTGCTTTGCCGACTTCGATCTGGACGGTCATCTCGACATCTATCAGACCAATGGCTGGATCAGCGATACCGGCGCCTCGCCGCAAGAGCCCTATACGGCGGACCGCTCGCGCCTTTGGATGAATGACGGTTCACAAATCTTTTCGGATGCCGCCAGCGCATCCAATATCGTCGATACGGTTCAAGGACGGGCCGTCATCTGTGCCGATTTCGATGATGATCTCGACACGGACATTCTTCTACTGGTCAATGGCAGTCCAGACGGTGCCATCTATTGGGACAATCAGATCACTTCGCGCCGCGCCATTTCTGTGCGGCTGAACGGACCACCATCGAACCGAACCGGTATCGGCGCGCGCCTGACCATCGAGACGGCGGGCACGACGCAGACGCGCTGGGTCCGGGCTGGAACGACCTTCACGGCACAGACAGCGCCGACTCATGTGATCGGTATGGGGGATGACGCTCAGATCGGTCGCCTGATCGTCGACTGGCCGGATGGACGACAATCCGTCATCACCAGTGCCAGTGCAGGCGCACGGATCGTTGTCGATCATCCGGGCTAAGACTTTGGGCGGAAGCGCTCGGACAGGTCGTCAGGACCCTGACGAATGCTCTGCGAAACGCCTTCCTATCGGCGATGGACCTTCAAAGGGGTGTCCGGCACATTTTTAGTCGTCCGGTCTGACGTCAGGCTTGGAAGAAGCTGTTCAGTGTCAGGCGAGCTTCGGACGGAGTGTCGGAAAAGGGCAGGTCTTCGGGGATCATGCCGGAGTGCAACAATTGAGAGCGGTAGAGGATGGCGCGGTTTATTTTGGCCGAGACATGTCCGATCATTTCGAACCGGTCATCGGAGCCTCGCATATAGCCCGCCTTGGGCTGACCCTCCGCCTGCAAGGCGGTACGGTAGGTCTCGAAATTGCTCTGGTCCAGCACGTCAAGGCCTGTTGCGCGGTGTTTGTAAAAGGCGGTCCCGCCTGTCGTTTCGTCCGATAGATAATGCAGCAGCGCGATCCTGCCTGGATCAGTTGTATCGACATGAGGCAGACGCTGGATCGGGTTCAGTGCGTCATCGGGCGTCGTCACCATGGAGAAGCTGCACTGGACCAGCTTCACGCCGGACGTGATGCCAAATTCCTTGGCGAAGATGCCGGACAGTAGCGGCCCGACAGGGTTGATGTAGCGAGGATCGGCTGGCGCCTGGACGCCGGGATAGTGGGGACCTAGCCGCCGATAGTTTGAATGGGACGCCATCCGGTGGAGCTGATCCATTTCCGGATGGAAATCATCGATGATGACAACCGGCTGGCCTGTGCTGCCAAAAGTCTGGACGGAATATCGCGCGGGGTCAGCCATTATCGTCTGACATAGATGGACCAGCCCCAGGCAGGCAAGCGGCGTGTCTCGGCCCCGATCGTAATGCTCTCATTCGTGCGGAATGTCGTATAGTCGCCATGCGGCAGGGCATCGCTAAAGGCAAAGCTCTGCGGCGTATCTGACAGGTTGGCGACGACCAGAACGGCCTCGCCTGCATCGTTGCGGCGGATGAAGCTGAAGACCTTCTGCGCGTTGGAGTTTTCGACCTTGGTCGTCGTCGCGCCCCAAGCCCCATTATGCAAGACCGGATTGTCCGTCTTGAGTTGCACCAGATCACGGAACAGCGCGTTAACGGCGGCGTCACAGTCCCAGACGATCGGATCCTTTTCGAAAAATTCGAGCCGGTTCGGGTTGAGGCATTCCTGGCCCGAATAGATCAGGGGAATTCCTTCGCCTGTGAATTGCAGCACGATGGCGACTTCATAGGCCTCGCCATAGATTTCCTGCGGCAGGCCGTCCCAGCTATTCTGGTCGTGATTGTCCGTATAGGTCATACGCATGGCGTCACGCGGCCAAGCGGACTCATTGGCGCTGTAATAGCCGTAGAGGGCACCCGTATCGGCCTCGCCTTTGGCGATGCGCTGCATGCCTTCCTTCCACTCCCAAGCATAGGTTGCGTCGAATGCGCGCGCGTGCAGATCACGGGTCTGCCATTCCGCCAGCATGAAGACGGGCTTGATCGCGTCCAGCCGGGCGCGAACGCCCTCCCAGAAATCGAGCGGAACATAGCCCGCCACATCCGCGCGGTATCCGTCTATGCCGAACTCCTCGACCCAGTAGGTCATGGCGTCGGACATGTGCTGGCGCACGCCGGGCTGGCTGAAGTCGAGGTCGATAATGTCCGACCAGTCCCACCAGGGCGTCGGACGGAAGTCGCCTTTCCAGTCTTTCTCGTACCAGTCGGGATTGGACGTCGCGAGCGGGTGGTCCCAGGCCGTGTGGTTGGCGACCCAGTCGAGAATGACCTTGAAGCCCTGTGCATGGGCGGCATCGACGAAGCGCTTGAAATCATCCTTTGTGCCGAACTCCGGATTGACGCCGAAATAGTCCTTCACCGAATAGTATGACCCCATCGTCCCCTTGCGGTTCAACTCACCAATCGGGTGGATCGGCATCAGCCACAGAATATCGACGCCGAGTTCCTTCAATCGCGGAAGGTCTTCACGCACAGCGTCGAACGTTCCGGCGTCGGAATATTGGCGGACATTGACCTCATAGATGACGGCATCGCGCGACCAGTCGGGATGGTCGAGTTTGACATATGGGGACGGGGTGAGACCGTCGGTCATGGGGGCGACGGACGGGACTGTTGTACAGGCCGCAAGAACGAGACTGGAGGCCATTGCCGCAAATAAATGTTTCATTCTATCTCCCATGTCCCCGGCATTTACTGCCGGAGCCTTTGAATCCCTTGTCCAAACTTGACTGGAGCCCCGGCAATAAATGCCGCAGGCAGGCTGCGCGTCTAGCGCCGCTCACCGCCGTCAATATTTTCACCTTCAAGCAGAAACTTCAGCGGGACATGAACGCGGCTTCGCCAGGACCGTTCGCTGTGATCCTGGCCGTCATATTTACGGGTCGTCCAGTTCTCGCTACGAACATAGCCTGCCGCTTCGACGGCTGCGTCCATCCGGTCCTGATAGGCTTCATAGTTCCAGTCGAGCGTATTGGTGCCGAAGTCGAAATAGAGGCGATGCGTGTCCGGGTCCGGCAGGCGCTCAGAGAAATAATCGACCAGCATCCCGTCCGCGATCGGCCAGTGCGTCGAGACCATGCCCGCTGCGCCGAACGTGTCGGGATATTCGCTGATCGCATAGAGCGAGATGAGCCCGCCCATGGACGAGCCCATAATGGTCGTATTGTCCCGGTCCGGCAGAGTACGATAGCGGGCATCGATGGCAGGTTTTACGGCGTCGACCAGATGGCGCAGATAGGCATCTCCGGTCAACGTCTTCCGATCAAAGCCCGGAAAGTGTTTCGCAATCGCGTCCGCATGAGTATCGGCCGCTTTTTCCGGAAAATAATCCAGCAGTCTGACGCGCGGAATATTTTCGACCGCGACGACAATCACTTCGATGCTCAGCGCGCTCAGCGCTTCGTCGACGCCCCAGTCCCATCCGATATAGGATGTCTCGGGATCGAAAACATTCTGGCCGTCATGCATGTAAAGCACCGGGTAGCGGCGATCAGAGTTGTCTGCGTAGCTGGACGGCAGCCAGACATGAACGTCGCGTTGCGCAATGCCGTCTGCCGGAATGTCGATCTGTTCGACGGTCCCCGTAACGGCCTTGATCGCGCCAGCAACGGAGTCGGCATCGACCGAGTATTCTATCTGCGTATCGGGGGGCGGTGCGTTCTGTGCGCAGGCGGTCCCGGACACGGCGCAGGCCAGGATCAGTGACGGCCAGAGCCTGTTGGTGTGTCGCATCATGGGGTCCTTCATCACATGGGGTCATCAGCTGTCGCTGCATTATCTGTCGCCAGCAGAAACAGAAGCGGGGCGTGTATACGGTCGCGAAAGTCCTTGGCCTTATGCGCGGCACCTTTGTAGACCGTGGCCTCGAAGCTTTCTCCTTCGACATAGCCCAGGTCAAGCGCCTTGAGGCGCAGCCTGCGAAACCCCCGCGCATATTGGGCCTCAAGCCCCTTCGTGCCACGATCAATATAGAGCCTGTGCGTGTCCGGGGTCTGCAACTGCCCGGTCAGCCACGTCACGACATCACCGTCTGCCAGAGAGAGGTGAGGCGACATTGCGGCAACCGCGCCGAACAGATCGGGATAGCGGGTCATGGCCTCCATGACCGTGAGGCCGCTGACGCTGGCCCCGAGCAAATATGTGTCGTCTGGCCCCGACAGCGTCGGAAAATGTGTGTCGATGAAGGGCTTCACCTCTTCGGTCAGGAAGCGCATATGTTCATCGCTCAGGAAAGTCAGCGCCAGGCGTAGAGCATGTTTCTGCATCGGCGCCTGCGGCACATATTCATCATAGCGCCGTGACCCGCCAGAGGGGATCGCCACGACAATAGGCTCGCGTATCCGGCCCTCATCCAGAAGGCGTGTCAGCGTTTCATCGACCTGCCATTCCGTGCGGCTGGGTCTGGCGAGATTGTCGATGAACATGTGCTCGCCATCGAGCATGTAAATGACCGGATAGCGCTTGGCGACCTGACCATAGGATGGCGGCAGCCAGATATAGAGCGGTCGGTCCCGGACATGTTCGGACGCGAAGGTTGGTTTCATGATCAACTGTCCGGACACGCCCGGAAGGGCCGAGAGATCGTGAAAGACGGGCGCAGTCGCGTCAGCGCTGTCCGCGCTACTTATTTGGGCGGAGGCTGTCTGATCGCGACCAACCCAGAATGTGACGCTGGTCACGAGCGCCAGTATCAATAGGAAACTTGCGTGCCCTCTGATCATTCAGGGATCGCCCGGAACCGGATGGCGGCACCGCCGGATCGTCCGAGCGACAGGGTCATCGGATCCCCTGACGTAACGTTGCGCGTTTCGATCACCAGATCATAGGGATTGTCTTCATAATCCGCATCCGGGCCGTCGCGGTAGATTTGCGCCTCATAGAGGCCCGCGCCGAGAAAGCTCAGATCGACCGAAAGCTCGCGGGCCTCCGCGTCCGTCACGGCGCCCAGATACCAGTCAGCGCTGTTCCGATCCTGACGGGCAATCACGGCAAATTCGCCGACAGCGCCGTCCAGTGCGATGCTTTCTTCCCAGTCGGTCGGGACATCCTTGATGAACTGGAAGGCGTCGGGCCGTCTGGCATATTCTTCGGGACTATCCACAACCATCTGGATCGGTGAATAGAGGGTCACGTAGAGGGCGAGCTCCTTGGCTAGCGTATGGTCGATGCGTGAAAGCGGGCTGTTGCGCGGGAAATCTTCGCGGACTGGGGCTTTCTCATTCGGTCGCAGGTCGAAGGCTCCTGCCGTATAATCCATCGGACCCGACAGCATGCGCGTAAAGATCAGGTTCGGCACATGGTCTGGGCCATTGGGCGGCACCCCCCAAGCGTTAAATTCCTGTCCGCGCGCGCCTTCGCGAGTGACCCAGTTTGGATAGGTCCGGCGCAGACCCGTATCCTTGACGGGCTCATGCGGGTTCATGGCGATCTGGTGTTCATGCGCGCGTTTCACAACGTGGAGATGATGATCCACCTGCGGCTGACTGTCATGATACTCGTAGCGCGGAACACCGTTTTCATCGATGAACTTCAGATTGCCGTCATCGGCGACATAGCCGGATTTGATGACGCGGACGCCGCTGGCCTCATAAAGATCGAGCGCGTCTTCCAGCTGGTTTTCGTAATTGGTGATATTACCGGATGTTTCGTGATGGCCGATCAGTCGCGTGCCGACCTGTTCAGCATAGGCGGCCACGTCCGCAATGTCGAAATCGTCATAGGTTTCGGTGAAGGAGAAAACGTCGCCATTATTGAACCAGTCATCGTCCCAGCCAATGTTCCAGCCTTCGACTAGAACGCCGACAAAGTCGTTTTCCGCGGCAAAGTCCAGATAGGCTTTGGTGCGTTCGGTCGTGGCGGCGTGAAGCCCTTCCACATCGCCTTGCTTCTGGCCCCATGTGCCGTTGCGGATATGCTGATCCCACCAGATGCCCGCATACTTGCCGGGTTCGAAATAGGACACATCGCCGAGCGCATTCGGCTCGTTCAGATTGAGGATCAGATCGGAATTCAGCAGATCTACCGCTTCGTCGCCGATCTGGACCGTGCGCCAAGGGGTCTTGAAGGGCGTGGTGACGACGGCTTTGCGCCCATCGCTGCGCGGTGCCAGACTGGCTTCCAGCACGCCTTCGCGTTCCTGCTCCAGGCTCATGCCGGAATAATTGACCAGCGCGGCTTCGTGAATTGCCATGTGAACCGACCCTTTGCGTAGGGTGACGGGCGTGTGAACCATTTGAATATCGTCCACAGGCGTGTTGCGGTAGAGATATTCGTAGCGATTATACATGCGCGACGGAATCCACCAGCTTTCGGTCTCGCGTCCGACATTGAATTCCGTCAGCTCGTCCATGACGGAGAGCGTCTCGGGCAGACCGGATTGTTCGGGCACTTCGTAACGAAAAGCGACGCCGTCATTAAAGGCGCGGACCCGCATGACAACGCGCATGCGAGGCTCGCCGCGTTCCAGGACGACTTCCAGCATCTGGTGGTGGTCGCGTACGACCCGGCGTTCGCCCCAGGGCTGTTCCCAGCTTTCGTCAACTGCAGCGGTCACGGCGAGATCGAGGATCGACATATCGTCATCGAAGCCGAACCCTTCCGCGAAGCGCAAACCGAGACGCGACTGACCGACAATCTCCTCACCGTCAAAGCGTATCGTGTAGCGCGGAATGCCGCCATCTGCGCGCAGGGTGAAGACAATGCGCCCGTCCGGACTGGCGACCTCGACGGTCTCCGTCGTCGCCCGATTATCCACGGATGGCGGCGAGGTGTCGGCGACCTCGGTCTGCGGCGCGGCGTTTGGCTGCGATGTCTGGGATGCCGGGCTACAGGCCAGAAGACCGATCGCCGTTCCCATCAGGACAGTTGCGCGCATGGACATGATGTCTTCCCCGGGTCATAGTGTTTTCATTCTTTTACAGGAATTTGCACTGTTGGGAAGATAAAAGCTAGAAAGCTACGGAAATAGAACGATTTTTAGTGCAATAATTTGCATTTTGTTCGCATTCGAGGGTGGAAGAATGTCCGGTACGATGCCTTTGTCAAAGATCGTGATCGTCGGCGGCGGGTCCGCCGGCTGGATGACGGCCGCTGCCCTGTCGAATGCGGTCGGATCATCGATCAGGATCGACCTGATCGAGTCCGAGGCGATCGGCACAGTCGGCGTGGGTGAGGCGACCATTCCGCCGATCCGGACCTTCAACCAGCGCCTGGGCATCGACGAGGCGACCTTCATTCGCGAAACGCACGGATCCTATAAGCTCGGCATCGAATTCGTGAACTGGCTTCGCAAGGGGCACAGCTACTTCCATCCCTTTGGACAGTATGGGGCGGAGTTCGACTGGGTGCCCTTCTATCAGTACTGGATGCGCGAACATCTTGCGGGCCATGATGTCGGCGAGATTTCGGATTATTGCATGGCGTGGGCTGCGGCCCGGAACGGCAAGTTCGAACCGCCCATGCGCGATGGACGCAATATCCGCTCACGCCATGATTACGCCTATCATTTCGATGCCATCGCCTATGCGCAGTTCCTGCGGGGCTATGCCGAAGCGCGCGGCGTGACCCGGCATGAAGGGCGCGTCGACAGCGTTGTTCAGGACCCGGAAACGGGCTTTATCACCTCGGTCGCGACAGGGGATGGGCGCCAGTTTTCCGGCGATCTCTTCATCGACTGTTCCGGCTTTCGCGGTCTGCTGATCGAAGGGATATTGGCGACCGGGTATGAGGACTGGTCGCACTGGCTGCCCATGGACCGTGCCGTCGCCGTCCCCTGCGAACCGTCCGGGCCGACCCTGTCTTATACGCGCTCGACGGCGCATCGTGCCGGATGGCAATGGCGCATCCCGCTCGAACATCGCACGGGCAATGGTCATGTCTACAGTTCGGCCTATGAAAGCGCCGAAGACGCCACCCGGACCCTGCTCGACACGCTCGATGGCAAGCCGCTGGCGGACCCTAAACATCTGCGTTTTGTGACGGGCATGCGCAAACAGGTCTGGTCGAAGAATTGCGTCGCTATCGGGCTGTCTGCAGGCTTCATGGAGCCGCTGGAAAGCACGTCGCTGCACCTGATCCAGTACGGAATCATGCGCCTGCTTGCCATGCTGCCCGATGCCGGAATGAGCCCACTGCTGGCCCGTGAATATAATGCGCTGACGCGCGCTGAATATGAACGTGTCAGGGATTTTCTGATCCTGCATTACCACGCGACGGAACGCGATGATTCCGATTTCTGGACCTATGTCCGGACCATGCCAATCCCGGACAGCCTGTCCTACAAGATCGCGCATTTTCGTCGGCACGGCCTGATCGTCTCAGACGAACGCGAGCTGTTCAACAATCCGAGCTGGATCGCCGTCTATCTGGGGCAGGGGATCTGGCCGGACCGGGCGCCTGTCCTATCCGAATTACGGGACACGATACCGGTGGCGGAGCGGCTGCGGCAGGTCCGGTCCGCTATCGACGAAGCCGCCGCCGCCATGCCGACCCATGACGACTATCTGCAGCGCGTTCGGGGAAGCTAACCCGTCAGCTGGCGGATATAGTCCGCGTGACTGGGGAGCGGATCGGTCGTCTTGGCGATCAGCTGGCGCACATCGGACAGGAACTGTGCGAGCTGCGCGTCGCTCAGCTGATCGACATGGCGGTGCCAGCTTTCCGGGCGCACGCCCTGACCCAACATGACCTGGACCCAGCTGCTTTCCCGGAACAGATCGTCCGGATCGCGGAACAGGTGGCCAGATGTCCGGAACAGCTCCATCTTGTGGGCCAGACTGTCGGGAACGGCCATCGTCGCGCAGTGACGCCAGAACGCCGTATCGCCACGCTGCGTGCAGCAATAATGCAGGATCAGGAAATCACGGATCAGGTCATATTCCCGGGTCACGACGCGGTTATATTCGGCGACATTGGCGTCCGAAAAACCCTGATCCGGAAACAGTTCGATCAGGCGCGACACATTGCTCTGAATGATGTGGATCGACGTCGATTCCAGCGGCTCGAGAAAGCCCGAGGCAAGACCCAGGCTGACCACGTTCTTGTGCCACAGGTGTTCACGGCGGCCGGTTCTGAACCGCAGCGTGCGTGGTTCTGCCGTCGGCGCCGCGTCGAGATTGTCGAGTAGAATGGCCGTGGCTTCGTCTTCGCTCATGAAATTGGAGGCAAAAACATGACCATTACCCGTCCGATGCTGCAGCGGGATCCGCCATTGCCAGCCAGCCCCGTGCGCGGTCGCTTTCGTATAGGGTAGAAGCGGGTCCGTGCGTTCGCACGGCACGGTCACGGCGCGGTCCATGGGGAGCCAGTGACTCCAATCTTGCCAGCCGACATCAAGTGCGTCGCCGATCAGAAGGCCGCGAAAGCCCGTGCAGTCTATGAATAGATCGCCGTCGACTCGTTCGCCCGACTCCAATGTCAGCGCGGCGACGTGTCCCGTTTCGCCGTCCAGGGCGATGTCGATGACCTTGCCTTCCGTCCGGGTGACGCCCCACGGTTCGCACAGCTTTCGCAAAAACAGCGCATAGGCTGTAGCATCGAAATGATAGGCATAGGCCAGCCCGGTCATGGCGGTCCGGCCGACACGGTCGACCTGACCCATCCGGTGCGTATAGGCTGCGCGGTGGTGCAGCGAATAGTCCCACAGCGATGATCCGGTCTCAGTGTTTGCGTGCCGTCGCCAGAAATGATGAAATGGGATGCCCTGCAGATTGATGCCAGCATCACCGAATGTGTGCAGATAGCTGTCGCCGCGGCGACCCCAATTGTTGAATTCGATCCCGAGCTTGAAGGAGCCGTTGGTGGCGCGCACGAACGCCGCTTCGTCAATCCCGAGAATGCCGTTCAGACGGCGGATCTGCGGAATAGTCGCCTCGCCAACGCCGACCGTGCCAATCGCATCGGATTCGATCAGGCGAATGTCGATCGCCTTGCCCAGCGTCTTGGACAGGGCCGCCGCTGCAATCCACCCGGCTGTGCCGCCGCCGACGATGACAACGGATGTGACCGGAGTGTGGGAGCGGTTTGTCATAATCCCTGCCTAGCGAAATGCGGGCGCGCTGTCACAGCGTCATGACGGCACGAAAAAGCCCGCCGGAGCGATCCGGCGGGCTCAGTTACTGAATATTCAGGCCGCCTAGAACTTCTTGGCGACCGTGATGTTGAATGTCCGGCCATAATCCTCGTGACGGGACACGAATGTGTCCGTTCCGAGACCACCGCCGTCCAGATCATTCTCTGTCCGGAATGGTTCGTCCGTGAGGTTGTACCCTTCCAGATTGATAGAAAAGCCTTCTAGCGCGCCTTCCTGGAACTCGTAGCCGATCTGTGCGTCGACAATGAATTCCGACAGGGCCTGCTGACCGTTCAGCGAGCCATCGAACTCCTGGATTTCAGCCAGGAAGCCGGAGCGGTAACGCGTATTCACGCGTGCCCGCCAGCCGGACTGCTCGTAGTAAACTTCGCCCGAGAAGGTTTCCTTGGAATAGCCGGGGATCGGGATTTCCTGTCCCTGGAATTCCAGCTCATTATCCGTGTAGGTGTAGGCGGCGTTGATGCCGAAGCCTTGCAGCGGGGCAAAGATGTCATCGAGCGGCAGGCGTAGTGCGGCTTCGAAGCCTTGCAGCGTCGCCGATTCCACATTCACAGGTCCGCTGACCCCGATCAGGGAGGTCCCGGCTGTCGTTGCTGCGGTGCCAGACAGGAACGGTGCGACGGCGGCGCCGCCATCGATCAGTTCGAAGTCATTGACGACATAATCGGCAACATCCTTGGTGAAGAGCGCGAAGGTAATCGCTCCCGCTTCAGAGAAGTACTTTTCGACCGCGACGTCGAATGCCGTCGATTCGAATGGGCGCAGGAACGGGTTACCGCCACTGAAGGTGAAGCAGGTCTGATTCTGGCTCGGATTGAAGAATTGCGGCACGACCGCGTCAATCACGCCGTCGCCATTCGTGTCCGGACAGGCCGTATTGTTCTGAGCCAGCGCCGCGCCAGATCGCAGCTGATCCATACGCGGACGTGTGACGGACCGGGCTGCGCCGAGACGCAGGAACGTCTGATCGGAAAATTCCAGCGAGAAGTTCGCGCTCGGCAGGAAGTCACTATAGCTGTCGGACAGGGCACCTGCCGCCGTCGAAGAGGTTTGCTCCACATCGACATTCTGCACACCGATATTACCCCGAAGCGGCATGGCACCGAGATCGGTTTCGATTTCCATCAGCGCGTAGGCTGTCGTGATCGATTCCTGCACCGTCCACTGAACACCCGCTGCCGGATCAACGAAGTAGGTGCCGTCGGTCAGCAGGCTGGACGGGTCATACGCGACGATTGGCAGGTTCAGAGAACCCGTATCCGTCGCGCCAACCACGTTCGGTAGTGGCGCTTCGCCATTGGTGAAGCGGCCCGTTACCCGCAGGAAGGCCTCGTTGGAATCGAAGTTTTTCTCGCGGTCTGTGACCAGGACACCGGCTACGATACCGTCAATAAAGCCGAATTTGCGATCAAGGTCATACTCGGCCTCGAGGCGGAGCTGGTTCAGCTCATCATCGATCTGTGGCTCCTTGATAAAGCCGGCCTGGCCCCAGCCGCCCGGATCCGTCAGGACGATCGAGTTCGGATTGGAATAGTCGATTTCGCTGTTGATTGTGTACTCGCCCGAGCTTGGCGTCGTGTAAGCCAGCGCGCCGCGAATGCCCGGATCATTGTTACGGGGCCCGAACAGGGCCTGGAAGGCCGTGCCCGCATAGCTTTCATAATCGATATCGTTCTTGTCGACGCGCGATGTCGCCACATCGGTCGTGAAGCGAAGACGCTCGGACAGGCTGACAGACAGGTTGGCACCGAGAGAGTAGATTTCGGCCGTCGCGCCTTCCGTATCGGTCCGCAGGATCGCGCCGACTGGATCATAGACGGCGGTGTCGACGAATGTGCCGCTGCCGGTGGACCCGACCAGGCTTGCGCCTGACCAGCCGGCAATGGGCGTTTCGACGCCGCGGAAGATGCCGGAGTCGGAGAAGTCTGAGTAGAAACCATCGACGACGAGCGCGAAAGTTTCATCGGGTTCGAATTCCAGCGTGCCGGCGACGGATGTGCGCTCGAAGTTGCGGGACACGACACCGGAGCGTGGGTTGTCTGCAGCATAATATGTGCCGTCGGCCAACTGAGCGGTCTGGAACTGGTTCGTCTTCAGTTCGCGTGAAATATACTGGGTCGGGTTGGACTGATCGGTGATACCGATGGCCCAGCCCAGCGTACCAGCAGCGTTCTGATCGATATAGGAGCCAAACAGACGGTAGCCATCATCGGCGAAATCGGGGTTGAGCTGCCCATTATCGTTGAGCACATATTTGCCCGAAACATTAACCTGGCGACTGGTGTAGTCGAGCGGGCGAACCGTGCGCAGATCGACGGCACCGGCAACACCTGTCGTCGCCAGACGCGCATCGGGCGTCTTATAGACCACACCTTGGGCGATCAGTTCGGATGGGAAGACGTCGAACTCGATCCCGCGATTGTTACCCGCAGAGACGACTTCGCGGCCATTAAGCAGCGCGATGGAGAAATCCGGGCCGAGACCACGAATGGAGATCTGCTGCGCCCGTCCGCGAACGCGCTGTGCGGTAACGCCAGGCAGGCGAGCGAGTGAGTCGGCGATTGAGACGTCAGGCAGCTTACCAATGTCTTCCGCCGTGATGGCTTCGACGATGGATGAGCTGTTGCGCTTGAGGCTGAGGCTTTCCTCGATTGAAGATTTGATGCCTGTGGAGACAACGACGTCTTCTTCATCATCGAGAATGTCAGTATCTTGAGCGAATGCAGGAGAGGCTGACATCAGCATGGCCAGTGAAGCCACGCCCAGCAGGAGCTTGTGCTCCAGTGTAGACGACTTGGTCATGATTTTCCCTTCGTGTGCGCGGCTTGAAATGCCGCGCGATCTTTGTTGACCGGACCCGCTGCACGCACCCGGCACCGACCCTTATGAACAAACCTACACAAATTTGCATAGATTGTGCAAATAATTTTCTTGCCTGCCGCTAAATTCCCTGTTCGACTGTGACTTTATGGCCACGATTGCGGCAAATGAAGCTTAAACAGAGACAAAATAGAGGCGCAAGCCCACATAAGGGCGTAATTATTGTTGCAAAAATTTGCAGTAATCCTTGCGTGACACTGTTTTTCAGGTTTAATGGGGTCGAAGCGATATTTCAGGGGAGGCCGCCTCGCAATCCGGGCGGAAAACGATCGACATGGCAATTTCACTGTTTCCCGGGGTCCGTTTGCCGCGCATTCTGAGCCGTCTCACTCTTATGAGCGTGTCCTGCGCGGTGATCGTCGCCTGTCAGTCCATGGCCGGCCCCGCCAATGTCCAGTCCGCCACTGGCCTGTCCATGACGGATAAGGCCGCAACAGCGCCTGCCGGCACGATCACAGCCGAGATGCTGCGGAGTGCTGAGCGTCTGCCGGTGGACGAGATCGTCTATTTCATGCTGCCCGACCGATTCGAAAACGGCGATCCGACGAATGACCGGGGCGGTGTAAACGGCACGCGCCTCGACCACGGGTTCGATCCGACGGCCAAGGGCTTTTATCAGGGCGGCGACCTGAAGGGCCTGACGAGCCGACTCGACTATATTCAGGGCTTAGGAGTGACAGCCATCTGGCTTGGGCCGATTTTCAAGAACAAGCCGGTCCAAGGCGGCCCCGGACAGGAAAGCTCCGGCTATCACGGCTACTGGATCACGGATTTCACCAAGCCTGATCCGCATCTGGGCACGGAAGCGGATCTGAAAGCCTTCGTCGATGCTGCCCATGCGCGCGGCCTGAAGGTCTATATGGACATCATCACCAACCACACAGCGGACGTGATCGCCTACCGTGAATGTCACGACCCGGACTATGCGGGTCCGGACAAGGTGACGGATGGCTGCAAATATCGCTCGATCGCCGATTATCCCTTCACGACCGATGGCGGTCCCGATGGCCCAGCCATCAATGACGGCTTCCTCGGCGATGCCACACATGTCCAGACGCCCGAGAATTTCGCTCGGCTGGTCAATCCCAATTATGCCTATACGCCCTACATTCCGGCTGGTGAGGAGGCCGTCAAACATCCGGCCTGGCTCAATGATCTGCAATATTACTCCAACCGGGGCGAGACAACCTGGTCAGGCGAAAGCTCGCTCTGGGGTGATTTTTCAGGGCTGGACGATCTGCTGACCAGCCACCCGGTCGTGGTCGACGGCATGATCGACATTTTCCAGGACTGGATCACGGACTATGGAATTGACGGGTTCCGCATCGATACGACCCGCCATGTCAATCCGGAGTTCTGGCTCGACTTCCTGCCCGCCATGAACGAACATGCCGCCTCGCTCGGTAATCCTTGGTTCTATCAGTTCGGCGAGGTCTATGACCCCGATCCGGGCGCGCTGGCCCGGTTCACACGCGTGGACGGGTTCGATCAGGTGTTGGACTTCGGGTTCCAGTCGGCCGTGTTTGCCGTCGTGTCTGGTCAGGAACCGACAGCGCGGCTGAACAAGATGCTGCGCCTGGACGATGTCTATGGAAAGACGACTTGGAACGGCATGACCCAGCCGACCTTCCTCGGCAATCACGATATGGGTCGCTTCTCGGGGATGCTGAAGCAGACGATTCCGGGCATCAGCCAGGATGAGTTGCTGGCGCGCACCAAGCTGGGTCACGGCCTGATGATGTTCATGCGCGGCGTTCCGGTGATCTATTCGGGCGACGAGCAGGGCTTCGTCTCTGACGGCAATGACCAACTCGCCCGCGAACCGCTTTTTCCTAGCCAGACGGCTGTCTACAATGACAATGATCTGATTGGCACGGACGCGACGACGGCGGACAGCAATTTCGATCAGGCTCATCCGCTCTATCGCTATATTGCGGAGATGGCAGCCATTCGGCAGGCCCATGCCGCCTTCCGGCGCGGCGCGATGGAGACCCGTCTGTTCGAAGTCGGCACGAATACGGATAGCAGCGCCGGAATGAATGTCCGCCAGTTCGACGCGCAGACGGGAACGGCGTTCGCCTTTTCCCGCTTCGACCCCGTCACGGGGCAGGAATATCTGGTCGTCATCAATACGGGCGGCACAGAGCGGTTGATCAATGTCCGGGTCGAACCGGACACGACGGCGTTTACAGCGCTCAGCGGCGATTGCCCCACTACGACATCGACAATGGCTACGGCCAGCGTCCGGGTTCCGGCTTTCAGCCTGACCGTCTGTCAGGGCAATGGCCGGGCGGAGCGACACGTTCGATGAGCTTGCCGCCGGAAGGAGTTCTGGTCCAGGAAGCGGCTGTGACTGACATGACGACATCACGGACGACACAGGATGCTTCGCCTTGGTGGAAGGGCGCGACCATCTATCAGATCTATCCGCGTAGTTTTCAGGATACGACGGGCGACGGCATCGGTGACCTGCCGGGCATCACCCGGCGTCTGGACTATGTTGCATCGCTGGGTGTGCAGGCGATCTGGATTTCGCCATTTTTCACCTCGCCCATGGCCGATTATGGATATGATGTCGCGGATTTCTGCGGCGTCGATCCGATATTCGGGACGTTGGGCGATTTCGACGCGCTGGTTTCCAAAGCGCATGCGCTGGGTCTGAAAGTCACCATCGATCAGGTTTACAGCCACACATCCGATCAGCATCCCTGGTTCGAGGAGAGCCGCCGGTCCCGCGACAATGAAAAGGCGGACTGGTATGTCTGGGCCGATGCGCGCCCTGATGGCACACCGCCCAATAACTGGCAGTCCGTTTTCGGAATGGGGGCGTGGGAATGGGATGCGCGGCGGGGGCAGTATTACCTGCACAATTTCCTGCGCGAACAGCCCGATCTGAATCTGCACAATCGCGATGTTCAGGACGCCATCTTGTCCGCAACGCGATTCTGGCTTGATCGCGGTGTCGACGGCTTCAGGCTCGACGCGCTGAATTTCGGGATGCACAATCGGGATCTGACGGATAACCCCATTGAAACGGACCCGAAGCGACCCCCGACTCGGCCGTTCGATTTTCAGCGTCACACACATAGTATGAGCCAGCCCGAAATCGTGCCTTTCATCGAGCGGATCCGCAGCACGATCGATCGCTATGGTGGCCGACATTTCACGGTTGCGGAAGTGGGTGGCCCGCGTCCGCTGCTCGAGATGAAAGCGTTCACGCAAGGTTCGGCGCGGCTGAATTCCGCTTACGCCTTCGATTTCCTCTATGCGGATCAACTGACTGCCGATCTTGTTCGCAAGACGCAGCGTGAATGGCCCGGAACGGAGGGCGAGGGCTGGCCGAGCTGGGCGTTCGAAAATCATGACGCGCCGCGCGCCGTGTCGCGCTGGCGCGGCTCATGCAGCGCGGACCGTTACGCAAAGCTGCTGGCTCTGCTGTTGCTCGCTCTGCGCGGCAATGCTTTCATTTATAACGGCGGAGAACTGGGTCTGACGCAGGGCGATATCGCCTTCGAGGATCTTAAAGACCCCGAAGCGATCACCAACTGGCCGGAAACGCTCGGTCGCGATGGTGCACGCACGCCAATGCCGTGGGACGCATCGCGCAATGATCATGCTGGCTTTTCCGAAGGCAAGCCCTGGCTACCGGTCCAGGACGACCACCGACAGGCCTGCGTCGCCCATCAGGTGCGCGATCCTGAAAGCGTTCTGAACACCTACCGCGCAGCGATTGCGCTGAGAAATAGCTGCCGCGTCCTGCGGGAAGGGGCGATCCGGTTCGACGGAGAGGGGGAGCTGCTGGTGTTCGATCGCTTGCTGGATGGACGGCGTCGGCGCTGCGTGTTCAATCTGGGTGCGACGTCTCTGCCTTATGACGGTGAGACCGCTGCGGAGCTCTGCGTCGGAGACCGCCCTGAAAACGGTATGGTGTCAGCCTATTCGGCCTTCGTTTCGCCGCTGAGCAGCTAGGGGCTAGGCCAGAGCGCCGCAGCTCTCGCGCTGAATCAGTTCGGTCGGCAGGCGTTCGGACCGCAAATCGCCGGGTTCATCGGCATTGAGCAGTTTCATGACCAGCAACCGTCCGGCCAGCGTCAGATCCTGTCCAATCGTCGTCAGCGGCGGTTCGATATAGCGGGCCAGCTGAATATCATCATAGCCGACGACCGAGACGTCCTGCGGCACGGACCGGCCCTGTTCACGCAAGGCCCGGATCACACCGATGGCGATGAGGTCTGACGCGCAGACCACGGCATCGAAGGCCGTCCCGCGCGAGATCAGTGCATGAGTTGAATTGGCCGCGCTTTCGATTTCGAAATGGGCCGGAAAGACCAAATCCGGATCAGGGCTGATCCCGAACCGTTCAAGGGCGCGGCGGTAGCCCTGATAGCGCTGATTAATTTCGGGTGCGTCCGTATCACCGAAAAAAGCGATGCGGGTCCGACCGAGGCGCGCCAGATGGGCCGCAGCCATTTCGCCGCCTCTGAGATTGTCCGATCCGACCGACGCGTAGGACTGGTCCGGCAACTGACCGCCCCAAACGATGAATTTCATAGGGTGGCCGACAAGACGATTTAGCCGTTCATGCAGGAAGCTCTGTCCGAGAAAGATGATGCCCGAGGCCCGCGAATTGTCGAGCAGGCGCGACAGGTCGTCATAGTTTTGCGGATCGGCATGCGAGACGACATAGTCGCAGCGCAGACTTCTGGCGGCTTCGCCGATCCCGCCCAGCAGGCCCTGAAAGAACGGGTCCAGCATCCACCCATTGCGGCCCTGCGGTTTCGGAATGATCACGGACAGGCGATTGGCAACATTCGCGCCGCTGCCGAGCTGGCTGCGGATATTATAGCCCTGACGGCGGGCCAGATCCCAGATACGGCGCTTGGTCTTGTCACTGACGGCGGGATTGTCCGACAGGGCGCGGGAGACGGTCGCGATCGACACGCCGGCTTCCTGGGCAATATCTTCCAGCCGGACTTTCTTGGCCATGACTGTCAGCTTCCTAATCGAGTGGTTTTTCGTAAGGCACGAAGATCAGCAACAGGGCACCGAGCATCATCACACTGCCAGCGACGACCAGCGTCAGAATCGTCTCGCCACCCAGGAATGTGGTGAGCACGGTTCCCATGATCGTGCCAACGACTAATTGCGGGATTACAATGAAATAGTTGAAGATGCCCATATATGTGCCCATCCGGTTGGCAGGCAGGGCATCGGCCAGCAATGCATAGGGCAGGGTTAGCACACAGGCCCAGACGATGCCGATGCCGATGGCCGAGACCCAGAACAGGCTTGGCGGGAACAGCCAGATCGAAATGAAGGCCAGACCGCCCGTTATCAATGACGCCCCATAGAAAGGCTTGAGACCGATCGCTTTCGTGCCGAGCGGGATCAGCAGCGAGAAGCCCCATGCTACCAGACTGTAGATCGCAAAGATATTGTTTACCGCCAGCGACCCTGCGCCGAAGGCTTCGGAGGTGGGGTCGGTCGTGCCAAAATGGTGGCTGGTAACGGCGGAGTTGAGATAGACCCAAAGCGTGAAGAAGGCGAACCAGCTGGTGAACTGGACGAGCGCCAGACGTTTCATCAACGTCGGCATAGTCGCCAGATCGTCCATCAGGGATCCAACCATGCCGGGCCAACGGCTGGCCCGCAGTCGCAGCGCGTTGAAGACAAGCAGGAGGCCAAGCCCCAGGACAAGCGCGGCAAAAACGCTGAGCTGCCGTTCCGCCGCGCCGGATAGCACAAGCGCCAGCAGTCCAACGCCAATCGCGATCGCGACAAGGCCACGCATTTGAAACCAGTTCGGCGCCGGCACAGGGCGGTCAGCCTGCCGCGCCGCGCCGAGTGCGCTCGTGTCTGCCGCTTCGAAAGCGTGCAGCGTGTCGGGATCATATTCCTTCGATGTCAGGACAGTGTAGAGGACGCTGGCGAACAGGATGGCCGCGCCAGCCAGAAAGGCGATCTTGACAGAGTCCGGAACGATATTGGCGTCCGCCGTGTTTGCGGCGCCGAGAAAATTCGTTGCCCATTCCGGCAGCTTGGAGCCAACATAACCACCCGCGCCGATAAAGAAGCCCTGAATGGCGTAGCCGAGCGTGCGCTGTTTCGTGTTCAGATTGTCGCCGACAAACGCCCGGAATGGTTCCATGGAAATGTTGAGCGACGCGTCCAGTATCCAGAGCGAGCTGGCCGCGATCCAGAGCGCCGGACTGTTCGGCATGAAGAGGAGGGCGAAGCTCGCCAGCAATGCACCGAGCAGAAAGTAAGGACGCCGTCGCCCGAACCGGTTCCAGGTCCGGTCCGACAGATAGCCGACGATCGGCTGCACGATCAGGCCCGTCACCGGACCGGCCAGCCAGAACAAGGCGAGCTTGTCCGCGTCCGATCCCAACGTCGAGAATATGCGCGACGCATTGGCATTCTGCAGGGCAAAGCCGATCTGTAGTCCGAAAAAGCCGACCGCCATATTGATGATCGACAGAATGGGCAGGTTGGGCTTCAATCCTGCTGCGCCCGGCGTGACAGTGCCGTCATAGGCTGGCGTCGTCATAGTGATCCCCCTTTGACCGCGCCCCGCTTGTGGACGCAATTCTTTGCGAAGATCATGCAATTATTTTCATCAACCCGCAAGCGCCGATCACGATATACCGGGCTTAATCAGGCGCAATAGATAAGGTGCGGCGGCTAGCTCACAAGGCCGAGCGCGTCCTTGGCCATCCGGGTGACCGTTAGATAGTCGAGCTTACCCGTCCCCAGAACGGGCAGGCTGTCGACCGACAGGATTTTCTTCGGCACGGCGATTTCGGGAACGCCATGTGTCTGCGCCCAGCGCAGAAGGTCCTGCCGTTTGGCATCCGGATAGTCGGTGACGAGGATGATCTGTTCGCCCTTGCGCGGGTCGGGCACGATCGCCGCAGCGTGCATATGATCTGGCCAGACGGCGGAGGCGCAATTCTCGACCACGGTGAGGGAGACCATTTCCCCGCCAATCTTGGCAAAGCGCTTGATCCGTCCGCGAATGACGAAATAACCTTCCTCATCGACTGACACCACGTCGCCTGTATCATGCCAGCCATCGTCGAGGGGCGTCACCTGACCGGGGTTGTCCGGCTTGATATAGCCTTTCATGATGTTCGGCCCGCGCACCCAGAGGCGTCCGCCTTCCTGTAGGCCTTCCACGGGCTCCAGCCGCGTTTCGATGCCTGGCAGCATCTTGCCGATCGTGCCGTTGCGGATATCGCCGGGCTGATTGGCCGCCAGCACGGGCGCGCATTCCGTGACGCCGTAGCCTTCCAGCACTTCGAAGGAAAAGCGGTCTTCCGCGGTCTTGCGCGTTTCTTCGCGCACACGTTCGGCCCCGCAAACGGCGATGCGGAGTGAATTGAGTCCGCCATCATTACTCGCGCGCATATATTGCTGCAAAAACGTGTCGGTCGCGAACAGGATCGTCGCGCGGGTCTTGAAAATCCGTTTGGCCACCGTCTTGGTCTGCAAGGGCGAAGGATGGAGCACCACCTTGTAACCGCTAAACAGCGGCCACAGCGTCCCCGCCGTCAGCCCGTAGCAATGGAAGGTCGGCAGGGGGTTGAAAAAGACGTCCGTCTCTTCGAGCTCGACATGCTGTTCGATCTGCTCGACATTTGACAGGATATTGGCGTGGGTGAGCGCGACGCCCTTCGGATTGCCTTCCGTTCCTGATGTGAACAGTACGATGGCGGTTTCGTCGGGCGAAGCTGCGGGCAGAAAGAACTTTGGAAAGACCGGGCCGAGAACGGCGCGCACTTTGCCGGACAGGCCGATCTCTTCGCGCATATCCTCAAGATAGAGAATATCCGCAAACTCGGAGAGTTCTGAGACCAGCGACGACAGTCCGGCGAGTTCGACGAACTTGTGGGCCGTGACGATGGTCTTGAGCGGAGCCGTTTCGGCGGCGGCTCTGAGGTTTTGAATGCCTGCCGTAAAATTCAGCATGGCCGGCGTTCGCCCTGCAGCGTGCAGTGACAGTAGGGCGATGACCGCCCCGGCCCCGGTTGGGAGCAGGACGCCGACCGTTTCACCGTTCTGGGTCTTGTTGCGCAGGGGTGAGGACAGGGCGAATGCGGCCCGGCGCAACTCTGCATAAGTCAGGTTTCGCCCATCGCCGTCGACCAGGATCGCGGTTTTCGGCCCATTCGTTCGGCACGCTTCGAGAAAGGCATCCATCAGGCTGCGACGCGTCCGGCGATGGCGTTTCCGGGATAATGCGTCGGATTTGATCACTGAAGCCGTCAAATGCCAACCCTCCTTCTGCCTTTCGGATCAGCCCGGCATGACGGAATGAAGACGAATTTGCAACAATCCCGGCGTCTCTTCGTTAGACAAGCCCGAACTGTCTCGCCGGAAGACCCTACATCATGATGCCGAATTTCGACTTTGATCGCCAGAAAACGCGCGATGCTTTTCGTCTGGGATTGCAATCGGCCTTCGCCGCCGTGATCTGTTTTCTGGCGCTCGAAGTGATCGGATCCGACGAGAAATTTCTAGGCGTCCTGTCCGCCGTCCTGATTGTCCAGCCCAGCGTCGGCAAGACGGTGACGGCAGGATGGGAGCGGTTTCTGTCGACCCTGCTCGGCAGTGCTATCGGCCTGCTCTGCCTGTTCCTGCTGCCCAACGCCTATAGTGTCATCATTGCGCTGGCGGTGGTGATGTTCGTCATGAACGTGATTGCGGGCTTCCGGCCAGACTGGCGTTACGGCGTCGTCGCTGCCGTGGCCTTGGCACTGGCAGACACGAGCGGGGATTTCGAGGTCGCCCAGACCCGCGCGATTGCCATTGGTGTCGGCATCGTGATCGGCATTCTGGTCAGCCTGATCGTCTGGCCCGAAAGTGCGGCCAAACGTGCCAAGCGTTATCGGCGTCAGGCGCTCAATGCCGCAGCGGACCGCTACAAATGGGCGCTGCAGGACGAACGGGACGATGACGAGGCGGACGACGCGCGGCAACGGTTTCACACCGCCCTGACGGCGGGGCGTGATGTCGCCAATGCTGCAAAGGGACGTGAGCAGGACATTCTGAAGGACACGTTCGAATCCGTCGACGAGCTTTATCATTCGATCGTACTGATCCACCGCGTGGACAGTCCGCTATCCCGGTTCGATGATTCCATCATCTCACGGAAATCGCTGATCGAATCCGGTCAGACGGCGATCTGCTCGCTCTTGGATGCGGGCGATGATTTCGACACGGCGATGACGGCGTTCAAGGAAGCGATCGATAAGGTCGAAGAAAGTCTGGTCGACCGTGATATGTCGGATGACGGGTCGGCAGGCGCGGCCTCGGTCGTCTTCGCACTCAATGAAATGGTGTCGTCCATCGAACGGGCGCAGGACATCGCGGCAGAGCCAGACGACACCCGCCTTAAGACACCGTCTGCGGTGCGTGAACTCATGCCTTAACGAGCAAGCTAAGGCCGGAAATATGTGACGCGCAGACGGGCGCGACATTTTAATACCCGCTTCTGCGCTGCCAGATAATCGTGACAGTCTCGGTGCTCAGCCGACAACGCATTATCTCACAAAATTGATCCCCGATTGGGGTTAGCCTTACTAATGTCAGACTTGTTCGCCGCGGGCACGAGGAGGCGCATTGGCCATGGATC
The DNA here is from genome assembly GCF_041429795.1 of Algimonas porphyrae. Lineage (NCBI taxonomy): Bacteria > Pseudomonadati > Pseudomonadota > Alphaproteobacteria > Maricaulales > Robiginitomaculaceae > Algimonas > Algimonas porphyrae. The sequence goes on along the minus strand of NZ_CP163424.1, from coordinate 2,601,174 downwards.
GCAGCGGTGTTAGAGGCGGTCGGCATCCTTGGCGAAGTCCCATCCCCTAGATCTGTCAGAGGCGGGTCAATCTGCGTTCTCCGTCGCGGCCTTCGGTGCGCGGTCGTAGATAGCCGCTTGGACGTGAATCCGGCCATTGGATGCCGGTCCGGAAAAATGTCGGTAAGGTTACAAATTTCCTCTCAAAACCTCTGAAAAGCGGCTGAAAAACGTCTGCATCTAAAGGGCTTTTTCAGACTTTTCTGCCATGGCGATCCGATGGGTGTCCCACACTATAATCACGGCTTCGCAGAGCTTTGCGATACTGTGAAACAGGGAGTCTGGAGCCGGATCGGTCTCGGGGCCGCGACCTGTTTCGTGGTTGGGTTGACCGTCGCATGGTCTGTCGCGACACCGATATTCGTTCTCTGGTGCCTCGGTTCGGCTTGGGAAGTTCTGACTTTCCAGCGCTTCAAGAAGAACATGCGAAGCGCAACGGCCCATTGGCACATGCTAGTATCGGTCTTTGTCAATATGTGCGTCACCATGTTGCCCGTTCTAGCTTGTATGCTGCAGCGCGATATGGGCCTGACCCTCGTGACCGGCCTCTATGCGACAGGCACATTGATCTTCCTGTCGATCATTTTCGGACGTTATAAGGCCTTGCTGATCGCAGCGACGCTACCCTGCGTGCTGGCGATCATGGCGATCACGGGGCTGATGGTCGTGGATTACGTTGTCGAGGGGCGGCTATATATGGCGGTTTCGATGATGGCGATCGTCCCAGTCTTCATCCTGACAGGTCTGATGCCGCATCTGTCCCTGCGTCAGCGCGATCGGCAGTTGGAGGCGCTGGTCATCGAAGCCGATACGCAGCGCGTTATCGCGGAGGCGGAACGTCGCGACGCGCAGAAGGCGAAAGCCGAGGCCGATGCGGCCAATCTCGCAAAGACGGAATTTCTGGCCAGTATGAGCCACGAACTCAGAACACCCATGAACGGCATTATTGGAATGGCCGATCTGATGCTGCAATCCGGTCTGACGGAGGATCAGAAACGCTTCGGCCATATCATTCAGTCGTCGGGCGAAAACCTGCTGGTCATCATCAATGATATTCTGGATTTCTCGAAGCTTGAAGCGCGCGAAATGACACTGCATCCCGAAGCCTTCGATTTGCGATCTACGGTCGATATGGTGGCGACGCTGATTTCCGGTCGCGAGGACAGGCCCCATGTCAATGTGAAGGTCCATGTCGATCCGGACCTGCCGCCCCTGTTTGTTGGCGACGCCGTCCGGATCGGTCAGATCCTGACAAATCTGGCTGGCAATGCGATGAAGTTCACCAAAAAGGGCGATGTCGTGATCGCAGTGCAGCGCGCGCGGCGCAAAGGCGACACAGGGCCGTGCGATGGGCAGACGGCCGATCTGCTTTTCACAGTACGCGATACGGGTATTGGCATCGAACCGGATCAGATCAGCCGAATGTTCGAGAAATTCTCGCAGGCCAGTTCCGGCACGACGCGGACTTATGGCGGAACCGGTCTGGGTCTGGCTATCTGCAAGGAACTGGTCGAGCTGATGGGCGGTAAAATCGGCGCCGCCAGCCAGCCGGGTGTCGGCTCGACGTTCGGCTTCACCGTCAGGCTACCGGTCGCCGCGCAGAGCGAAACGGCGGCTCAGCAGAATAGGAACGAAGCGGCCTAGGCCGATCAGCTCACAACGCCGAGCTCTCGCCCGACCTTCGTGAAGGCGGCAATCGCGCGGTCGATCTGTTCAGGCGTGTGGGCGGCACTCATCTGCGTCCTGATCCGGGCCAGACCTTTCGGCACGACCGGGAAGAAAAAGCCGATTACATAAATGCCTTCATCCAGCAATCTGGTGCTCATTTCCTGCGCCAGCTTCGCGTCATGCAGCATGACCGGAATGATGGGATGTTCGCCCGGCAACAGGTCGAACCCAGCCTTCGACATGCCGTCGCGAAAGCGTTTCGCATTCTCGAACAGACGGGTGCGAAGCTCGTTGCCATTCTGCGCCAGTTCAATGGCCTTGAGCGAGGCTCCGACCAGATTGGGCGCGAGGCTGTTGGAGAACAGATAGGGCCGCGATCGCTGACGCAGCATATCGACCACCTCCTGGCGTGCGCAGGTAAAGCCGCCCATCGCCCCGCCCAGCGCCTTGCCAAGCGTGCCGGTGAGGATATCGACCCCGCCCTGCACACCGCAGTGACTGGCCGTGCCGCGGCCCTGTTCGCCCATGAACCCGGTCGAATGGCAATCATCGACCATCAGTAGTGCGTCATACTGTTTCTTGAGCGCAACCACGCCTTCCAGATTGCATATCGTGCCGTCCATGGAGAAGACGCCGTCCGTCGCGATCATGATGTGCCTGGCCCCGTCCTCGCGCGCCTGTTGGAGCTTGGCCTCCAAGTCGGCCATGTCGTTATTGGCGTAACGATAGCGCTTGGCCTTGCAGAGGCGGATGCCGTCAATGATCGAGGCATGATTGAGACTGTCCGACACGATCGCGTCTTCAGGGCCGAGCAGTGGCTCGAACACACCACCATTGGCATCGAAACAGGCGGCATAGAGAATCGTGTCGTCATAACCGAGCCAGGCGGCAAGGGCTTGTTCCAGCTCGCGGTGCTGGTCCTGCGTGCCACAGATGAAGCGTACGCTGGCCATGCCGAAGCCGTGATGGACCAGCGCCCGTTCGCTTGCCGCGATCAGATCCTGGCTATCGGCCAGGCCGAGATAATTATTGGCGCAGAAGTTCAGGACGTCGCCATCCTTCAGGCTTATCTCCGCGCCCTGTTCGCTTGTGATGATGCGTTCGCGCTTATACAGCCCGTCAGCCTCGATCTGTTCGAGTTCCTGGGCAATCTGTTTGAAGAATGTGTCCGACATGGGCCTCATCTCGAAAAATGGATGTGCGCGCTCTTTGACGTGCAGCGGGGCATCTGTCCACTGACCGGGCAGGTCAAATGGTCTAGATCATTTCGCCCGGCTATGATAAGGACTGCGCATGCTTGACCTGCTCAGAAATATTCTGCTGCTCATCCTGATGTTTTTCATCTCGCTGCTGCTCGGCCTTTAGCCACAGCAAACGGAGCACGACTGCAACAGACCGACGGGCGCACTGCGTCCGTTTTTCTTTGTGCGCTCAACACGATAGCTAGCTCTCCCGCCGCGTCAGAAAAGCCAGACGTTCGAACAGATGCACATCCTGTTCGTTCTTGAGCAGTGCGCCGTGCAGCGGCGGAATCAGTTTGGACTTGTCGGTTTCGCGCAAGGTCTCCGGATCAATATCTTCGACCAGTAACAGCTTCAGCCAATCCAGCAGCTCTGATGTGGACGGCTTCTTTTTCAGTCCCGGCATGGCCCGGACTTCGAAAAACCGCTTGAGCGCCGCCGACAGCAGGCGCGGTTTCAGGTCGGGAAAGTGGACGGCGACGATGTCGGCCATCGTCTCTTCGTCCGGGAACTGGATATAGTGGAAAAAGCAGCGGCGCAGAAACGCGTCCGGCAGGTCCTTCTCATTGTTCGAGGTGATGACGATGATCGGGCGCTGGCTGGCGCTGATGGTTTCGCCCGTCTCGTAGACATGGAAGCTCATCTTATCGAGCTCGTGCAGAAGATCGTTCGGAAACTCGATGTCGGCCTTGTCGATCTCGTCGATCAGCAGGATCGGGCGCTGCGCGCTCTCGAACGCCTCCCAGATCTTGCCGCGCTTTATGTAGTTGGAGATGTCATGGACGCGGTCATCGCCCAGCTGGCTATCGCGAAGCCGGGCCACGGCGTCATACTCATACAGGCCCTGCTGCGCTTTGGTCGTGGACTTGATGTTCCATTCCAGCAGCGGAGCGTTCAGTCCCTTGGCGATCTCGTGGGCCAGCACGGTTTTGCCCGTGCCGGGTTCACCCTTGATCAGCAGGGGGCGTTCCAGCGTGATGGCGGCGTTGACGGCCATCATCAGGTCCTGCGTGGCCACATAATCCTTCGTGCCTTCGAATCGCATGGCCGAATCCTTCAGTCTGAACGTGCATGATGTTGTGCGTCTCTTCGCATTGATACGGTCGAATGCAAGGCCAAGAGGGCCGCAGACTTAAAGTTTTTGAATTTCGGATGGAAATTCACAGTCATTTGTGATCCTGCCTCTTGTGATTGCAGGACGTCCGAAATAACGCGCAGCTACCGGGTGATTCCGGGCCGCTCTCGAGAGGGAGGAGCGGATGGATCGATAGAGGCAAAGCCCACCGGTCCGTGTCTTATGAGTTCGTTTGTTCGGGGAACGACTATGGCTAAACCACAATCCACGTCCAAGAAGTCTGTTATCGTGCCGGCAAATTATGTGCCGGGTGACGACGAAAAGTTCATGAACGACCGTATGCGAGAATATTTTCGCCGCCGTCTTTTGAACTGGAAGGAAGAGATCTCGGCACAGACCCGGGATACTGTTGAATATCTGCAAGGCGAGCGGGTAAACCATCCCGATCCGACAGATGTCGCAACCTATAATGCCGACCGCCAGCTGGAGCTAAGGACAAAGGATCGTCTACGCAAGCTGGTCCGCAAGATCGACAAGGCGCTGGTTCGTATCGAAGACGGCTCATACGGCTATTGCGAAGAAACCGGCGACCCGATCAGCCCGCGTCGTCTGGATGCCCGTCCGATTGCAACCTTGTCGCTCGAAGCGCAGGAAATGCATGAGCGCGGGGAACGGATGCGGGCCGGCTGACCGACCCGCGCTGCGCGTGAACGCGTTCCGGCGGGCTCAGCCCGCCGTCGCGATATAGGTGTCCACACGCTCTTCCATAATGTCCAGCGGCACAGGACCGCTTGCCAGAATGACGTCGTGGAATTCGCGAATGTCGAAGACGTCGCCCATCTCGACCTTGGCCCGTTCCCGTAACTCCACGATCTTGATTTTGCCGATCAGATAGGCCGTCGCCTGGCCCGGCATGACGATGTAGCGTTCGATCGCCTTGATTGAGTCACCCTCGGGATTGGGCGTATTTTCGAGGAGATAGGCGATCGCGTCTTCGCGGCTCCAGCGCTTGCTGTGCAGCCCCGTATCCACGACCAGACGGGCAGCCCTCCAGAGTTCCATCGCCAGGCGACCAAAGTCTGAATAGGGGTCTTCGTAAAAGCCCATCTCCTTGGGCAGGAACTCCGAATAGAGCCCCCATCCTTCCGTATAGGCAGTGTACCGACCGAATTTGCGGAAGTCCGGAATGCCGTCCAGTTCCTGCGCTAGCGCGATCTGCATATGATGGCCCGGGCTGCCTTCATGATAGGCGAGGGCTTCCATCTGGTAGATCGGCATCTGGTTCATATCGTAAAGGTTGGCGTAGTAATAGCCAGGCCGAGAGCCGTCCGCCGCCGGGCGGGAATAGAAGGCCTTGCCGGCACTGCGTTCGCGAAACGCCTCGACGGCTCTGACTTCGAGCGCCGCTTCGGGCAGGGTCATGATCACATCCTCAAGCCGGTCCTCCATCCGGTCGATGATCGCCGTCGCTTCCTGCAGATAGCGTTCCCGTCCTTCATCCGTATTGGGATAATAGAACTGCGGGTCCGTCCGCATGAATTCAAAGAAGGCCTGCAGGTCGCCGTCGAAGTTCACGGCCTGCATGATGTCGCGCATTTCGGCGTGAATCCGGTCGACTTCTCTCAGGCCGATATTGTGGATTTCGTCAGCGCTCAGATCCGTCGTCGTCATCTCGCGCAGCTTGTGCGCGTAATAGGCCGCCCCGTCCGGCAGTTTCCAGGCCCCGTCATCGGTTCCGGCGTCTGCTTGCTGGCGCAGCAATTCCGCGCGCAGGCGTTCATAGGCCGGACCGACATTGTCGGTCATCGCCATAATAGCCTCGGTGAACAGGGTTTCCCGGGTCTCATCGGGCAAGTTCAGCGCATCGACCTTGGTCTTGAAATGCGCCAGCATCAGATTGAGGTCGCCGCCGTCCTCGAACGGGGCCCCGGACAGCACATTGCCGATATTGCGGAGCGTGTGAGTGTAGACGAATTTCGGCGGGTAGACGCCCTGGTCGAATGCGGCGGCAGACCGTTCTCTCAGCGTATCGAGCTTGCCGGGTATCGCATTCAGACGGGCCACATAGTTCCGCGCGCCCACCTCATTATCAATCTTGTGCTGGTTCAGCAGGAAGGTCGGGATGCTGGCATGGGCACCGCGCATCTGGGTGAACAGATAGGTATGATCGCGCCACGGCATGGCCGCGAGGCGGTCTTCCGCACTCTTGACGTAAAGGCGGTAGGAGAGTGCAGTCTCCGGGTCTAGCGCATCGACGTCGATCTCGTCTCGCAGATAGTCGAGATCGGACTGGGCGCGATCGATCCGGTTCAGCCAGGCTTCACGGCTTTCATCATTCCATTCATCCTGCCGTTCTGAACGGCCAAGCTGTGCGAGATATTCAGGCCGGGCCAGGGCTTCTTCTTCGAAGCGTTGATCGAACCATGCGTTGAGACGCTCGGATTCGGTCTGCGCGGCGGTGGCCGGCGCGGTCGTGTCTGCGCTTGTAGGCGTTGCCGAAGCTGGCGCAGGCCTTTCCGCAGAGGGCACGGCGTCGGAACAGGCCGCGACGAGCAGCAAGGCGGCGAGCGGGGCGAGATAATGGGATTTGAAGCGGGTCATGATGGCTCCTTCGTGTCTGCGATATATTGGTCGATATTGGATTCCAGAATGTCGAGCGGGACTGACCCGTTAAGCAGGACGGCATCGTGGAATTCCCGGATGTCGAAATCGTCGCCCAGTTCGGCTTCAGCCTTGCGGCGCAGCTCCATGACTTTCAGCTTTCCGATCAGATAGGCTGTCGCCTGGCCGGGCCAGACGATGTAGCGGTCGATTTCAGCGCGCACATCGCCTTCCGGGTTGGGAATGTTCTCCAGATAATATTGAACGGCCTGCTCACGAGTCCATTGTTTCGAATGAATACCGGTATCCACGACTAGCCGTGCGGCGCGGAAAATCTCCATGCCGAGCTGCCCGAACTCCTTATAGGGATCCGTATAGAGACCGAGTTCGCGGGGAATTTCCTCAGCATAGAGCGCCCAGCCTTCGATAAAGGCGGTGTGCCCTCCCAAGGTGCGGAATTTGGGCAACCCCTCCAGCTCCTGCGCAATCGCGATCTGCATGTGATGACCAGGAATGCCTTCATGATAGGCGAGCGCCTGTTGCAGGAATTTCGGCTGATCGGCCATATCCTTCAGATTGATGTAATAGGTGCCCGGGCGTGAGCCATCGAGGGCAGGCGCGTCGTAAAAGGCGCCGAAGGCCGTGGCTTCCCGGAAGGGCTCGACCCGTTTGACGATCATGTCGGCCTTGGGCTTGGTCAGAAACAATCCGTCGGATTGCGCTTTCATGTCATCGATGATCGCTGTGGCGTCGGCGATATAGGCGGCCCGTCCTTCCGCATCGTTGGAATAGGTGAATCGCGGATCGGTGCGCAGGAAAGTGTAGAAGTCCTGCAGGCTGCCTTCGAACCCGACCCGGTCCATGATTTCCTGCATCCTGGCCTGAATGCGCGCCACTTCGCCCAGCCCGATCTCATGGATTTCGGAGGCCGTCAGATCTGTAGTCGTGTAATGTTTCAGCCGGGTCGCATAGTAGGCCTCTGCATCCGGCAATTTCCACGCGCCGTCCTCATCCGTCGTGGCGTCTGATTGTTCGGAAAACATGTCGAGCAGGGACAGATAGGCCGGTTGAACGGAAGACAGCAGGGCTGCGCTGGCCTCCTCGATCAGGCTGTCGCGCAGGGCAGGCGTCAGATCGGCGTCAGCCGTCTTGGCCTTGAAGTCCTTGAGCAAGGGGCTGTCGTCGCCTTCGGTAAACGGTGCGCCCGTAATGATGTTGCGGGACGGGCCGGCGATCTTGTCATAGACGAAGCGCGGCAGGAGTACCCCTTCCGCCGCCTGTGCGCGGGCCCGCTCTTCAGCCTGTCCAAGAAAGTCATCGAACGCGTTGAGGCGGGAAATATAGGCCCTGGCATCGGCTTCCGACTCGATCTTGTGGAAGTTGATCATGAAGCTGGGCAGGCTCGAATGCGGCCCGCTCATATGCTGGAAGACATAATCATTGCCCGAGACGGCATGGGTGGCGAGCCAGTCTTCCTGCTGCACTTCGAACAGCTGGAAAGACAGGCGCGTCTGCGGGTCGAGCCGGTCAATGTCGAAATCACGGCGCATTTCCGTAAGCCAGCTGCGCCGGATGGCGGCGTCTTCGTCAATGGCCAGTTGGCTGATGTCGTCGAGCTGATCCTGTCCGTCCTTGTCACCCAGATAGGTGCGGTTCATCGGTGAGCGTGCCAGAGCTTCGGTATAGCGGTCGGTAAACCAAGCGTTCAGGCGTTCACTTTCCTGCTCCACCAATTCGGCCCGGGACAGGTCCGTTCCGCCTCCGGGACTGCAGGACGGCAAAATTGCCGCTCCCAGCATCAGACTGGCCAGAAGGGTCATTGACAAAGTTTTCATCGGCGAAACTATCCAGGAAATGAGAGGTCGTGGCGCACAGGGTCGGAAACTCTCGCGACAATGTCAATTTAAACGCTAAAGTCAGTTCGATGTCCGATGTGATTCCCACCCGCTCTTCGGCCCATTCCGCCCAGCCGTCCATCGTCTGGTTATGGGTGCTGGCCGCCTTGCTCGCCGTCATGGCGGCGGGCGCGACGATCTGGCTGGGCCTGTCCTGGTCACAGCTTTTACCGGCTGTTCGAGTGCTGGGGGTCGGGCTTGTCGCAATCGGGGCGATGCTGATTGCCGCGCTATTCATCGTGATGCGGCTGGGCGGCGGCAATGATCGCAGGTCCGAGCGTCGCGACGGTCTTTACAGTCAGGCCTTCTTCGAAACCACGCGCCCGCAATTGATCACAAAGGGCGGCAAGCCGGCGCTGGCCAACCGGGCCTATCTGGCCATGGCCAAACAGCTCGATGTCGATGTGTTGGGGGATCTGCCACCCGCTGTCGACCGATTATTCTCGACGCTGGACAAGGATGGGTCCGCCGCCATTTTCCGGCTCTACCATCTGGAGGCCGACACGATGCGGGCGGAGGAAGAACTGGATGTCCTGTTGCCCAATGGCAGTCGCGGTCGCTACCGTCTCTGTGTGGCCAGGCTGGGGGAGGCGGCGGCGACGGCTGATGATGCGCTGCTGTGGCAGGTGGATGCGGTGACGACGCGTCCGGACCGGACGGCGTCTCTGGCGCAGGCGCCCATCGGTCTGTTTTCGGTCACACGTGACGGGCGCGTGCTGTCGATCAACAAGACGATGGAACGCTGGCTGGGTGGACCCGAAGCGCTGACACCTGCTCATATGAGCGAGTTCATCGATGATCCGGATGTGTTGCTGGGTGCGGATGCGGCCAATGGAAAGACGGTTCGCGCCGATACGCGTCTGATTACGCGCAAGGGCGTCGTAACGCCGACCGTGATGATTGCGCGCTGGTCGGCGACGGATGCAGGAGAACTGGTCGCTACGGTGGCCCTGCACGGTCACACATCTCGCCCGAAGGTGGACGATCGCGGACACGCATCGGCGACGGCTCAGACCGCGGCACAGACCGCCTCACAAGGATCGACCGCTTTCGAATTGGTGCCGTTTGGCGTTCTCAATATCGATGGGGCGACGATCGAAACGGCTATCGTCTCATATGCCAATAGCGCGTTCCAGACATTATCGGGTCGTACCGACCCTGTGGGGCGTCCCTTCGCCGACCTGTTCGAAGGACAGTCCCTGTCGGCGAAACTCTCAGGTCGATCGCATGCGGATATGGCGGGGCTGGGGGCGATCGATATTACGCTGAGCGGTCCGCGTGCCGTTCCGGTCGCGCTCTATGTCGTACCAGATCCGGTCGTGCCGGAACGGCTCTGGGCCTATCTGATCGATATCAGTGCGCGCAAATCGCTTGAAGATCAGATTCGCCAGAGCCAGAAAATGCAGGCCGTCGGTCAGTTGACGGCGGGTGTCGCCCACGATTTCAACAATTTGCTGACGGCGATCCGGCTGAATACGGATGAGTTGCTACAGCGCCATCCGGTCGGCGATCCATCCTACCCGGAACTGCAGAACATCAATGCGACCGGCGCCCGGGCTGCCGCGCTCGTCAAGAAGCTTCTGGCCTTCTCCCGCCAGCAGACGCGCCGGGCCGAGCGCATCGATGTCTCGGAAGCGCTGTCCGACATGTATCTGACCCTGAAGCAAACGCTGGGAGGGCAGGCGCAATTGGAGTTGACCCATGCGCGGGATTTGCCGCCTGTCATGGTCGACCGTTCGCAGTTTGACAATGTGGTCATGAACCTCTGCGTCAATGCCAGGGACGCGATGGAGGCGCAGGGCGGCGGGACGATCACCATCGCCTCAGAACGGATCGACCGCCGGTCCGTGACGGATCGCGGCCTGCAATCGGCGCTTCTGGAGTTCCCCTCGGACGACATCGTCCTGATCCGCGTATCCGATACGGGAACCGGCATGTCCGATGCGGTCAAGGCGAAGATATTCGAACCCTTCTTCACAACCAAGGATCAGGGCAAGGGAACAGGGCTGGGCCTCGCCACTGTTTACGGCGTGATCCAGCAATCGGGCGGCCATCTGGCTGTCGATAGTGAGCTCGGCAGGGGCACGACCTTCCAGATCTATCTTCCGGCGGCGAGCCAGACGGCGGATACGGACCAGGCCCCGGCTCAAGCCGCTGCGCCGCCGGAGCGCAAGCCCGCAGATCTGGCGGGGCAAGGGAACATTCTGTTCGTCGAGGACGAATCCGCTGTGCGGGTCATCGCAGCGAAAAGTCTGCGCAAACGCGGCTATCACGTTATCGAAGCAGAGGACGGCGAAGAGGCGCTCGAAATTCTGGAGGACGCGACGGAAGCCTTCGATCTTCTCCTGTCCGACGTGGTGATGCCCGGGCTCGATGGACCCGGTCTGCTGAAACAGGGGAGAGCCCTGCTGGGAGATGCGCGGATCGTCTTCATCTCGGGATATGCGGCGGAGAAGTTCTCCGACCTTCTGGCCGAAGAACCCGATGTGACCTTCCTGCCCAAGCCGTTCACGCTGGCCGAACTGGCGGAGAAGGTGAAATCGGAAATCGGCGACGCGCAGTAAGTCCTGCTTATCAGGTCGCATTTATGGTGTTGATTTATCAATGATTTCACTCGTAGCGCGCGGTCTGAGGCGCATGAAATGGCTTTCAGCTATGACGCTTTATCCAAGGCACAAGATAAGCTATAGCCCTGACCGGAATTTGACATAACGGCACAACATGTTGTGCCGTATGACTCATAGTCTGTTCTTTTTTTGTTCTTTTTGCTTGCGGCGTGAGAACAAACATGAAACATAGTGGTCAGGCGGCAGTCCGATAAGAGCCGCGATTATCATGGGGAACCGAAGGGCTCCGGTTCCCGCGATTGGAGCGTTTCCATGGCGAGAAATACGACCCCCCTCAAAGTTGTCGAAAAGGCAACGGACAAGAACAGATCGGCGGCGCTGGATGCCGCCCTGTCTCAGATCGACCGGTCCTTCGGCAAGGGCTCGGTGATGAAGCTGGGCGATAAGACATCCATGGATGTGGAGAGCATTTCCACCGGTTCGCTGGGTCTGGATATTGCGCTCGGCATTGGCGGCCTGCCCAAGGGCCGGATCATCGAAATCTACGGACCGGAAAGCTCCGGTAAGACGACGCTGACCCTGCATGCGATTGCCGAATGCCAGAAGGCGGGCGGTGTCGCGGCCTTCATCGACGCCGAACATGCGCTTGATCCGGTCTATGCCGCCAAGCTCGGTGTGGACGTCAACGAACTGCTGATCGCGCAGCCCGATACGGGCGAACAGTCGCTCGAAATCGCTGATACGCTGGTCCGGTCCGGTGCGGTCGATATCCTTGTCGTCGATTCGGTTGCGGCCCTGACGCCGCGCGCCGAACTGGAAGGCGATATGGGCGACTCGTTGCCGGGTCTTCAGGCGCGTCTGATGAGCCAGGCTCTGCGCAAGCTGACGGGATCGATTTCCAAGTCCGGCTGTATGGTGATCTTCATCAACCAGATCCGTCACAAGATCGGCGTGATGTACGGATCGCCGGAAACTACGACGGGTGGGAACGCACTGAAATTCTACAGCTCGGTCCGCCTCGACATCCGCCGTATCGGCGCGATCAAGAACCGCGACGAGGTCGTCGGTAACCAGACGCGCGTCAAGGTCGTCAAGAACAAGGTCGCGCCGCCCTTCCGTCAGGTCGAATTCGACATCATGTACGGGGAAGGCATTTCCAAGACGGGTGAGCTGATCGACATGGGCGTTCTGGCCGATGTGATCCAGAAAGCCGGGTCTTGGTATAGTTATGGTGATGAGCGGATCGGCCAGGGCCGGGAGAACGTCCGCAAGTTCCTGATGGAAAATCCGGATGTCATGGCCGAGGTCGAGCAGAAGATCCTGCGCGAAAAGGGTTTGCTCGACGATGAACTGCTGATGCCGAGCGATGAGCAGGTTGAAGATAATGGCTCAGAACCCCAATTGGGGATCGGTGCCTGATGTCCTGATCGGACTGTTCAGCCCGTATTCAAGTGCGGGCAGATAGACATATTAAAAATCGGGACGCGGACCGCGCAAGCGATCCGCGTCCTTTTTCGACTCGCGACCGCATCCGTCCAGCGGTAATGAGTTGATTCCGTCCGGGGGTCTGGCTTGAATGCGCGGTCCGTCCACTGCGCTTCCGGATCCCCGGGCACCAGATAAGGCCTCACCTCTGATACGCGTGAGCGTCGCAGGGGCAAAAGCTCCGTGGTGCACTTATTCAACGAGCGACAGGCAGAGCCGTTCCAGCGAACTGCAGTTATGTTTCAGTCGGCTTCATACCATTCATAAAGTGAGCCTGCCGATCGGTCAGGTGAGGCCAAGATCGACTTCCAGTTCACTGATGGAATGGGTGAAATTGTTCGGCAGGATAGTCTGTTTTCCGGTCCATTCAATGTTGGGGAAGCGGTCGAAAATCTGCGTAAAGGCAGCATTGAGCTGCATGTTTGCGATCCGCTGGCCCATACAGACATGGCTACCAACACCGAAGGCGATATGTTTCGACGCATTGGCGCGTGTGACGTCGAACTGATCGGGATTGGCGAAAATTTCAGGGTCGCGATTGCCGGCCCCGTACCACATGACAATCTTCTCTCCCGCTGCGATGGTCTGACCCCGCACGGCAGTTTCGTTGAGGGCGGTCCGGCGCATATACATGACCGGGCTGACCATCCGGACAATTTCGTGGCACATATTCGGCAGCAGCGAGCGATCCGCCATCACTTTGGCCTTCTGATCGGGATTGCGCCCGAGCAGCCGCAATCCGCCCGAGAGCGAGTTGCGGGTCGTGTCATTGCCAGCCACGATAATCAGCAACCAGGAGCCGTCGAGAAACTCGTCGGGTAATCGTGCGCCATCCACTTCGACATTCGCGATGGCCGACAGCAGGTCATCCGTCGGTTCGGCCCGTCGCTTCAACAGAATATCACGGCCATAGGCGAACATGGCTTCGACTTCGGAGAGGAACGTCATGACCATCTGGGGGTCGATTGAAGACAGATCCTGCTGGCCGAGAATATACTGCGCCATTTCCAGCATATCCATCCACTCACGGATCTTGGACCGATCCGCTTCCGGCACGCCGAGCATTTCGCATAATGTGAAGAGCGGCAATTGCGAGGAGAAGTGCTCGACCCAGTTCAGTCGCGGACCAACCTTTTGCGCGGCATCGAGCAAAGCGGAGACGCGCTGATCGACCTTCTGGCGCAGTTGCTTGACATAGTCCGGCTTGACGAACTGCATGTGTTCACGCCGCAGCTGCATGTGATGCGGCGCATCCAGACAGATCATGGTGTTCAGCGAGGCGGAATGCAGCTTCGAATGCTGTCGCTGATCATTGGCATAAGCCATCATGATCCCGCCCATTTGCGACGACCAGTTCTGCGTATCCAGACTGACGGAACGAATATCGTCATAACGGGTCAGCGACCAGAACCCTTCCAGATCCTTGTCAGCCATGGAATGCCACATGACGGGCGCCTTTTCCCGCATGGTCTTGAAATGATCGAAGGGCTGCTCCCCGGCAAAGGTGGTGGCACTACCCAGATCGACCGGTGTTTGGAAATTGAAGATCGGAGGGTGGATAGGGTCACGCGGACCACGATCCGGTTGAACCGTGTCCGTTACCAATGGCAAACCCATGATCGTCTCCGTGCTAGAGTCCCTCGGGTCGCCCGATCACGAGCTTGAAGGGTCTGATGTCAATATCCTGCGGCAGACCTGCCTTGGCATAAGGGTCATCGGCCAGCCATCTGTCCAATGCCTCACGGGAGGGGGCTTTGACAATGAGGAGGGACCCTCGCATCGCATCTGTGTTATCGAGCCAGGGGCCGGCAGACAGGACAGTGCAGTCTGATGGGGCTTTCAACCAGTCGAGATGGTCCTGGCGAATGCGAGCGCGAATGGAAGGTCCGTCAGGAACGTCTCGGGACAGGATCATGAAGTCAGGCATAACAAACGCTTAATGTCGGAATGACCGCCTGTCGATACAGGCCGTTAACGGCTGAAATGAGGCCGTGATGGACGCCCAAAAACAAAGGCCCACCGGCAATGCCAGTGGGCCTCGTTTTGAAGTTTGGGTCTCACGGGACGCCATGCCCGCTTCGTTAGTGGTCGTTACTATGGACGCATCCGGCGCAATCGACCCTACCCAGTTTCGCGTTTACGAAAGGCTGAGCTAACAGCTCTGGGCAGACCCCCCAAAAAAGATAGACAAGTCACACCTCCTTTCATTCACGCGGCCCCACCATGGGACGGCAGTTGATGAATCACATCTGTGTCGGAAGTTCGATTCACGCAAGTAAGAAATTTTATGAAATTGCAGGCGGCGTTAACCGCCTGCTAACCATGCATCAGGCCGCATCCGGGATGAAATCCAGGGCGACGCCATTATTACAGTAACGCAGTCCGGTTGGTCGCGGACCATCCTTGAAGACATGCCCCTGATGGCCGCCGCAGCGCGCGCAATGATATTCGGTGCGCGGCACAACCAGTTTGAAGTCGCGCTTGGTATCGATCGCCCCGTCAATGGTCGTGAAAAAGCTCGGCCAGCCCGTTCCGGAATCGAATTTCATCTCCGTGGTGAACAGGGGTAGTGCGCATCCGGCGCAGATATAGGTTCCGGGTCGCTTTTCATCGTTCAGTGCGCTCGAAAACGGACGTTCAGTGCCTTCCTTGCGAAGCACATAGAACTCTTCCTCCGTCAGCCGGTCTTTCCAGTCCGCGCGTGTCAGCGCAGCCCAGTCGATATTGCTCTCAGTTGCGCTCATGACGTCGGTCTTTCTTTGTGCTTGGGCCTGACTGCGAGCCCGACCCTGAGTCTGGTCCTGGGCCTGGCCGCTGGCGCCACAGGCGCTCAGGATAAAGGCGGAACCGCCCATCGCCAAGCCTGACAGGGTGAAATGGCGGCGGTCGATCTGTTGTGGTGACTGTTTCATATCGGCCATGTGAGGATGTTACGCGCAGAATGCCAATCAGGTTTCCCTCACAACTGGGTGAGGACGAGGCCGGTGATCAGCCAAAATGCGGCCCAGACATTAGATTGGAACAGGCTCAGCGCATTGGCATAGTCATCCTTATCCAGCTTTACGACCTGTCGGGCCAAGTGAGCGGCAAATGGTATGATGGCGAGCGCGGTGAATCCGTTCTGGGAAAGGCTGAGGCCGACCGCGATGAGCGTAACACTCAGGCCATAAGTGACGGCAACCCCGCGCTTGACCTGAACGCCAAAACGCCGCGCTGTGCTACGGACTCCGATCATCGCATCGTCTTCGATATCCTGCAGCGCATAGATAGTATCGTAACCCACGGTCCAGCAGGCTAATCCGAGATAGATGAGGCCGATCGTCAGATCGAGACCGCCCGTCTTGATCGCATAGGCGACTAGGACGGCCCAGTTAAAGGTCAGGCCGAGCCAGACTTGCGGCCACCATGTGATCCGTTTCATGAACGGGTAGGCCGCGACCAGCGGCAGAGCGGCCAAGGCAACGATTTTCGCGCCTAGGGGCAAGGCCAGCCAGACGGCGAAACCGATCGCCAGTTGCAACGCCAGCCAGATCCAGGCCTGCTTCACGCTGATACGCCCCGAGGGCAGGGGGCGAGACTGCGTCCGCTCGACCTGTGCGTCGAGATCGCGGTCGACAATATCGTTATAGCTACAGCCCGCGCCGCGCATGGCGATGGCGCCGACGAGAATTAACCCGGCCCAGTAAAGCGGCGAGACAATCAACTGCCAGTCGGGACGGCAAAGCCAGGCCGGAACCAGCAAGCCGATCCATCCCGGCAGGGCCAGGAGCCAGTAGCCGACAGGTCGATCCAGCCGCGAAAGTTGGAGGTATGGCCGGATCGTTTCTGGTGTCCGGTTGACCCAATGCGATCTGGCCGCATCGGCGACCTTCATCGGCGTGTCTCGTAGAGGGCGATCCCGGCGGCTGTCGCCACGTTAAGGCTTTCCGCCTGCCCGGCCACAGGCGCGGATTGCATCGGAATGCGCGCCAGCACATCGCAGTTGCGCGCAACGAGTTCGCGCAGCCCCGGCCCTTCTGCACCCATGACAAGCGCATAGCGGCCCTCGCCTTTCAAGGCTTGCGCCACGGTCGTGTCCGTTTCGCCGGCCAGTCCGACGACCGTATAGCCGAATGTCTGCAGGGTCTTGATAGACTGAGCGATATTGACTTCCAGGCAGACAGGCACGGTTTCGACGCAGCCCACGGCAACCTTGGCCGTCGCTCCCGACAGGGGCGGGGCTTTGCGGGTCTGCATCACCAGTGCAGTGACTCCGAACGCACTGCACAGGCGCAGCATGGCCCCGACATTGTGCGGGTCCGTGATCTGGTCGAGGACTAAAATGACGGCGTCGTCATCCGCATCATCGGCCAGCTGCGACAGGTCGGGCCATTCCAGCGGCGCTGCCTTGACCGCAACACCTTGATGCGCCGCGCCGCGCGGCAGGGCGCTGTCGATATAGTTCATGGCGACAATCTTCAGGTCAGGGCGCCCATCCGCCAGACCGAGTCGTCCTGCGGCCTGTTCCGTCACCATGATCTGATGGATGGTGCGCCTGGGGTTGGCGATCACGGCCTGCACGGCATGCCAGCCCCAGATCCAGCTTGTGCCGCCACCTGATCCGGATCGTCCACCGTTTCCCTTCCGGCCACGGCTGCGATTCGGTCGACGCGGACTGGACAGGCTGGTATGCTGACGCGCCCCTTTCGATTTTCGCGGCTGATCTTTGGACGAGCCGCCGATCATGCCCTTGGACCGGAAAGCGCCTTTTCCCTCTGAGCGGGCGGAATTGCCGGAAGAATCCCCGGAATCGGTGCGTTGACGCCGACCCCGCTTTCCCCCGGTTCTACCTGCGTTTTCGTCCTTGCGCGGACCTTCTTCCATGGTTATATGCCCGCTTCGATCAACATCATGTCTCTGTTCCCGGCGCGGCTAACACGATGGCCCTTTGGGTGACAGAGCGTTTTTTGTTGGAATGAGCACTTTCGCGGTTTTTGCCCTGCGTTCAGGGCGGAAATCCAGATATATCAGGAGTTTCCACCCAGGACGGAAAATTGGCCTAAACAGAAAATTGGGAGGGGTGGCCGAGTGGTTAAAGGCGCCAGACTGTAAATCTGGTCACTATGTGTACGTTGGTTCGAATCCAACCCCCTCCACCACTTTCCGCGAATTTGCCCGGGGTCTGCGCCCCAAAAAACCGCAGCGGGTATAGCACAATGGTAGTGCAGCAGCCTTCCAAGCTGAATATGCGGGTTCGATTCCCGCTACCCGCTCCAGAATACGGATATCACCGCAAGGTGGGTCCGCGATGACAGTAAACCCTTAACGGCCTGATGAGTGGGCCAATTGAGAGGACTAGCCAGATGGCGAAGGAAAAGTTCGAGCGTAACAAGCCGCACGCGAACATTGGCACGATTGGTCACGTTGACCATGGCAAGACGACGCTGACGGCGGCGATCACGAAGTATTTTGGTGACTTCAAGGCGTATGACCAGATTGATGGCGCGCCGGAAGAGAAGGCCCGCGGGATCACGATTTCGACCGCTCACGTGGAATATGAGACGGACAACCGTCACTATGCTCACGTCGACTGTCCGGGTCACGCCGACTACGTCAAGAACATGATTACGGGTGCGGCGCAGATGGACGGCGCGATCCTGGTGGTGAACGCGGCTGACGGCCCGATGCCACAGACGCGCGAGCACATCCTGCTGGCCCGTCAGGTCGGTGTTCCGGCGCTGGTCGTCTATATGAACAAGGTTGACCAGGTCGACGATGAGGAGCTGCTGGAGCTGGTCGAGATGGAAATCCGCGAGCTGCTCTCATCTTATGAGTTCCCGGGCGACGACATTCCCGTCATTGCCGGTTCGGCGCTCGCCGCCATGGAAGGCCGCGATCCTGAGATCGGTGAAGAGTCGATCAAGAAGCTGATGGCTGCCGTCGACGAGTATATCCCGCAGCCTGAGCGCGCGGTCGACCAGCCTTTCCTGATGCCGATCGAGGACGTGTTCTCGATCTCGGGTCGGGGAACGGTTGTGACCGGTCGTGTCGAGCGCGGCGTGATCAATGTCGGTGACGAGATCGAGATCGTCGGTATCCGCGACACGTCCAAGACGACCTGTACCGGTGTCGAGATGTTCCGCAAGCTGCTGGACCGCGGCGAAGCCGGTGACAATATCGGCGCGCTGCTGCGCGGCATCGACCGCGAAGGCGTCGAGCGCGGCCAGGTTCTCTGCAAGCCGGGTTCCGTGACACCGCACAAGAAGTTCGAGGCCGAAGCCTACATCCTGACCAAGGATGAGGGCGGTCGCCACACGCCGTTCTTCAACAATTACCGTCCGCAGTTCTACTTCCGGACGACGGATGTGACCGGTGTCGTGACCCTGAAGTCGGGCACGGAGATGGTCATGCCGGGCGACAATGTGAACGTCGATGTCGAACTGATCGTGCCGATCGCGATGGAAGAGAAGCTGCGCTTCGCCATCCGCGAAGGCGGCCGCACAGTCGGCGCAGGCGTCGTGTCCAAAATCACGGAGTAGGGAGACGTAGGGGTATAGCTCAGTTGGTAGAGCACTGGATTCCAAATCCAGGTGTCGAGGGTTCAAGTCCTTCTGCCCCTGCCATTTTCTAACACATCCGGGCCCGGCAGAACGGGTTCGGGACCGGGCGTCGCGGGGGCTGACAAAGCTTCCGCGTTTCGCCGTTTAAGCAAGGGAACGCCCTGATGGCGAAAGGCAAACAGGCCAATCCAGCCAAGAAGGACGCAGATGTTGCGCCCAAGGTCTCTCCGGCGACCTATCTGGCTCAGGTTCAGCAGGAAGGCCGTAAGGTCGTCTGGCCGACCTGGAAGGAAACGCGTCAGACAACCGTGCTCGTGATGATCATGGTTCTGATCATGGGTCTGTTCTTTTTCCTGGTGGACTTTCTGATTGGCATCGTCGTGCCGTGGGTTCTTAGTTTCGGGAGTGCTTCTTAATGGCCGCACAATGGTACATCGTTCAGGCCTATTCGAATTTCGAAAAGCGCGTGAAAGAAACGCTCGAGCGTGAAGCCGAAGACAAGGGTCTGGCCGATCTCTTCGAGGAAATTCTCGTGCCGACGGAAACGGTCGTGGAGGTGCGCCGGGGCCGCAAGGTCGAGAGTGAGCGCAAGTTTTTCCCGGGCTATGTTCTGGTCAAGGTCGACCTGACGGACGCTGCCTACCATCTGATCGCCAACTCCCCGAAAGTGACGGGATTTCTCGGCGCATCGGGGGCGTCCAAGAAGCCGCGTCCGGTTCCTGAAAAGGAAGTGGCGCGCATTATCGGTAACTCGGAAGACGGCGCTCCGGCACCGCGTCCGATGATCAGTTTCGAGATTGGCGAGACCATCAAGGTTGTCGACGGACCATTTCAGAGCTTTTCGGGCTCTGTTGAGTCGGTCGACGAAGAGGCTGCGCGCCTCAAGGTCCTGATCAATATCTTCGGGCAGGGAACGCCCGTCGAACTCGATTATTCGCAGGTCGAGAAGGAGAGCTAGTCTCGGCGATCTGCAAATCGTGACTGTGGGAGGGGCGGCGAAAGTCCAGCCGTTCCCAGACCACGGTCTCCACACGCGCAAGGGCAATCCTGCTTTTGCGTGAGCGCCAATTGGGGCGCAACCGCTATAGGAGTGGAAAATGGCAAAGAAGATTGACGGCTATATCAAGCTGACGATCCCCGCGGGTTCTGCGAACCCGTCTCCGCCGCTGGGCCCTGCACTGGGTCAACGCGGCGTCAATATTATGGAATTCGCCAAGGCTTTTAACGCTAAGACCGAAGAGCTCGAAAAGGGCATTCCGACGCCGACCATCATCACGGTGTTCGCCGACAAATCGTTCAGCTTCGTCACCAAGACGGCGCCGGCGAGCTACTATCTGAAGAAAGCGGCCGGGAAGACATCCGGGTCGAACAATCCGGGTAGCGAAGTTGGTGGAACGGTAACGCGCGCCCAGTGCCGCGAGATCGCGGAAGCCAAAATGGTCGACCTGTCTGCGAATGACCTGGAGCAGGCCACCAAGATCATCGAGGGCTCTGCCCGTTCGATGGGTTACGAGGTCACGGAGTAGGATCATGGCACAGGGAAAACGTTATAAAGCCGCTCTGGCATCGTTCGACCGCGAGACGGAATACAGCATCAAAGATGCCGTCGATCTGGTGAAGAAAAACGCAACAGCGAAATTCGACGAAACCGTCGAACTTGCTCTCAATCTGGGTGTTGACCCGCGTCACGCCGACCAGATGGTCCGGGGTGTCGCCAATCTGCCGAATGGGACAGGCCGTTCCGTCCGTGTCGCCGTCTTCGCCAAGGATGCGAAAGCGGATGAAGCGCGCGAAGCGGGTGCCGATGTTGTCGGTGCCGAAGATCTGGCCGAGCAGATTCAGAATGGCGACATGCCGTTCGACCGCGTGATCGCCACGCCGGACATGATGCCGCTCGTCGGTCGTCTGGGTAAGGTTCTGGGTCCGAAGGGCCTGATGCCGAACCCGAAAGTCGGTACGGTTACACCGAACGTCGCGCAGGCGGTCAAGGACTCCAAGGGCGGTGCTGTCGAGTATCGTGCCGAGAAGTCAGGCATCGTTCATGCCGGTGTCGGTAAAGCCAGTTTCGATGCTGACAAGCTGGCTGAAAATGTCGGCTTCCTGCTGTCGAAGATCCAGAAAGAGCGTCCGACGGGCGCGAAGGGAACTTTCATTCAGAAGGTTACGCTGAGCTCGACTATGGGCCCCGGCGTCAAGATCGATACGGCGGATATCGCCTAGAAATTTTGGCGAGGCTTTCGCCTCGCCAGATCGTCCGTCGCTCCCTCAACGGGTGGCGGGCACACTGTCCGAGACCGTCGGTGGGTCTGCCAGTTTCTGGTGACCCATAATTCCGGCGCAGGCAGAGCAAAAGCCAGTTCACGTGCCGGGCGACCGGGACAGGGGTTTGGTTCGAGCTTTGGGACAGACAACCGTTCGTTGCCGCGTCCCACCCTGGCTTTTCAGGGACTGAGACGGTGCAGCGGGCACCCCAATGGGCCTTAGGCCCAAACTGTAGGATCACGGCAATGGTGCCGGGATCCGCAACAACGGAGACCGCAAATGGATCGCACTCAAAAAGCGGAAGCCGTCGAAGAGCTGAAAAGCATCTTCGCGGAAGCCGGATCCGTGGTGATGGCTGAATATTCAGGCATGACCGTTGCGGAAATGACGGAACTGCGTGCCAAGCTCAGAGAGCGTGGCGCAACGATCCGCGTTGTAAAGAACCGTCTGGCGAAGATCGCCATGAAGGACCAGCCTTTCGAAGGTGCTGGAGCCATGTTCAAGGGACCCGTGGCAATCGCCTGGGCCGAAGACATGATCAGCGCCCCGAAGGTTGCCGTCGCATTCCAAAAGGAATCCGACGCCTTCAACATCATCGGCGGTTTTATGGGTGATGAAGTGTTTGATTCCTCTGGGATCGACGCTCTGTCGAAACTGCCAAGCCGCGAGGAGTTGATCTCCATGGCCGCACAGCGTCTGCTGAGCCAAGCCACGAACGTCACTTCCGCCCTCATGTCGCCCGCCCGGAGCCTCTCCGGCGCGATCGCGACAATCGAGGAAAAGGCCGCAGCCTGATCTTTACGACATCATTCTCGCAAAACTCGAACCAACCGTTTCGTTTCGAAACACACTAATCAAGGAACTACATCATGGCTGATGTTAAAAAACTCGCAGAAGAGCTGGTCGGTCTGACCATCCTCGAAGCGAAAGAGCTCAACGACATCCTCAAGGATGAATATGGCATCGAGCCGGCAGCAGCAGCTGTCGTCGCCGGTCCTGCTGCTGAAGGCGGCGCTGCCGCTGAAGCCAAGACCGACTTCGATGTCGTCATGACCTCTTTCGGCGGCAACAAGATCGCCGTCATCAAGGAAGTCCGCGCCATCACAGGCCTGGGCCTCAAGGAAGCCAAAGAGCTGGTCGAAAGCGCACCGAAAGCCGTCAAGGAAGGCGCGCCGGAAGCCGAAGCCAACGAGATCAAAGAGAAGCTGGAAGCTGCCGGCGCCTCTGTCGAACTCAAATAGGATTTATCCTGTTTCGTCTGCGGGCTCATCTGATGGGCTCGCAGACACTTCCTGCGGGTTAGGGAAGTCAAATCTCACCCGAACTGGCGTCCGGTCGTCAGTCTAAGCGCAAACCGGACCAATTTTGACCGGCATTCGGGGGCTGCAGCCCTGATTGTCTGGCCGCGACTGAGAAAAGGGTGTCTTTGATGTCACTGACCTTTACCGGCAAGAAACGTATTCGCAAAAGCTTCGGGCGGATTCCCGAAGCTGTCTCCATGCCTAACCTGATCGAGG
Source organism: Algimonas porphyrae (assembly GCF_041429795.1). Taxonomy (NCBI): domain Bacteria; kingdom Pseudomonadati; phylum Pseudomonadota; class Alphaproteobacteria; order Maricaulales; family Robiginitomaculaceae; genus Algimonas; species Algimonas porphyrae. The sequence goes on along the minus strand of NZ_CP163424.1, from coordinate 2,578,285 downwards.
TGCAGAAAAGCTCCTACGACAACTTCCTCCAGAAAGATATGGACGCGGCCGACCGCGGCAAGGATGAGGGCATTAACGGTGTCTTCAACTCCGTATTCCCCGTGCGCGATTTTTCCGACCGCGCCGTTCTGGAATATGTCTCTTTCGTGTTCGAACCGCCCAAGTTCGACGAAGAGGAATGCCAGCAGCGTGACATCACGTTTGCGGCACCGCTGAAAGTGAAAATGCGTCTGGTCGTCTTCGATATCGATGACGATACTGGCGCGCGCTCCGTCAAGGACATCAAGGAGCAGGACGTCTATATGGGCGATATTCCGCTCATGACCGACAAGGGGACGTTCATCGTGAACGGCACGGAACGCGTGATCGTGTCCCAGATGCACCGTTCGCCCGGCGTCTTCTTCGATCACGACAAGGGCAAGTCCCACAGTTCCGGCAAGTTCCTCTTCTCGGCCCGGATCATTCCTTATCGCGGCTCCTGGCTCGACTTCGAATTCGACCATAAGGATATTCTGTATGCGCGGATCGATCGTCGCCGGAAGCTGCCGGCCACGACTGTGCTCTATGCACTCGGCATGTCGCGCGAAGACATTCTGGAACAGTATTACGATGCGATCGAGTTCAAGCGTGACGCAAAAAAAGGCGGCTGGACACGTGACTTCAATCCGGACGCTTATCGCGGCGGCAAGCTGCAGCGCGATCTGGTCGATGCCGGCACAGGCGAAGTCGTCGCCCCTGCAGGTCGTAAGCTGACCAAGCGGGGTGCGAAGAAGCTCGCCGATGATGGCCTAAAGAAGGTGCTGATTTCGGATATGGAAATGGCCGAACGCTTCGTCGCCGAAGACATCGTCAATATGCAGACGGGTCAGATCTACGCCGAAGCGGGTGATGAGCTGTCCGAAGACGCGATGGAGCAAATCAACGAAGCCGGTGTCGGCGAGATTGCGGTCCTGAACATCGACCACATCAATGTCGGGCCTTATATTCGCAACACGCTGGCTGCGGACAAGAACGATTCGCGCGAAGGTGCGTTGGTCGACATCTACCGGGTCATGCGCCCCGGCGAGCCGCCCACGGCCGAAGCCGCTGAAGATCTGTTTAATTCGCTCTTCTTCGATCAGGAACGTTACGACCTGTCTGCCGTCGGCCGGGTCAAGATGAACCTGCGCATGGATATGGACGCCGACGACGAAGTCCGCGTGCTGCGCAAGGAAGACATTCTGGCGGTCGTCGACACGCTGGTGAAGCTGAAGGACGGTATCGGATCGATTGACGATATCGACAATCTCGGCAATCGCCGCGTCCGCTCCGTTGGTGAGTTGATGCAGAACCAGTACCGGATCGGTCTTCTGCGCATGGAACGTGCGATCAAGGAACGCATGCAATCCGTCGATATCGAAACGGTCATGCCGCATGATTTGATCAACGCCAAACCGGCGGCGGCAGTCGTGCGCGAATTCTTCGGCTCGTCGCAGCTGTCGCAGTTCATGGACCAGACCAACCCGCTGTCAGAGATTACGCATAAGCGTCGTCTCTCGGCGCTTGGCCCTGGCGGTCTGACACGCGAACGTGCCGGCTTCGAAGTGCGCGACGTGCACCCGACCCATTATGGCCGGATCTGCCCGATCGAGACGCCGGAAGGCCCGAATATCGGCCTGATCAACTCGCTCGCCACCCATGCGCGCGTGAACAAGTACGGCTTCATCGAAAGCCCTTACCGCAAGGTTGAGGGTGGTAAGCTCAAGGATAAGGTCGAATATCTCTCCGCCATGGAAGAGGCGCGCTACACGGTGGCGCAGGCCAATGCCAAGGTCACGGATGACGGCATGCTGGTCGATGACTTCGTCATCTGCCGGGCAAACGGCGAAGTTCTGCCTGTCGCGCGCGACGATGTGGACTTCATCGACGTCTCGCCGAAACAGCTGGTCTCAGTTGCCGCCGCGCTCATCCCGTTCCTCGAAAATGACGATGCGAACCGCGCCCTGATGGGGTCGAACATGATGCGTCAGGCCGTTCCGTTGCTAAAGGCCGAAGCGCCTCTGGTCGGGACAGGCATGGAAGGCGTTGTGGCTGTTGACTCAGGTGCGACCGTAACAGCGAAACGCGACGGCATCATCGAGCAGGTCGATGCCAAGCGCATCGTGGTTCGCGCCAATAAGGAAAAGGATCTGTCCAAATCCGGCGTCGACATCTACAACCTGCTGAAATTCCAGCGCTCCAACCAGTCGACCACAATCAATCAGCGTCCGCTGGTGAAGGTCGGCGACGAGATCAAGGCTGGCGATATCATCGCCGATGGTCCGAGCACGGATATGGGTGAGCTGGCGCTCGGCAAGAATGTGCTGGTCGCCTTCATGCCGTGGAATGGCTACAACTTCGAAGACTCGATCCTGATCTCCGAGCGTATCGTGCGTGACGACGTTTACACGTCACTGCATATCGAAGAGTTCTCCGTCATGGCTCGCGATACGAAGCTGGGTCCGGAAGACATTACGCGCGATATCCCGAATGTCGGCGAAGAGAGCCTGCGCAATCTGGATGAGGCCGGGATCGTGGCCGTCGGTGCAGAAGTGCATGCGGGCGACATTCTGGTCGGGAAGGTCACGCCCAAGGGCGAGTCCCCGATGACTCCGGAAGAGAAACTGCTCCGCGCCATCTTTGGTGAGAAAGCATCCGACGTTCGCGACACCTCCCTGAAGCTGCCTCCGGGTGCGTCCGGGACGGTCGTGGAAGTTCGTGTCTTCAACCGTCAGGGCGTCGAAAAAGACGAACGCGCGATGCAGATCGAACGTGAGGAAATCGAAAGCCTTGGCAAGGACCGGGATGACGAGCTCGCGATTCTGGAACGCTCGATCTACGGTAATGTCCGCACGGTTCTGACTGGGAAAACAGCTGTTTCTGGCCCGCGCGGCTTCAAGAAAGGTCCGATCACTGACGAGACGCTGAACGATGTTCCACGTTCCGACTGGTGGCGGATCGGTCTCGACGATGAGAAAGCCATTGGCGAACTCGAAGCCCTGAAGGAGCAGTATGACAGCTCCAAAGCGCGTCTTGATGCGCGTTTCGAGGACAAGGTCGACAAGCTGCAACGCGGCGACGATCTGCCTCCGGGTGTGATGAAGATGGTCAAGGTTTTCGTCGCGGTGAAGCGCAAGCTTCAGCCGGGCGACAAGATGGCCGGACGTCACGGCAACAAGGGTGTCATTTCCAAGATCAACCCGATCGAGGACATGCCCTTCCTGCCGAATGGCAAGGCCGTCGACATCGTTCTGAACCCGCTCGGCGTTCCGTCGCGGATGAATGTCGGTCAAATCTTGGAAACCCACCTCGGTTGGGCCTGTGCTGGCGTCGGCGACATGATTAACGAAGCGCTGGAAGCCTACCGGGAAGACGGCAACATGGCCGGCCTGAAAGAGACGCTGCAGCATGCTTATGGCGACGACGTCACCTTGCCACGCAAGAATGACGAGCTGATCGAGCTGGCCGGCAATCTCGAACGCGGTGTGCCGATTGCGACGCCTGTCTTTGACGGCGCGCGTGAACCGGACATCGTCAAGATGCTGGAAAAGGCCGGGCTGCACAGCTCTGGTCAGGTCACATTGTTCGATGGCCGCACAGGCGATCAGTTCATCCGTCCGGTGACAGTCGGCTACAAGTACCTGCTGAAGCTGCACCACCTCGTGGATGACAAGATCCATGCGCGGAGCATCGGCCCATACTCGCTCGTCACGCAGCAACCGCTGGGTGGTAAGGCGCAGTTCGGTGGCCAGCGCTTCGGTGAGATGGAAGTCTGGGCACTCGAAGCCTACGGCGCCGCCTACACGCTGCAGGAAATGCTGACCGTCAAGTCGGACGATGTGGCGGGGCGGACGAAAGTCTACGAATCCATCGTGCGCGGCGACGACAGTTTCGAAGCGGGCATCCCGGAGAGCTTCAACGTTCTCGTCAAGGAAATCCGCTCGCTCGGCCTGAACGTCGAACTGACGAACGGGTAAGGCCTGTTTCGACCATAATTCCGTCCCCGGCATTTATTGCCGGGGCCTTTCGCGGCCATCGCGCGATATCGATGGAGGTCCCTGCAATAAATGCCGGGAACAGGAATAAAACAAAGGAAGTCCCATGAACCAAGAGGTCATGAACATCTTCAACCCGGCGCAAGAAGGCCCGTCCTTCGACCGGATCCGTATCTCGTTGGCCAGCCCGGAGAAAATCCTGAGCTGGTCCTTTGGCGAGATCAAGAAGCCCGAAACCATCAACTACCGGACCTTCAAGCCCGAAAAGGACGGCCTGTTCTGCGCGCGTATCTTTGGCCCGGTCAAAGACTATGAATGTCTGTGCGGCAAATATAAGCGCATGAAATATAAGGGCGTCGTCTGCGAAAAATGTGGCGTCGAAGTGACTGTGACGCGCGTTCGTCGCGAGCGCATGGGCCATATCGAGCTGGCTGCGCCGGTTGCGCACATCTGGTTCCTGAAGTCGCTGCCGTCGCGCATTGCGACCATGCTGAACATGACGCTGAAGGAAGTGGAGCGCGTGCTCTACTTTGAGAGCTATGTCGTGACCGAACCGGGCCTCACCAGCCTAGATGAGCGTCAGATTCTGTCCGAAGAAGAATATCTCGATGCCCAGGCCGAGTTCGGCGAAGACAGCTTCACCGCCGGGATCGGCGCCGAAGCCGTCCGCGAAATGCTGGGTGGTCTGGATCTCGACGCCGAAATCGAACGCACGCGTTTCGACATGACCGAGACAGGCTCCGAGCTGAAGCTCAAGAAGCTTTCCAAGCGTCTGAAACTGCTAGAAAGTTTCAAGCGTTCTGGCAACCGTCCGGAATGGATGGTGCTGACGATTGTGCCGGTCATTCCGCCGGAACTGCGCCCGCTCGTCCCGCTGGATGGTGGCCGCTTTGCGACGTCCGACCTCAACGATCTCTATCGTCGCGTCATTAACCGCAACAACCGCCTGAAGCGTTTGATCGAGCTGCGTGCGCCCGACATCATCATCCGCAACGAAAAGCGGATGCTCCAAGAGTTGGTCGACGCTCTGTTCGACAATGGTCGTCGTGGTCGGACCATTACGGGCGCGAATAAGCGTCCGCTGAAATCCATGTCCGACATGCTCAAAGGTAAGCAGGGTCGTTTCCGTCAGAACTTGCTCGGCAAGCGCGTCGACTATTCTGGCCGCTCCGTGATCGTGGTCGGTCCCGAATTGAAGCTGCACGAATGCGGTCTTCCCAAGAAGATGGCGCTCGAGCTGTTCAAGCCGTTCATCTATTCGCGTCTGGACGCGAAGGGCCTGTCCGGCACAGTCAAACAGTCCAAGAAGCTGGTCGAGAAGGAACGTCCCGAAATCTGGGATATTCTGGACGAGGTCATTCGCGAGCACCCGGTTCTGCTGAACCGTGCCCCGACTCTGCACCGTCTCGGCATTCAGGCGTTCGAGCCGAAGCTGACGGAAGGCAAGGCCATCCGCCTGCACCCGCTGGTCTGTGCGGCCTTTAATGCCGACTTCGATGGTGACCAGATGGCCGTTCACGTGCCGCTGTCGATCGAAGCGCAGCTGGAAGCCCGCGTGCTGATGATGTCGACCAACAACATCCTGTCGCCCGCCAATGGTCGTCCGATCATCGTGCCGTCGCAGGATATCGTTCTCGGCCTCTATTACATGTCGCTGATGCGTGATGACGAAAAAGGCGAAGGCATGATGTTTGCCGATATCGCCGAAGTCGAGGCCGCGCTGGATAACAAGCTGGTGGCCCTTCATGCCAAGGTCAAAGGCCGGTTCCGCGTCATCGACGAGGACGGAAATGAGAGCTGGGAAGTCGCCGAAACGACTCCGGGACGTCTGAAGCTGGGCGAGTTTCTGCCCAAGCATAAGGACATCCATTACTCCGTCATCAACAAGGAGTTGACGAAAAAGGAGATCGGGAAACTGATCGACATCGTCTATCGCCATGCCGGTCAGAAGGCGACGGTGATCTTTGCCGACAAGATGATGGGTCTGGGATTCGGTGAAGCCTGTAAGGCCGGGATTTCATTCGGCAAGGATGACATGATCATCCCCGACGCCAAATATACGCTTGTCAACGAGACCGAGGCCCTGGTTCAGGACTTCGAACAGCAATATGCTGACGGCCTCATCACCAAGGGCGAGAAGTATAACAAGGTTGTCGATGCCTGGTCGAAATGTACGGACCGTGTCGCCGATGCGATGATGGATGAGGCGTCCAAGCCGCGCAAGATGATCAACTCGATCTTCATGATGTCGGACTCCGGTGCCCGCGGTTCGAAGAACCAGATGAAACAGTTGGCCGGTATGCGAGGCCTGATGGCCAAACCGTCCGGTGAGATTATCGAAACGCCGATTACCGCGAACTTCAAGGAAGGCCTCACGGTGATGGACTACTTCAACTCCACCCACGGGGCCCGGAAGGGTCTTGCGGACACGGCGTTGAAGACGGCCAACTCGGGCTATCTGACGCGTCGTCTGGTCGATGTCGCGCAGGATTGCATCGTGACCGAGCAGGATTGCGGGACCGAGAACGGTATCGAGATCAAGCCGGTCGTTGATGGCGGCGACGTTGTCGTCTCTCTGGGCGAGCGTATTCTGGGCCGTGTCACATCCGAGGATCTTCACGATCCGCGGACAGGCGATCTGCTCTACCCGGCCAACACCTATGTCGATGAAGACATTGCCGCTGCGGTGGACGAATCCGGTGCGATCGATATTCGCGTCCGTTCGCCTCTGACCTGTGAAACCGTGACCGGTATCTGCGCGACCTGTTATGGCCGCGATCTGGCCCGCGGTACGAAAGTCAATATGGGCGAAGCGGTCGGCGTCATTGCGGCGCAGTCGATCGGCGAACCCGGCACGCAGCTGACCATGCGGACCTTCCACATTGGTGGTACGGCGTCCGTGGCCGACAAGTCGGTCATCGAAGCCGTCAATGAAGGCAGCATCAAATATGATGAGGCCGACGTCATCAAGACGGATAATGGTTTCATCGTCAAATCACGCAAGCTCGAATTCGAAGTCGTCAATGCCGATGGCAAGGTACTGGAAATCCACAAGGTGGACTACGGCTCCCGTCTGCCGCTCGATAATGGTGCGATGGTCAATATCGGCACGAAACTGGCCGAGTGGGACCCGTATACTATGCCGATCCTGACGGAAGTCGGCGGCAAGGTGCGTCTGCTCGATCTGGTCGAAGGTGTGTCCGCCAAGGAAGAAACCGACGAAGAAACCGGCATTTCCTCCAAAGTGGTCGTGGACTGGCGCGCCAGCTCCAAATCCGGCGACATTCAGCCTGCGGCTGTGATTGAAGGCGAAAACGGCGAACCGGTCGAACTCGGCGAAAACCGTATTGCGCGCTACATGCTCGCCGTCGGGGCGATCCTGTCCGTCAATGATGGCGACACGGTCAAGCCGGGTGCGGTCCTCGCGCGTATTCCAAAAGGGTCTGCGACCCAGCGGGATATTACCGGTGGTCTGCCGCGTGTGGCGGAACTGTTCGAAGCCCGTCGTCCGAAGGATGATGCCATTATTGCCCAGCGTGACGGCAAGATCGAATTTACGCGCGATTACAAGAACAAGCGCAAGATCTCGATCCTGCCTGAGAATGAAGACGGCGAAACGATCAGCTTCCTTGTCCCCAAAGGCAAGCACATGCTGGTTGCGGATGGCGATATGGTGAAGCGCGGCGATTACATCGTCGACGGCAATCCGGCACCGCACGATATTCTGGCCGTGATGGGTGTTGAAGCTCTGGCTGAATATCTCGTGGACGAAGTGCAAGGCGTTTACCGCCTGCAGGGCGTTCCGATCAACGACAAGCACATCGAAGTGATTGTCCGGCAGATGTTGCAGAAGGTCGAAGTCACCGATCCGGGAGACACCTCCATGATCCGGGCTGAACAGCTCGACAAAGTGGAGTTCAACGAGCGCAATGCGGAGCTTCTGGCGGAGAACAAGAAAGCCCGTCCGGCCACAGCCGAACCTGTGCTTCTGGGGATCACCAAAGCCTCGCTGCAGACCCGCAGCTTCATCTCTGCGGCCTCCTTCCAGGAAACGACGCGCGTCCTCACGGAAGCCTCGGTTCAGGGTAAGGAAGACCTGCTCGAAGGGCTGAAGGAAAATGTGATTGTCGGACGTCTGATCCCGGCGGGTACGGGCGGCAATCTGCGTCGTTACCAGAAACTGGCCAACGACCGCGATACCAAGCTGCTCGAAGAACGGGCTGCCGCCGCGCCGATGGAAGAGTTCCCGGCAGAGCTGGACGGCGACGCCGCAGAATAGGCACTCACATCACGAAACTGTTTGAAAAGCCGCCCCTTGGGGCGGCTTTTTTCGTATAGAGACAAGCCACCACCGAATTGGAGATTTTCATGACCTACGACCTGACCAACAAAACCGCCATCGTCACGGGAGGGTCGCGCGGGATCGGGGCGGCCATTGCGAAACGGTTGGCGGCTGATGGGGCGGATGTCGTGTTGACCTATCATAGCAGCCCGGACGCCGCGAATGATGTCGTTGTCGCGATCGCTGACGCTGGCGGGTCTGCCGAAGCCGTGCAGGCGGATGCGTCCGATCCGGCGTCCGTGTCTAACTATCTCGACGTGGCAGCCGGCAAGGGCGGGATCGATATTCTCGTTCATAATGCCGGCATTGCGCGCATGGCCAAGATTGACGAGGCTGGGCTGGACTTGTTCCGGAAAGTCTACAAGACCAATGTCGACGGCGTTTATGCGGGCACACATGCCGCCATTCCCCACCTGAATGATGGGGCCTCGATCATTGTCATCAGCAGCATCAATTCCCACACATTCCCGATGCCGGGCGCGGCGATCTATGGCTCGTCCAAGGCGGCTGTTTCGGGTCTGGTCAAAGGCTGGGCCCGTGATCTGGGGCGGCGTAATATCCGGGTCAATGCGATCCAGCCCGGACCCATCGACACGGACATGAACCCGTCGGACGGTGACTTTTCAGAGTGGATGCGCAAGATGACGGCGCTGGGCCGCTACGGCAAAGCAGATGAGGTTGCGGCGCTCGCCGCGTTTCTCGCTTCGGATGAGAGCAGCTACATTACGGGTGCAGGCATCGATATTGATGGCGGTATGACCCTCTAGCCGATCACGCCCTGCTTGCGGAGGGTTGCCAAGTCCAGACCCAGGTCGTTGAACACTGTATCCGTATGCTCCCCGGCTTTGGGCGGGCTGTGGCGCAGCCCCACACGCTCGCCGTTCAGAGCGACGGGAAGGGCGGGCAGCTTGGCCATCGTGCCGTCTTCCATCTCCATATTGAGGAGCCCGCCGCTGGCATTCAGGTGCGGATCGTCGAACATGTCTTCGGGCCGACCGATCGGGGCGAAGGGCAAGCCGAGATGTTCGATCCTGTCCATCAATTCGGATTTGGTCAGGGATTTGAAGGCGGCTTCGATCTCGGGCAAGAACCGGTCCTTATGGATGACCCGGTCCCGGTTTTCGGCGAGGTCTGGATCGGCGAGGAGGTGTTCCAGACCGAATGCGTTGCACAGGGTTTTCCATTGTCCGTCACTGACCACGCCGACGAAGACCTGCTCTCCGTCTTTGGTGTCAAACAGTTGGTAAATCGCCCAAGCGGACGTGCGGGCCGGCATGGGTGCGGCGGGCTGCCCCGTGACGGCCATTTGTGCCATATGCTGACCGACCAGAAATACAGTCGTTTCGAACAGCGATGCAGTAACGCGTTTGCCCCTGCCAGACTGTTCGCGCTCATACAGGGCCGCCATCACGCCCATGGCGCCGAACATGCCACCTGTGACGTCTATGACGGACGATCCAGCGCGCAAGGGTCGCCCGGGTGGGCCCGTCATATAGGCGAGGCCGCCCATCATCTGCGTAACTTCGTCCAATGCCGTGCGATGTTCATAGGGACCGTCGAGGAAGCCCTTTTCCGAGCAGTAGATCAGACGGTCATTCCGCGCTGACAAGGCGTCCCAGCCAAAGCCGAGTTTATCCAGCGCGCCCGGCCGGAAATTCTCGATGAAAACATCGGCCCCATCGATCAGGGTCAGAACCGCATCGCGGCCCTGCGGGGACTTCAGGTCGACACAGATGGATCGCTTGTTGCGGTTATACATGGGAAAGTAGCCCGCGCCTGCACCGCGCAAGCGCCGCGTCTTATCGCCGCCGATCGGTTCCACCTTAATTACGTCCGCACCGAGATCGGCGAGCATCATGCCGGCTGCTGGCCCCATCACCATGTGAGAGAATTCGACAACCTTGATGCCATGCAGGGGAAGGGAGCTCATGCAGTTTGCTTTCTGAATTGGGCGGCCACCTCACCGGGTGTGAGGACAGCGACATCGTCCCGGCGACGCAGATCGGACAGAAGCGCGTCCAGCATGGCGATCCGGAAGGGTTGACCCATAATATAGGGCGTCAGCGTGACGCACAGCGACTGACCGCCAAAGCGCTCATGCTCGGAAGCGAGACAGTCGACGGCGTCGAGGAGTTGACGTTTCCAAGCACTTTCAGTCTGCAGACGCGTATGCAGCAGGGTGAAGTCGGACAGCTCATAGATGTTCGGGACCAGCGTTACGCCGGTCGTCGTGGCGACCGGTACGCTGTCATTTTCCCAGTCGAGACAATAGGCTAGTCCGGCTTTGCCGAGACAGTCCAGCGTCCGCGATGATTGGTTCCGCGCCGGACTCATCCAGCCCGTGACGGGCGGCAGCGCGTTCAGCGTCCGTTGGATCAGATCCGCTTCTTCTGACTCGCTCAGTCCCTCATGATGGATGTGATCGGTCGAGACACCGTGGGCAATGATCTCGTGCTGAGAAATATGGTCCATCAAAGGCGGGTAACGCTCTGCGACTTTTGCATTGACCGCGAACCCCGCGCGTGTGTGTCCTAACGCCTCCAGAATGCGGTAGACGCCGACACGATTGCCGTAATCGCGGACGGTATAGTGCCGCAGATCCGGATAGGGCGTCGCCATCGCACCGGGATGTTTGAATGGAACGCCGGACGGGTTGAGCGGAAAGAATTCAAGCGGGACGATGAAAGACAAGGCGACCTTGGCGCCGCTATCCCATTGTATCGGGGTGCGGTCGCGCGACAGCCGCCAGTTATAGAGCGCGTGGTCCTGACCGTGCTGGCGATTGGGATAGGTGAGATAGGAGGCGTCCATCATCTTTCCTCTCCCTTCAGGGAGAGGTCCCGCCGCGTAGCGCAGGGGGAGAGGGTCGAGCGAAGCGAGTTCGACATGTCGATAACCTCGCTATCGCTCGGACCCCTTCCACCTCCCTGCAGTCGGCACCTTCCCTTCAAGGGGAAAGAAAGCGTCGCTCTTGCCGCCATCATGCCGCAAACCCCGTTCCGCCTGTTGCCACACCGCGGGCTTTTATATCGGCGATGGATTGATCCCAATAATGGTCGATGTAGTGTTTCGCGATTTCCTTGCCCGTCGCGAACCACACATCATCGCTATGCGCCGTAATATGCCTGAGTGCCTCTTCGAACGGGCGGATCCTGTGGGGCTGGCTGACGAGATAGGCGTGCAGTGGAATGCACATGACGGTGCCGGAACGCTCGCCCTCTTTCAGCAATTGATCGAAATGACGTTTCAGCATATCGGTATAGCGGTCTGGGTCGAACCCCATGACAGAGTAGGTGATGACGTCATTCACTTCGAGCGAATAGGGCATCGAGACAAGCTTGCCGGATTTGGTCTTGAGGGGTTGCGGCTGGTCGTCCTGAAACAGGTCGCAGGAATACCAGAAGCCATTCTCTGCGATCAGATCGAGTGTCGATTCCGTATGTGTAAGGGCCGGTGCGAGATAGCCGCGGATGCGTTGCCCGGAGGCCGTCTCGACCGTGCGAATACTATCGTCCAGGACCGCCTGTTCCTGTTCGGGTGACAGGCCATAGGAATAGCGGGTGTTGTAGATGCCGTGGCTGAAAAACTCCCAGTCGCGCTTGATGCAATCCTCGATAATTTCCGGATGATGGTCGCAGAGCGCGACGTTCAGACTGACCGAACCGCGAAGCCTGTACTTGTCTAGCAGTTCCATCAGGCGCTGGTGTCCGACCCGGTTGCCGAAGTCGCGTTGGCTATAAGCCTGCACGTTCGGAATGGCATTCGGCCAAGGCTGCCGCTGGGGGTTGGACGGGGGCAGGAACTCGTAAAACTCGATGTTCGGCGCAATCCAGAAGGCAAGCTTCTTCCCACCCGGCCAGACGATCTTCGGCCGACCCGTATAGGGCCAGTAGTCGTAGAGGTTGGGATCAGCCTTCATAATCATCCAGCCACGCATCCACCTCGGCTACGTCCACAACATCCGCATATTTGATCAGCAGGTCGGTCAGATTGGCGAAGTGATAGCTCTCATGTTTGTCGGCCACGCATTCGACCGGGACGATGGTGCGAAAGCCGTATGACAGGCTGTCGACAGCTGTTGCGCGGACACAGCCGGAGGTGCTGCCGCCCGTCACGACGACCGTATCAATCTTGTGCCAGCGTAGAAAGCTGTTGAGCGGCGTTTCGAAGAAGGCGCTCGGCATGCGCTTGGTGTAGACAGCATCGACCTCGCAATCGATGTTGAGACGGTCATCGAACTCGTGTCGATGGGAGCCATATTTGATGTTCTGCAGGCTGTCCGGCGTATCCGTCCGCGTGCCCCAGACCCCGGCGTCAGCGGCATTGGGCATATAGGCCACACGGGTCCAGACGACGGGCAGGCCCTTGGACCGCGCCTTGTTGCTGATGCGGTCCGTATGCTCCATCTGGCGCGGATCGGTGACATAGGCGGTCTTGAACAGGTCAGGCCGGGTGTAGCTTTTCTGCGGATCGACATTCACGATGGCTAGGCGTTGACCAAAGCCGAAACGCGCGCGCGCCGGGTTGGCGCGGACCTCGTTGAAAATCTCTCTTGCGGTCTTGTCGGACCGGACCATCGTGGAACCGGTCGGGGTTGATTCAGTCATGTCGACCTTTCACTCTGTTTAAGCCGAGCCTATCTTGCTCTAACGCAAGCCGTAAAGTCCGCGGCTAATGGAAATGGTCATCATGCGCGATCACATTACGATTTCCGAAGTCGGTCCCCGCGACGGTCTGCAGAACTGCAAAGGGGTAATGCCGACCGATCTGAAGAAGCGCTGGATCACGGCGCTCTATGAGGCCGGCATTCGGGAAATCGAGGTCGGCTCCTTCGTGCCGCCGAAACTGTTCCCGCAACTGGCTGATACGGCAGAGATGGTGGCCCACGCCAAAACCTTGTCGGGCTTGCGTGTGCTGGCGCTCGTTCCCAACCTGCGCGGCGCACAGGGCGCGATTGCCGCCGGAGTTGATGCGATGGGGTTTCCACTGTCTGTCTCGGAAACGCATTCGCGCAAAAATCTGCGCCAGACACACGATCAGGCGGTCGAGAATGTCCGGCAGATTGCGGGTCTGATCGCTGAGCAGCCCGAGCATAGCCGCCCGAGTTTCGAAGGCGCGCTATCGACAGCCTTTGGATGTTCGATCGAGGGCGTCATCAAGGAAAAGGCCGTGCTGCGTCTCGCCGAACGGCTGGTAGAAGCAGGTGTGGATGAGCTCGGCCTGTCCGACACGGTCGGGTATGCCAATCCGGTTCAGGTCAAACGTCTGATCCGGCGCACGCGCGACGTGGCCGGGGCGGATCGGGTCAAATCGGTCCATCTCCACAATACGTACGGTCAGGGTCTCGCCAATGCATTTGCGGCTTGGGAAGAAGGGATCGAGACGTTCGATAGCTCGCTCGGCGGTCTCGGGGGCTGTCCGGCATCGCCCGGTGCCAGCGGCAATATCGTCACCGAAGACATGGTCCAGATGTTTCACGCCATGGGGGTAGAAACCGGGGTCGATATGGACAAGCTGATCGCGACGCGGGCTTTCCTGGAAGAAGGTCTCCCGGGCGAAGCGATCTACGGTTTCACGCCGAATGCGGGACTGCCAAAACATATGGTGGCTTGATGCGGGTTGGTGCGGTCGCACCAAGCCATAAAAAATGCCCCGCTCAAAGAGCGGGGCCCGATCGAAAGAAGGGTTCGATCGTTTCAGCTTAGCGGGTCAACTGCGCAAACTTTTTCGTGACCGGCTTATTGTGTTTCTCGGCAAAGTAGCGCTGCAGCTCGACCATCTCGATCCGGTCAATGGCGGATGCCATCAGTTCGGATGTGCAGGTCTTCAGATATGCGCTGCGGATCGACATCGACTTCACAGTCCGGAGCTGACCTTTGCAGATCGATCGCGACTGTTTCTTGATCGACGTGTAAATGACGTCGACGGGGGCGGAGGCATCAAATTGTATGGCTGCATCGAAGGTCGGTGTTGGCGCATTGTTGGCCAGCGCCGGCGCTGTGCTGGCCGCGATTGTCGTCAGGGCGATCAGGGTGGCGAGCGTCTTGGTCATGGCGGGTCTCCTGTGGGTTCGGTTCAGTTCAGGTGCAGCCTAATGGCCACGACCGATCGATGGACCGACCGCACGAACCAAGTCCTGAAGGAGAGAATGAGGATAGGTGATGGATATATGATGTCATTGAATTCGCTGTGAATTTACATGATTTTTACATCCTATGATGGTTGAAACGCTCCGGCTTTTCATGACATGTCTGGTCCATCTGCTTTTCGGCAGCTGATTGGACGGCCCTGCTTTATGACGATCGACCCCACATCGCAGTTCTGGATCGATGAATTTCGGATCGATCTTGCAGGGTTGCGAATTTTCGCTGCCAATGGCCCGCTCTCCGTCGAACCGAAAGTCATGCAGGTTCTGGAAATTCTGGCCGAGCATCCGGGCGAAACTGTTCTGCGCGAAACATTCATGCAACGTGTCTGGGACGTAGACTATGGTAGCGATGAGAGCTTGACGCGTGCCATATCTATCTTGCGCAAAGCCTTTGGCGATAGTCGTGGGCGCCGCACGATGATCGAAACAGTCCCGAGGAAAGGCTACCGTCTGATTGCGGACATCCGCTCCGGTCCGGCCAATTCTGAGAAGGATACTCCTCAGAAAGCGGGTCTTGAAAAAGCGGATGCTCAGGGAAGAAATCCTGAAATGCCTCAGGTCGGAATGCGGGAGTCAGTGCCTGAGGATTATTCGCCCGTCAGAGCTCGCCGCTCATATCTTGTTTTCGCACTCGCTGCCGCTTTGATTATCATCCCCGGCATGATCTGGCTGTTTTCCGGTAAGGCGGGAAGCTTGATCGGGGAGCAGACAGTCCGCCATTCGGTTCAGCTTCAGGGCTTTGAACCCGGAAGTCAGATTGAGGCCGACACACGACTGGCCCGCAACCTGACGTCATCGATCGCTTCGAGCTTGTCAGCCTCATCGATTGTCCTGATGGCCGGGGCGACAGATATGGAAGACACTGCCGAGATTGTGGTTCGGGGAGAGGCTTGGGTCGAGGACGGACAGCCCCATGCGCAGCTCACTTTCGATCATGCGCGTTCTGACTATCAAATCTGGACAACCGTCCTTGATCCGGAACAGATCGCAGCGCCAGACTTCGCCTTCGGCGTATCCCTTCATGTTGTGCGTCTTCTGAACTGCATGGCGTCATGGCGCGGCGACGATTATGAAAATTCGCCAGAGGCCTTGGCGCTCTATGTTCGCTTCTGTGATGCCGTCGAGCATCAACGCCTGCGGGACTATTCGCCCTTCACGCAGGACATATACGAAGCCGAGCCTGACAATCCCACGGCACTCGCACTCCACGCCTATATGCTGCATTCACGTTTGACGCGTTACCGCGATACGCCCGATGCAGAACGCAAGCCTCTCGTGGACATGTATGAGGCTTTGATCTCCGAGGCTCAAAGCTTATCTCCGGACTCGCCTTTGGTAAAAGGTCTGGCTGCTATTGTGACATCCGATGCCGATGATTGGATCGGAACGGCAGAGGCGCTTGGACCGCTCGCCTCCCGCAACGGTTTGCCGCGTACCATCTATACCCAGTATGGCGAGCATCTGCGCAAGACCGGTCGGATCCGCGATGCGCTTCAAGTTTACACGCAGTATCTGGAAAGAGATCCGACCCATCCGGCGCTTTTTTCCCGGATCGGCTGGTTGCACACGCTTGTGAATGAACACGATGCGGCTGAGCTGGCGTTCGCGCGTGCCGAAAGGATAGATCCCGATCACCCGGGCCTGTCTCAGCGTCGCGGCCAGGCGGTTCTGCACTATGGAAGCCCTGAAGAGGTGCGTAGGCTGTTCCAGAGCTATTTCGGATCAGCGGAGATCGATCCGTCCAAGCTGAGAAATTGCGATCAGCTGGCAAGCTGGATGATCGCGTTCGACCGGGTCGATCTTTCCCAGTTCAAGGCCATTTGCGGATCGTATCCCGACAGATTCTACCCGGTGCGCCAGCTCTCCTTTCTTGGCGATGTCGATGGCGCTTATCAGGCGGCCGAAGGCTACGATTGGTCATCTCATCACGGCGCCACGATCATATTGTTTTACAGAGAGATGGAAGCGTTTCGCGCCGACCCCCGTTTCTGGCCCCTCGTGGAGGATCTGGGTCTTGTCGATTATTGGAAAACGATCGATCGCTGGCCGGATTTCTGCCTCTACGAAGATCATGAGGGCTATTGTCCGGCGCGTTGAGGGGCGAGCATCATGACCGATGATAAAGCGCTCGCCTTACGCGGCGCGGAGCATTAAACTCGAAATGTGCGTTTCGGCGAAGCTTTTCTCGAAGAATTGAAATCCCGCATCCGGCCATCGGATGTGATCGGGAAACACGTGAAGCTGCGTCGGCAGGGCCGGGAGTTTGCAGGGCTGTCACCCTTTACGAATGAAAAAACGCCGTCCTTCTTCGTCAACGACCAGAAGGGGTTCTATCACTGTTTTTCCTCAGGAAAGCATGGCGATGCGATCAGCTTCCTGATGGATGTGCAGGGGCTGAGCTTTCCCGAAGCGGTCGAACAGCTCGCCCAGATGGCCGGTATGGAGCTACCAAAATCCGATCCGCGCGCCGAAGAAAAAGCCCGCGACCGCAAGGATGCCATCAGCTGGATGGAACGGGCGCAGGATCATTTTGTCAAGACGCTTTACCGCGCACCGGGCGAGGCGGCGCGCGACTATCTGAAAGGGCGTGGCCTTAGCAAAACGGCGGCGCAGCATTTCGGTCTAGGTTTTGCCGAAGACAGTTTTTCCGGTCTGAAAGATAATCTGATCCGCGAAGGTGCCGATGAGCGGCAACTGATCGAAGCGGGACTGCTGATTGATCCGGACGACAGCTCGCGCGGCAGCTGGGACCGGTTCCGCAACCGGATCATGTTCCCGATCCATGACAGCCGCGGGCGACTGGTCGCCTTTGGCGGGCGCGCCATGGACAAGGATGCCAAGGCGAAATACCTCAACTCTCCAGAGACCAAACTCTTTTCAAAAGGGCAACTGCTCTACAATTATCACCGGGCACGCGCGGCCCTGTCGGACCCCAAGAATCCGGCGCGCGGCCTGATCGTCGTCGAAGGCTATATGGATGTGATCGCCCTGTCGCGGGCCGGATTTCGCCATGCCGTCGCACCGCTGGGCACGGCGTTGACGGAAGACCAGCTGGCGCTGATCTGGCGCGCGGGACCAGATGGCTATCTCTGTTTCGATGGCGACAAGGCAGGTCTGCGCGCGGCCTACCGGTCGATCGAGCGCGCTTTGCCGTTGCTTAAACCCGGACAGAGCCTGCGCTTCGTTATCCTGCCGGACGGGCAAGACCCGGACGATCTGATCCAGGATAAAGGCGCGCACGCGTTCACCGCCCTGCTCGAGCGCAGCGTGCCGCTCGTCGACATGCTCTGGCGGCGCGAAGTCGAGCGCGAGCCGCTCACCACGCCGGAAGCCAAAGCCGGGTTGAAATCGCGCCTTTACGATGCCTTGCGCGAAATCCGGGACGCCACGGTGCGCGAACTGTACGAAGCCAATCTTTTGGGTCGATTCGATAAACAGTTCGGACGGGTCTGGACCCCTAATCGGCGTAAACCACAGGAGAAGAAGGCAGATAAGGCGATGATCGCGCGCGGCGCGGCCACGCTCGCCAACCGGACACGGAGTGCCAACACCTTATTAGGTGGTATTTTGCTCTTCCCGGAGCTGCTATCTGAGGTCGATGAGAGCTTTTTCGGGCTCGAATTCGACGATCCGGCCCACATAGCGGCACAAAGATCAGTTCTGCGCTACTGGCGACAGACGAAAGCTGTTGATATCACGGGGTTGCATGCGCATATGTCCGAGGACGGATTGGAGGAGGAGCTTCGCGCCATCCTGTCACGGCGGCTGTTGATAATGGCGGCTCTGGGCGGTGCGGAAGCGGAAAAAGGCGATCGCGCGGCAAACTGGATGGCCATTGCCGGCACCTATATGGATAACGCCCGAACAGACGCAGCTCCCCCTGACGCGCGGTCACGCATGGCCGAAACGATCCGCAAGGATAATGCTGAGGCGATGCATCGCCTCATGCGGGCACAATCGCGTGCTCGCGACTGACAGAAACAAGGCCCTGGCGTTGCACTGGCAAGCGTGAGGGCTCTTTGAGTTTGTGCGACCGCGGTATTTGCCGCCGGATCGCCTAAGGAGACGGACGTTAATGGCCGAGGCCGATCCCAAAACAGACGTAAGCGAAACCGCCGCGGCCGATCAGGCCGATCAGACGGAGGTGCCGAAAAGCCGGCTCGACTTCGATAATATCGACGTCAAGCGGATGCTGACCAAGGCCAAGAAAACGGGTCTGCTTACCACCGAAGAGCTGAACAAGCATCTCGATATCGATGGGATTTCCGCCGAAGAGATTGAGGTCGTTCTGGCGGCACTCTCCGAAATGGGCATTTCCGTCCACGAGGAGAAGGAAGAGGAAACGCTCGGCCCGAAAACGCTGGCCCGGACGGAAACGACGGCGGTCAAGGGCGGTAATTCCAAAGAAGAACTCGACCGGACCGACGATCCGGTGCGCATGTATTTGCGCGAGATGGGCGTGGTCGAATTACTATCTCGCGAAGGCGAGATCGCCATCGCAAAGCGGATCGAGGCCGGACGCAACACCATGATCAAGGGTCTGTGCGAAAGCGCGCTGACGTTTGAAGCCCTGATGATCTGGCGGGACGAACTGGCCGAAGGGGCCATCCTGCTGCGCGACATCATCGATCTGGACGGCACTTATAACCGCGCCATCGGCAACATTCAGGAAGATCGTTCGCATCTGGCCGTGCGCCGCGAAAAGATCGAAAAAGGCGAGCTGGAAGCCGAAGAGGGTGATCTGCCGAGCCTGGCTGAAGAGCGGAAGCTTAAACTGCCGGAGCGCAACTACAAGCCTGGCGAGAAGCCGATCGAGGACGATACGGACGACGAAGAGGATAAGACCAACCTCTCCATGGCCGCGATGGAAGCCGCGCTGCGCGAAGACATTATGGAGAAGCTGGACCGGATTTCCGAAGACTTCCAGCGCTTCCAGAAACTGCAGCAGATGATTATTGCCGCACGGTTGAAAGGCAAGAAGCTGCGCGCGCCGCAACGCGCCGAGTATGAAGAGATTCAGGACCGGATCGTCGACGAGATCAAGGACCTGCAGCTCAACAATGCCCGTATCGAAGCGCTGGTCGAGCAGCTCTTCCACATCAATAAGCGCTTCATCAGTCTGGAAGGTCGTTTGATGCGTCTGGCGGACGGCAATGGCGTGCCGCGGCAGGAATTCCTCGCCGCCTATCTCGGGTCCGAACTCAATCCAAACTGGCTGGAAGAACAGCGCGGGGCTTCCGATGCGTGGGATCGTTTCATCGCGCGCGAAGGCAAGACGATCGAGAACATCCGCAGCGAGATCGGCGAAATGGCCAAGGAAACCGGCGTGCCAGTCGATGAATTCCGCCGAATTGTTCAGACCGTTCAGAAAGGTCAGCGCGAAGCACGTCAGGCCAAGAAGGAAATGGTCGAAGCCAATCTGCGCCTCGTGATCTCCATTGCGAAGAAATACACCAATCGCGGTCTGCAATTCCTTGACCTGATTCAGGAAGGCAATATCGGGCTGATGAAGGCGGTCGACAAATTCGAATATCGGCGCGGCTACAAGTTCTCGACCTATGCGACTTGGTGGATTCGTCAGGCCATCACGCGCTCCATCGCCGATCAGGCCCGGACTATCCGGATTCCGGTGCATATGATCGAAACGATCAACAAGATCGTCCGCACATCACGTCAGATCCTCCACGAAATCGGTCGTGAGCCGACACCCGAAGAACTGGCTGCCAAGCTCTCCATGCCGCTCGAAAAAGTGCGCAAGGTGATGAAAATTGCCAAGGAACCAATCAGTCTGGAAACGCCGATCGGGGACGAGGAAGATAGCCAGCTGGGTGACTTCATCGAAGACAGTAATGCGATCCTGCCGATCGACAGCGCGATTTAATCGAACCTGCGTGAAACCACGACCCGCGTTCTCGCCTCACTCACTCCGCGCGAAGAACGCGTCCTGCGCATGCGCTTCGGCATCGGCATGAACACGGATCATACGCTCGAAGAGGTCGGTCAGCAGTTCAGCGTGACGCGAGAGCGGATCCGGCAGATCGAAGCCAAAGCCCTGCGTAAGCTCAAGCACCCAAGCCGGAGCCGCAAGCTACGGAGCTTCCTGGATCAGTAGTTTCAGGCGATGGTTGTTCATCCTACTTGCCGGTGTTTTCTTGGTGGGTGGGTATATCTTGGCCAAATACATCGGATTGTGGGGGCGCCAGTTTTCCGCTGGCTTCAACTCCGACGCGATACTCCGATTTGACCGGGTTGGTCAGACTTTGGTTCACGAGATCGCTCCCTCGTCTCGCGGTATTACCAAATATAGACTATATACGCCCATGGATCGCGATGTAGGCGTGTCAGCGTTTCGGTATGACTTCCATGTCGGGCACGGTTTTTGCCGTGGCGGTGTTTTTGAAACCGACACTGAAATTGTTCAGCTTTTCAAAGATGAAAGCAGGCGTCTGAGCTATTCCTACCCTTATTTTGGGAACGTCGTATCTCCACCGCTTTCAAAGCGGTCCGAACCTGTCTGTCTCAATATTACCTTGGCAAGCATGTCTGAGGAGTCAGTGCCAACTGAGCCTATTCGTATCGCCGTGGTCAATACTCGGCCTTGCTGGTTGATCGAGTGCTGGCTGGACTGAGGATCCATATGTCTGGAGATGGTAGGAACGATGGGCGTCGATCAAGAGAATAGGACGATATTGGGGTAGGATCACTTCCTTATCGTGAGGCTTTAAAGCACAAATATCATCGCGGCTATTGCACTATCTTTGCGGCGCCGTCTCTGACCGGGCGACGCGGATGAGCGCAGCCGCAGCCTTGCGGGTCGGAGCAGGACTGGTGACGATTCTCACTACGCAGCGTGGGACTAACGCTGCGGCGTTCCTTACTCATCGACAGGGTCGCCTTGCCGATCAGAGCAATACCTAAAAGCTGAACTGCCCGACGATCGGGACGTGGTCGCTGGGCTTGACGCCTTCGCGCACGAATTTGTCGATCGTGACGTCTTCGAGCTTATCCACAGCCTGCGCGTTGCAGAGCAGGTGGTCGATGCGGATGCCGTAATTATTCTGCCAGGCCCCGCCCTGATAATCCCAGAAGCTGTACATACCGTCCCGCCCGTCCAGCGTTTCGAACGCATCATAGAGGCCGAGATTCTTGATTGCGCGGAATGCGGCCAATGTTTCCGGACGGTAGAGCGCATCGCCCCACCAGGCTTTGGGATCATGCGTGTCGCCCGCGCGCGGAATGACGTTGTAATCGCCTGCCAGAATGAGCGGTTCTTCGTGGCTCAGCAAGCGGTGCGCATGGTCCTTCAGACGCGCCATCCAGTCCAGCTTGTAACGGTATTTCTCGCTATCGCCCTGTTCGCCGACCGGATTGCCATTGGGCAGATAGATCCCGCCAACCCGCACGACACCCGTGCCTGCGGGGACGACCACTTCGATGTAGCGGGCCTGTTCGTCGCCATCATCGCCCGGCAGCCCGGTTATGGTTTCCTCTGGCGTTTCCCGACTCAGGATCGCCACGCCGTTATAGCTTTTCTGTCCATGGACCGCGCAATGATAGCCCAGCGCCTCGATCTCCATGCGTGGAAAACCCTCATCGACCGTCTTGATTTCTTGCAGGCAGAGCACATCAGGCTGAGCGGTCTCCAGCCACTTAGTCAGCGCATGCATCCGCGCCTTGACCGAATTGATGTTCCAGGAAGCAATTTTCATGCGCTGCGCGTCGGAAGTTTGGGCGGATGTGTCAAGGTGGTGCCGTGAAACTTGCCGGAAGGTGCGCTTGAAGCCATGGCGAGGGGCTGACCCGGATTAGGCGTTGCACGCGCCGCTCAGCCTTCCTATCCCGTTATCGTGTCGCAACTTTCCGACAATTCCCGACTGATCGTTGTTTCGAACCGCACGGCGGTCGATCCGGAGAGCCGGGCCGGGGGGCTGGCTGTCGCGGTGTGGGACTCGCTGTCCAAGCGTGGCGGTACCTGGATTGGCTGGTCCGGGCAGCTCAAGGATTATCCGTCGTCGCGGCCCCGTCTTGTCGAAGATGGGGCGGTCGATTTTGCGCTGCTGGATCTGCGCAAGGCCGACTATGACGACTTCTATCTCGGCTACGCCAACGAAGTTTTGTGGCCAACCCTGCATAACCGGCTCGATCTGGCTCAGTTCGACAATGACTCCTACCCAGCTTATCGCCGCATCAATCGGCACTTTGCGGACTGTGTCATGGACCGGGCGCGAGATGGAGATTTCGTCTGGGTGCAGGATTACCATTTCTTCCCGCTGGCCCGTGATCTGCGCGCAAAGGGCCGTACGGGACCCATCGGTTTCTTTCTTCACATCCCGTTTCCTGCGCCGGAAATCTTTCGCGCGATTCCGGATGCGCCGGATCTGATCCAGGCCATCGCGCATTATGACCTGATCGGGCTGCAGACCGCTGGCGACGTCAAGAATTTGCGCGACACGCTGATCGAGGAACTGGGTGGGGTCGCTCTGGACGATGACTGTGTGCGTATCGGCGAGCATATTGTCCGGCTGCGTCATTGTCCGATCGGGATCGATGTCGATGCCTTTCGCGACGAAGTGAATAGCGAGCCGGCGCAGCAGGCCGTGGCGCGACTATCGCAGTTTCTAGATGGGCGGAAACTGATGCTGGGTGTCGACCGGATGGATTATTCCAAGGGGTTGCCGCAGCGGTTCGAAGCGATTTCGCGCCTGTTCGATACCTATCCAGATACGCATGGCACGGTGAACTTCACCCAGATCGCGCCGCCGTCGCGATCCCGCGTGGATGAGTACAAGAATTTGCGCAAACGCATCGATCGGCTGTGCGGGCGGATCAATGGCAGCAATGGCGATCTCGACTGGCTGCCTATCCGGTATCTGGCGCGCGGCTATAAGCGCGAGGAACTGGCCGGTATTTACCGGCTTGCCAAAGTCTGTCTGGTGACCCCTTTGCAAGACGGGATGAACCTCGTCGCCAAGGAATATGTGGCCGCGCAGGATGCGGATGATCCGGGCGTGCTGGTTCTGTCCAAATTCGCCGGCGCAGCGCGACAGATGGGCGATGCCGTCATCGTCAATCCGCATGATCTGGACGGGACGGCAGCGGCGATCAAAATGGCGCTCGACATGCCTTTAGCCGAGCGGCAACGGCGTTGGCAGTCGCTCTATGACGGTATTCGGCGCGAAGATATCAATTGGTGGCGGGCGCGCTATTTCGCCTGAGCGGCGGACGCGATAAACACGTTTATGAGTCGATCCCTTCCGCAGCCACTCGATGCGTCCCACGCGCTTTTTCTGGACTTTGACGGCACATTGACGCCGCTGCAGGATGATGCCGACAAGGTCCACCTGAGCGAGGCCAAGACGCATTGGCTGACCGAACTGGCGGCCCATCTGGGCGGCGCACTGGCCATCATATCGGGACGAGACGTCCGCGATCTGTCACGCCGCACGCCGGACACGCTGCTGCGGATCGGAAATCACGGTCTCTACCGTCTGGACCCGGGTCAGACCGCGCTGCCGGCGCTGGCCGCCCTGCCGACATCAGCTCAAGCGGTGCTGCAGGACATTGCGGCGAGCCATGACAAGGTCTTTCTGGAAGAGAAAGGGCCGGTCGGAACGCTGCATTTCCGGGCCAATCCGCAGGCAGGACCGACTATTATCGGGGCGTTGCGAAAGCTGGCAGACGCTGTACCTGATTATGGCTGCAAAGTCGGCAATCATGTTGCAGAACTGATTCCCGATCATGCGAATAAAGGCGCCGCGCTGACTCGCACTATGACCGCACCGCCATTCATTGGGCGGATACCCGTCATGATCGGGGACGACACAACTGACGAAGACGGCTTCATCGCGGCCAAAGCGTTGGGCGGGTTCGGCATCAAGGTCGGACCGGGCGACACTGCCGCAACGGCGCGGCTCGCGTCGGTCGATGCGGTCTGGGCCTGGCTGAAAGGGACAAAATGAGCGCGGCACGAGCCAGCAATCTGGATTTCGGGGTGATCGGCAATTGCCGGATCGCGGCCCTCATCGATAGCCGGGGTGACTATCAATGGCTCTGCCTGCCGCGCCTGGACGGGGATCCGGTGCTAAACGCACTATTGGGCGGCGAAGGGCGTTTTTCCATCACACTGTCCGATCTGGCCGACACAGAACAATGCTATCTTCGCAATACGGCGGTGCTACGCACGGTTCTCACCGATGCGAACGGTGCCCAGATCGAAATCGTCGATTTCGCCCCGCGTTTTCGCAGTCGGGGTCGCATGTTTCGTCCGGCGCAGATCGTTCGCCTTATTCGCCCGCTCTCGGGTCTGCCGCAGATCGCCGTTCAGCTCTCGCCTAGTGAAGGTTTCAACAACCAATCGATGCCTTCCAGTCGCGGCGTCAGCCATGTCCGCTATGGGGAGGGATCCGACGCGCTGCGCGTGACCACCAATGCACCGATCGATCATCTGATCAGCGGGCACAGCTTTGCCATTGATCGCGAGCTGGTTTTCATCCTGGGGCCCGATACGACAATCCCCGAAGATCCCATTCATCTGGCGCGCGAATGGGAGCAGGAAACGATCGATTACTGGCGGAACTGGGTCCATGCCATGGCGACCCCGCCTGACTGGCAGGAGGCGGTTATCCGCGCCGCTATCACGCTGCAGCTCTGCGTCTATGAGGAAACTGGCGGCATTGTTGCGGCGCTGACTACGTCGATTCCGGAACATGATCATTGCGAACGCAACTGGGATTACCGCTATTGCTGGATTCGCGACAGCTACTTTACCGTGACGGCCTTGAACCGCTGCGCATCGATGGGGGCGCTGGAACATTATCTGCGCTTCCTGCGCTCCGTCGTCGCCATGACCGATCAGGACGGTCCCGATAGCGGCCATGTCCAGCCGCTCTTCGGCATCGGTCTCGAAACCAACATCACCGAGCATATCGAAGATGCTCTGCCCGGCTATAAGGGCAATCGCCCGGTCCGGCGCGGCAATCAGGCCTATGAACATATTCAGCACGACGTCTATGGCCAGATCGTGCTGGCGGCAACGCCGGCCTTTTTCGATCAGCGTCTGCATTCGGCGTACGGCGAAGCTGAATTCCGCGCCCTTGAACCGATCGGCGAACGCGCCTTTCGCGTTCATGATACGTCAGATGCAGGCATCTGGGAGTTTCGCGAAATCGCCCATGTCCATACCAGCAGTGCCATCATGTGCTGGGCTGCCTGCGACCGCCTGTCCCGGATTGCCAATCATATCGGCCTGGCAGAACGGGCTAGCTACTGGGCGGAACGGGCCGCGATCATCCATGCCACGGTGTGCGAGCGCGGGTTCGATGCGAACAAGAATGCCTTCACCATGGCCTACGGTGTCGAAGACCTCGATGCGTCGGTTCTGCTGATGGCGGAGATCGGCTTCCTCCCCGCCAGTGACCCGCGCTACATCGGCACGGTCGATGCTGTCGACCGGGAGCTGCGCGTCGGCAACCATGTCTTCCGCTACAAGGCAGAGGACGATTTCGGAAAGCCGAAGACCGCCTTCACCGTCTGTACCTTCTGGCATCTAGATGCGCTCTGGCGGATCGGTCGCCGTGACGAAGCCCGCGCTATGTTCGAGACTGTCTTGCGACAAGCGAACCATCTCGGCCTGCTCTCAGAGGACCTCCATCCTGAAACGGGCGAACTCTGGGGCAACTTCCCTCAAACCTATTCCATGGCGGGGATTATCAATAGCGCCTTCCTGATGAGCCGCGACTGGCCGGATGTGGTGTAAGGAAGTTGAACCAAAGATACTGTTGACTCCATACATAATGTTGTATACATACAACATTATGATTTATAATCGCATCAAGACACTGCGAACAGATCGTGGTCTGTCACGGAAGGCGCTGGCCGATGCGATTGGCGTGAACTTTCAGACGATCGGCTATCTGGAACGGGGTGACTATAATCCGTCACTCGAGTTGGCCTTCAAGTTGGCAGACTATTTCGATGTGACGGTTGAGACGGCCTTCAGCCGCACCCCGTTCCAGAGCTTGGCCGAAGAATTGCGCGCATCTCGGGCTGCCGAATAGGAGAGTATGATGTTGAAATGGTATGCGGACGTTTTTCGTTTCAAGCCCGACACATTGACGCGTAGGAAGTTGATGCGTCTTCGGGCGCTCGCTCTGCTCGCACTGCCCGTATTTCCACTATTCATTCTTTTAAGAACCAATCTGGAAAGTGATGTTCCGGCAATGGAGCCGCTCATCAATGCTCTGGATAATCCGGCCGGATGGGGCGTCATGTTCCTGTCTTTCTGCGCCCTGACCGCTCTGTGTCTGGCACGCGTGATCAATCGGTTCTGGGCCCGTGATCGCTATCTGGATGAATGGGAAGTCGAGATGAAGCATGCCTCCATGGCCTTCGCCCTGCAATGTATTCTCTATCTTTCTCTGTTCACGCTGATTGCGGGAATGCTCTTGCAATATTGGGGTTGGGTCGATCCAATCCGCATGTCCGTGGTGACGGCGATGTTTATTCTGGTTTCCCTGATGTTTTACGCCCAATTCCTCTATGTCCTTCTCAATCTACAACCCATCCATGAGGAGGATGAATTAGCCTCCTCCGCATAATCAATCCCCGTATTCCCGCACCATGCCAGACCTCTATCCCTCACGTCACACGCATGAGGGGACACATCATTCCTCGAATTGGGGCGTGGCGACGGCATGGGTGTGCCGGATGGGTTGCGGTGACGCGTGATCAACGGTTGGGGGCGAGAGCTCTCGCGACAGTCCGATGCAGTGATGGGATGGCGCGTGATGTGCGCGCCATGATCATCCGGACTGTGCGCGACCGGCTGGACTGGTCAGGCGGAGAACGGTGGGCGTGCGCCCGCAAGGGGGGGTCCGTCAGCGAGGCACAGCGTGAGCCGGACCGACCGTGTCATTCCGGACGAGGCCGTCCCCGCCTCATGTCTTCTTATTACGATCGAGGGGACACCAAGGCGTGATGCCGGAGATGGCCTCCGGTTGGATGGAGGCGGCTGCCTGCATCTAACATGTCATCCCGGACAAGCGGTATCAGCCGGGACTAGCCGGATGTAGTGTGGGAAGTTTGATACTTATCGTCTATTCTGGTTGTTCTGTGAGTTCTTCGATTATTTCGGCTGGGTCATCAGACAGAACGAAATCATAGAGACGACCTTTCACGAGGATTGTGTTGTACAGACGTGGGGTATCCCTTTTCAATGATAGCAGTTTCTGATCTACTTCTACAACGCTTAGCCCTTCCAGAGCTGGAGTCTCATTCAGTTCCGCTGCTTCGTTAGCAATATCGATTGGTGGGGATGTCTCTTTGACACCATCAATGTCTGGCGCTGGTCCGATCGCTAATCTTATAGTGCCGAAAGTCATAGGAGATTGGGAAAAGCCGGGTGCATTGCGGATAGACCTGACGCCAAGGAAGATCCGTCGATTGTGAATGGCAATCTCACGCTCAGAGTCCAGTTCGCCTAATTTGACCAAGATAAGTCTGTTTTCTCTCTCATTATCTAAAAGGAGTTGGAGCATTTCCAAATTACGCTGAGTGTATATCGTCTCAACGACATCAGCAGACGAGTTGCTTCGAGGCGCGTCGATCTGCTGGTTACCGAAAAATTTCAACATCATAGCGAACGCAATAATGACGAACACGAAACCTAGGGCGATCTCTGGGCCAAGGCCTAGTTTTTGGGTGCGGTCGGGTTGAGCGAGTGGTACCCGGTGCTTTGGCGCATAAGTAGTGTTGATCCGCATGCAATTTTCAATCCAGCTGATCTGGGCGTGTCGCGGGCCATCAATCTCGGTTGAATTGTCCCAGTCCATGCCCCTGAAGATACCGGCGGCCAGTGACGGTTCGATAAGCGGTTTAGGCGGGGCGACAGGTTCGGGCTGGTCGCGTCGCCGGTCGATATCCGCATTATATATATCAATAAGGTGGCTACGGAGCACGGCGTCGAAGATGATCCAGTCATCCAGCGACTCTTCGCGTCTGGGACGGATCAAAGCCCTCCATGCTGTAGGGTCATTGCGCTTGTCTTCATCCGTCAGGACGGCCTGGATCAGTTCTGAATAATGATTGGCCGTCTTCTGATGCGGTGGCTCATCATCAGGTCTGGCGGGCCTCCCGCTTTGGATGGTGTCACTGTGACTGTGCGCTGCTGCATCGTCGATATTATGAGCCGAAACAGAATGACCGTCTGCCACATTATCATGATGTGGATTTTCGTCTTGGGATTGCCGGAAGGCAACCCGCGCCTTCACGAAATCGTAGGCCTGACGCAATGCCATGAACCCTTCAGGGTCATCTTCCGGCCGCGTTTGACGTAGTTGCTGACTATAGGCCCGCTTGATCGCTTTCAGATCGAGGTCATCGTCCCGGAGACCCAGAATGGCGAGTGCTTCGGGGTAAGTCATAGAAGATCATCGCGCTCAAGCATGTCGAGGTTTTCGTGCAATTGCTTGCGTGCGGTCTCGATCTCCTTCGGCACCTGTCGGGCGATGATGGCTTCGAAATCACTCAACATGCCTTCTATCAACTGCCGTCGATCTCCGAGCGAATTCTCGTAAAGGGATTTGCAGCGTTCAATGGCGGCCCGGTTGATGGAGTGTTCGATCGGATGTACTTTCAGCGCTGCCAGGCCCATCAGCCTCTCATTGATTTCGCCTTCAGTCATGGCGCCCGAATTGCCTTCGATCACGAGCCGCTTTTCATGGCCCGTAGAAACGACGGTGGCGATCACTTCCAAGATGCCCGATACGTCATAGGTGAAGCGGACATCGAACCCGCTTTCTTCAATTTTTCCTGACCCGATATGCAGCTTGAGTTTTCCGAGAAACACGTTTTCGTCAACTCTCGGAGACTCACCCTGATAGATATCGATCTCGACCATGGTCTGTTCGGGATGCATTTTCTGAAATCTATCGACGCGCGAAACGGGTATCACCATATTGCGTTCGATGATTGGGACGAAGTGGCCTGTCGTGATCTGACCGCCCTGACCGTGGCGCGAGGAATCGATGCCGAGCGTAAAAGGGCTGACATCTGTCATCACCCTGTCTTCCAAAGCCGCATGTCGTGCCAGAAGACCGGACTGGACACAGGCGCCTAGGGCGATGACCTTGTCAGGGTCGAGCCGATGCTCCGGGAAGGTTTTCATCAGTCGCGTGATGGCTTGGCGGACAATCGGCATTCGCGTTGCACCGCCCACAAGGATGACCCGGTCAAGGTCGCGCGTCATCATACCGGCATCGCCAAGGGCGCGCTGGATGGGGCGCCGCAGTCGTTCCAGCAGAGGCTTGGCGATTTCGGAAAACCGATCTTGGGTCATTTCCAGCGTGTGCTCTTGCTGATCATGCCGATACACGGGTGAGAGACGTTCGATGGTTCCGAGAGCGATCTTGGCCTGTTCGGCAATATGTCGCAAGGAGGCCGCAGCCTCGCTGGACAGGCTCTTGCCGATATCGCCAAGTTGCTCTCGGAAATCGGCATCGATAGCGTCTGTAAAATCCTCGCCGCCGAGCATGATGTCGCCCGCGCTGGACCGGACCTCCATGATGCCATCAAAAACCTCGAGTATGGAGACATCAAACGTTCCGCCTCCCAAATCCAGTATCAGGAGGGATTCGTCCTCATCCGTATCGACCCCGTAGGCAAGAGCCGC
Organism: Algimonas porphyrae; assembly: GCF_041429795.1. Classification (NCBI taxonomy): domain Bacteria; kingdom Pseudomonadati; phylum Pseudomonadota; class Alphaproteobacteria; order Maricaulales; family Robiginitomaculaceae; genus Algimonas; species Algimonas porphyrae. The sequence continues at coordinate 2,548,115 of NZ_CP163424.1, read as the reverse complement.
CGCGGTCGGTTCATTGATAAGCCGCTCCACATTCAGACCTGCCATGCGCCCGGCGGCAAATGTGGCTTTACGCTGCAGGTCGTTGAAATAGGCTGGAACTGAAATAACTGCGCGGCTCACACTCTGTCCGAGCATGCGTTCTGCATCACCCTTGAGAGATCGCAAGACCATCGCCGACAGCTCTTCGGCGCGATAGTTCGTCTTGCCCAGCTTGAATATCTTGTTGGTTCCCATGAACCGCTTGAAACGCGCCGCTGACAGGTCAGGGTGGGAGATCAGCCTGTGTTTCGCGACGTCGCCGACCGCAATATTGTCTTTTTCCAGAAGTGTGACCGCTGATGGCGTCATATGCGAGTCGTTCGCATTTTCGACGAGCGAAGGACCATCATTGGTAAAAACTCCGATCAGCGAATTGGTCGTGCCAAGATCTATACCGACGATGATGTCGGAATTCCTGTTATCCCAGGGCGATGATGTCACGTCCGGAGTCCCCCATTCATGCGGCATGACTATTCGGTGTCATGATGCTTATATCAAGACTTTCATTCCTCAAAACCAACAGGCCGACAAGCGTCTGCGGCTTGAAACCTTGCGACAAAACGATCATATGCATCGTAAGTTATCGCGGCTCATTCCGACCGCCCCTCACCACACGCTATCGACCGACAGGAACGCCCATCATGGCACGCCAATTCGCCTATCATATGCAAGGTCTGACGAAGAAATTCGGCAACAAGACCATTCTCGATAATGTCCATCTCTCTTTCTATCCGGACGCCAAGATCGGTCTGGTCGGGGTCAATGGTGCGGGTAAATCCACACTGATGAAGATCATGGCGGGTGAGGACACGGAAGTGACCGGGGAACATTGGGCCGCCGAAGGCGTCAAGGTCGGCTACCTGCCGCAGGAGCCTAAGCTGGACCCGGAAAAGGATGTTTGGGGCAATGTGATTGCAGATTGCGAAGACAAGATAATTTTCGACGAATATAATGCGGTCGCCATGAAGATGGCCGAGGACTATTCCGACGAGCTGATGGAAGAGATGACGGCTTTGCAGGAAAAGGTCGATGCGCGCGATGCGTGGGATATCGACAGTAAGATCGAAATGGCGATGCAGGCGCTGCGCTGTCCGCCCAAGGATTCGGACGTCACCAACCTGTCGGGCGGAGAACGCCGCCGCGTGGCGATCTGTCAGCTGCTGCTGGCCAAGCCTGACCTGTTGCTGATGGATGAGCCGACCAACCATTTGGATGCTGAAACCGTCGCCTGGCTGGAAAACTATCTCGTCAATTACAAAGGCGCGATCATCCTGATTACGCACGACCGCTATTTCCTCGACAATATCACCAACTGGACGCTGGAAGTCGATCGCGGTCGGACCTTCCCGCATGAAGGCAATTATTCGAGCTGGCTGGCCTCCAAGGCCGACCGGATGGATCAGGAAGGCCGTGAAGCGGACTCCAAGACCAAGGCGCTGAAACGCGAACTGGAATGGATCCGGTCCAATCCGAAAGCACGCCAGACCAAGTCGAAAGCGCGGATCAGCGCCTATGAAGAACTGCGCGATTCGGCCGAGAACGAAGTCGTCAGCCACGCCGAAATCCGCATTCCGATGGGTGACCGACTGGGCAATATCGTCGTGGAAGCCAATAACGTCTCCAAGGGCTTTGACGACAAGCTGCTGATCAAGGATCTGTCGTTCAAACTGCCGCGCGGCGGTATTGTCGGTGTGATCGGACCGAACGGGGCCGGTAAGACCACCCTGTTCAAGATGATCACCGGCGAAGAGCAGCCGGATGAGGGCAGCTTCAAGGTCGGCGAAACGGTCGAGCTCGGCTATGTCGATCAGAACCGCGACGCGCTGGATAATAGCAAGAATGTCTGGGAAGCGATCTCGGACGGGCTCGACATTCTGAAGCTTGGTAAGCGAGAAGTGCCAAGCCGGGCCTATGTCGGCGCATTCAATTTCAAGGGCACGGACCAGTCCAAAAATGTCGGTCAACTGTCCGGCGGGGAACGTAACCGGGTCAATCTTGCCAAGATGCTCACGCGTCCAGCCAATCTTCTATTGCTCGATGAACCGACCAACGATCTGGACCGCGAAACGCTGGCATCATTGGAAGTCGCGCTCGAGAAGTTCCCAGGCTGCGCCGTGGTGATTTCGCACGATCGTTTCTTCCTCGACCGTGTCGCGACGCACATCCTAGCCTATGAAGGTAATAGCCACGTCGAGTGGTTCGAAGGCAATTTTGCGGATTATATCGAAGACAAGAAGCGTCGCCTGGGTGAGGATGCCGATATTCCGAAAAAGCTGAAATTCGTTAAATTCGAGCGCTGATTCAGCAATTGCGAAACGGATATCGGTCCGGCGGGTCGTTCTCCGCCGATGAACCGATCACATTATCCTGCCGCTCACAATAGGTAGGTAGGCCGTGTTTTTACGGCCGGCATTGCATATAAAGAAATTTTTATATGCAATCCGTCTGGCCCATGCTAACGCCCGCTCCGTGGATCGTGTTGCCCGCATATTGAAGCTTCTGGGTCATCCGGATCGGCTCCGGATCGTCGCCTTGCTCAGTCGGGGTGAGCTGACCGTATCGGAGCTCGTCTCCGTACTGGAATTGTCGCAGCCCCGGGTGACGCAATATATTCGCTCGCTTGAAGAGGCGGGCATTATCGATCGTTTGCGGGAAGGGTCCTGGACGTTTTCAAGGCTACGCCCGGAGTGCGACGGGCAGTCACCGCTATTGTCGAGCGTTCTGTCGGCGCTACCGCAGGACGATCCGGTGCTGCAGGCGGATCTGTCGCGATTGGGATCCGTCCGAGCGCGCCGGGCCCAGCAGAGCGAACAGTTTTTCGCCGATGTGGCCAATAATCGCGGCCAGCTGAGCCATGAATATCTCCCGCAATCCAGAACCGAAGCGGTTCTGCTCGATGCAATCGGAGACCGCCACTTTGATGCGATGGTCGATCTGGGCACCGGGTCCGGGCGAATGCTGGCATTGCTGGCCGAGCATGTGTCACGCGGGACAGGGGTCGACCTGTCGCCGGACATGCTCCGAGTCGCGCGTCACACGCTGTCCGAGCCCCGCTTCGGTCACCTGCTGGTGCAGCAATCCGACCTGACGCAAACAGAACTGCCGGACCGTAGCGCTGATCTGGTGACATTGCATCAGGTCCTGCATCATCTGGACCGACCGGCGGATGCGCTACGCGAAGCCGCGCGTCTGCTTCGCGCTGATGGCGTGCTGCTGATCGTGGATTTTGCCGAACATGACCGGGATGAATTCCGGGATCGCTACGCGCATCGTCGGCTGGGCTTCAGCGCGGACGAGATTCTGACTGCGCTGGAACCGCTGGGATTCAGAAATTCTGTCTGCCACCGTGTCGATTCCGGTGAGGCTGACCGTCCGGACCTGCTTGTCTGGCAGGCCGTGCGGGTATGCAGCGCGGAGATGGAGCTGGCATCATGAGTGCGTCCATGCCCGGTCGGGACCCGAATGCGCCGGTCGGCGCGATCGCCCGAACTTCATCGGAATTGTCCGCGCCGCGGTCGCAGACAGGTGTCAGCGTCAGCTTCGAATTCTTTCCACCAAAGACGTCCGTCGCGGAAGACCGCCTGTGGGATGCCATTCAGAAGCTCGAACCGCTCGAGCCTGATTTCGTTTCGGTCACATATGGCGCAGGCGGGTCGACGCGTGAGCGAACGCACAGGACAGTCGCGCGCATGGCGCAGGAAACGCGGTTTGCGCCTGCGGCGCATCTGACCTGCGTTGACGCCTCGCGGGCGGAAATTGATGCAATTGCACAGGATTACTGGGATGCCGGCGTCCGCCACATCGTCGCGTTACGTGGCGACTCGCCTTCGGGTATCGGCGCCGCCTATCAGCCGCATCCTGAGGGCTATGCCTATGCCGCCGATCTGGTCGAAGGCGTCAAACGGATCGGCGATTTCGAAGTCTCCGTCGCTGCCTATCCGGAACTCCATCCGGAAAGCGCCGACTGGTCGGCTGAGATCGATAATCTGAAGCGCAAGATCGATGCGGGCGCAACGCGCGCGATTACGCAGTTTTTCTTTTCGCCAGATGTTTTCTGGCGCTTTCAAGACCGCGTTCTGGATGCCGGGATCAACATTCCAATCGTGCCAGGCCTGATGTTGCAGCCCAATGTCAAAGGTCTGCAACGTATGTCGGCACTTTGCGGTGTCGCTGTCCCGAACTGGTATGTCGAACTGTTCGAAGGGTTGGAAAACGATCCGCTGACGCGGGACATGCTCACGGCGTCGCTCATGTCGGAATTGACCGCAGAACTCTATGCGCGCGGTGTTCGCCATTATCACCTCTACACCCTCAACCGGGCCGAAATCGCCAGTGCGGTCGCGCGTGTGCTGGGTCTGCATCGTCGACCGCATGCCGTCTGAGATGTCGCTGCCAAGGCTCGCACATCCATGATCTGGACACGCTTGTTCACCGCCGCGGCGCAGCTCTTCGGTCCGCCTGAACGCCCTGATGGGCGCGGACAGGCGGGATCGGTCGAGGACGGTCCGGTTGTGGCCGGTCTGATTGCGCTGGGCGCAAAAATGGCTAAGGCCGATGGCGAAGTGCGCCGTGAAGATATTGCGGCCTTCGAGCAGGTCTTCAAACCCGAGCCGGGTTCGCGAGAGATGGTCGAGCGTTTCTTCCGGCTCGCGCGTCAGACGACACATGGTTATGAGCGCTATGCGCGGCGGATCGCCCGGCATTTCCGGGCTCGCCCGGCGGCGCTGGAAGACGTCATGGACGGCCTGTTTCACATCGCGCTGGCGGACGGGATCCTCACGGAAGACGAGGAGACCTATCTGGCGCGGGTGGCGGAAATCTTCGGCTTTTCGGATGCGGAGTTTGCGCGTCTGCGGGCGACCCATGTGGGACGCGACTCCGATGATCCTTATCTGCTGCTCGGCGTCGATGAAACGATCAGCGACGACGATCTGAAAAAAGCCTATCGCCGGGCCGCCGCTGCCAATCACCCGGACCGGATCGTCGCCCGGGGTCTTCCGCCCGAAATGACGGCTTTGTCGACACAGAAGATGGCTATGATCAATCGGGCCTATGCGCGCATACAGGCTCAACGCAAGCAGGGACGCGCCATTCGTCTCTAACCCGAAGCGCCATTTTGTGGTCATGTGACGATAAGGCAATGCTAACGCCCTTGACCCACAGCGTGATTATCCCGATCTATAGGCATGTAGGAGAAGAACGATGACAGGAACGCATCACCTTTCCGGCCCGGGCACACCGGGCTTTCTGGGACAGGTCGCACGCTGGCTTACTTTGGCGGGCGTGACCATCGCTGCCGCCTTCATGCTGTTTTTCTCGGCTGCCTTCGCGCTGGTTCTGGTCGGCGTGATCGCCATCATCGCTCTGATCGCCATCAGTGTTTTCTGGATCCGGGCCAAGCTGACGGGTCGGCCCTTCGGTCCCAAGGCGCATATGGCTGAAATCCGCCGACAGATGGGCATGGATGTTCAGATGGGTCAGGACGCCAGACAGGGACCAAGACAGGACCCACGCCGTACGCAGCGTTCCCGCACAGGCATGCACGGATCGAACGGTCCGATTATCGACGCCACCGAAACTCCGGAAGGCTGGACGGTCGAACGCTAAACGCCTACGCGCCCGTCCATGACGGGCCGGGACTTCATCATTCTGATGCTTTGCTGCCTCGGCTGGGGCGGTAATTTCGTCATGACGGCCTGGGTCGTCGGCATAAACCCTGTTCCTCCATTTATGCTGGCGCTGTTCCGGGCCGGCTTTGTCCTCGCATTCATGGGGCTGTTTCTGTTCAGGCCGCTGCCGAAGCGGTTTGGTCGGTTGCTGATTGTCGGCCTCTGCGTTGGGCCGCTCCATCTGGGCCTGCTTTATTCTGGACTGCAGACCGCCCCGGCTTCGGCCAGTTCCATCGTCAGTCAATCGCTGATCCCGATGTCGACCCTGCTATCCGTACTGTTCCTGCGCGAACGTATTGGATGGGTTCGCGCCCTGGCGATCGGTATCGCGCTGACGGGCGTCTTGATCATGGTCTATGAACCCGAAGCGCTGCGCTTCGATATCGGAATGATCTATCTGTTGCTGGCCTATGTCGCGATGGCGGTCGGATCGGTGCTGATGCGCACCATGCCTGAGGTTGATTGGCGACAATATGTTGCCTGGACCGCCTTGCTCCTGTTCGCTCTGTCACTGGTTGCAACATCGCTGTTCGAAACCGGGCAAGTCGCGGCTTGGGAGCAGGCGGGCTGGAAGCTGATTGTCGCCGCACTTTACTCCGCCTTGCTCGTCTCCATCTTCGCGCATGGTCAGTATTTCCGCCTGATGCAGACCTATGAGGTCAGCCAAGTCATTCCCCTCACGCTCATGACAACCCTGTGGGCATGTCTGCTGGGCGTAGTCTTTCTCAACGAGAAGCTCTATCTACGTTACATGATCGGGGCTGCACTGATCCTGCCCTGCGTCTGGATAATCGCCAGGCGGGGCGCGGTTCCGCCCGTGCAGGAGGACTGAGTATGACGAACAAGACGGTGCCGACTGATCTTAAGATCGGTGACTATATCAGCAGCATCACAAACTCGCAGCGTCGTGAAGATTGCCAATGGCTGCTGGAAACCATGCAGGACATATCCGGCTATGAACCGACGCTCTGGGGGGCAAGCCTCAAGAGCGCGATCGTCGGCTTCGGAACCTATCATTATAAGTATGAAAGCGGCCGGGAAGGGGATTTCATGCGGCTTGGCTTTGCCAACCGCGCGCAGAACATCTCGCTCTATATCATACCGGGCTATGAAAGTCTGGGCGACGAACTCTCCCGGCTCGGCAAGCACAAGACGGGGAAATCCTGCCTCTACATCAAGCGGCTCTCCGATGTGGACAGGGATGTTCTGAAAGACATTATCCGCAAGGATGTCGCGATCATGGCGGAGCGCTACCCGGAATGAGCCAGTTGATCGCCGCGCCGTCACCCAATCACGACGAAAGAACGCTGCCCATATCGATGCTGGTGCTGCATTATACCGGCATGGAGACGGGCGCGGCGGCGCTCGAGCGTCTCACGGAAAGCGCGGCGAAGGTCAGCGCGCATTATCTGGTCGAAGAGGATGGCCGCGTCTTTCAATTGGTCGAAGATGATCGGCGGGCCTGGCATGCAGGCGTGTCGGCGTGGAACGGGATCAGCAATGTCAATTCCGCCAGTATCGGCATCGAGATCGTCAATGGCGGGCATGATTACGGGTTGCCGGCTTACCCGGACGTACAGATCAATGCGCTGATTCCGCTCTGCAAGCGACTGATCAGGCGTTTCGACATACGGCCCCAAAATATTGTCGGGCATTCCGACATTGCACCTGATCGCAAGGATGACCCCGGCGAGCGTTTTCCATGGGCCGGACTGGCGGCTGCTGGGATCGGTCTCTGGCCAGGTGAGGGCAATGGCGATCGCCGTATTCTGTTTGGACCCGATGACCGGGATCGGGGTGTCGCTCTGTTGCAAAGAGGTCTGGCCGGGATCGGCTACTGTATCGAGATTGACGGCGTTATGAGCCCTTTGAGCGTTAACGTCGTGCAGGCTTTTCAGCGCCGCTACCGGCCGGACCAGATTGATGGCCACGTTGATATGGAGACGTTCGATCTGGTCGGCCGACTAGCTCAACAGCTCTGATCCGGCGTGTCGGCTCTGGCACGGTTGAGGACCCAGACGCGTATATAGCTTGCTAGCCCCTGATCCGGTCTGGTTTCCAGTCGTTCATCGTCAAGCGTCCGGATCAATCGTGAGACCGAACTGTTCCGTTCCGTCGCGGCGCGATCGATTTCTGCCCAGAATTCCGGTTCGAGCGCGACCGAGGTGGGATGTCCGTGAATCGAAACGGAACGTTTTTTCATGCTGAGTCCGACTGGCTGAGCCCGGGGCCTGCGGCGTGTCGAATAGGGCGTCCGTTCTTGTCGATGGCGATGAAGACCATCCGCTCGATCCTGACAATATTGCGTTTGGACCGCAGTTCGCGGACCGAGCATTTCAATGTGATCGATACGCGCGTAGTATCGATGATTTCCATGCCGAGCTCGATGACGTCGCCGAGATAGGCCGGCGCCTGGAAATCCATCTCCGAAATGAACTTGGTTGCGACCAGATCCGCGCCGCTTTCGATGGCTGCATAGACCGACGCCTCTTCATCGACCCAGGCCAGCAACCGCCCGCCGAACAGCGTGCCGCGACTATTCAGATCGGCAGGCATGACCAGGCGTCGGGAGAGGAACTTCATGATATCGGTGGCTTCGGCTGTGAGTTTTTCTGCTCACGCATATGCACATCCACCGTCCGTGTCAGCGCATCGCGGTCGGCTTTCGTTTGCCGGCGCTCGCCTGCACTGCGACCGTGCGCAATGCGGTTCAGATCCGCCCGTTCCGAGGCATTGGCCCGCACTCTGCGTTTGCGGTCCTGTCGCAGATTGATAACCGGGCCGTCCATATCAGCGCGGCGAAATCATCAGTTCCGGGCGGACGATTTCATCGAATTCAGCCTCGGTCACGAAGCCCAGCCCGACAGCTTCTTCACGCAATGTCGTGCCGTTCTTGTGTGCCGTCTTCGCCACCGTCGTCGCATTGTCGTAGCCGATCGTCGGCGCCAGCGCCGTGACCAGCATAAGCGAGCGGCCCATCAGCTCGGCAATGCGGTCTTCATTGGCCGTGATGCCGACGACGCATCGATCCGCAAAACTGCGCGATGCGTCGGCCAGCAGCGTGATCGATTGCAGCATATTATAGGCCATGACGGGCTTGTAGACGTTGAGTTCGAAATGGCCCTGACTGCCCGACAGGCTCATCGTCGTATTGTTGCCCATCACCTGTGCGCAGACCATTGTCAGCGCTTCGACCTGTGTCGGGTTGACCTTGCCTGGCATGATGGAACTGCCCGGTTCATTCGCCGGCAGGCTGATTTCGCCGAGACCTGACCGCGGCCCGGAGGCGAGGAAGCGAATATCGTTGGCGATCTTGAACAGCGACGTGGCCACCGTATTGAGCGCGCCGTGCGCAGACACGAAGGCATCATGCGCGGCCAGCGCTTCGAACTTGTTGTCCGCAGTGCGGAAGGGCAGTCCGGTATAGCTGGCGACTTCGGCGGCGAAATCTTCGGCAAAACCCGGTTTGGCATTCAGTCCCGTGCCTACGGCTGTACCGCCCTGCGCGAGTGGAAACAGCTCTTCAAGTCCGCGTTTGATGCGCTCGACACCTAGATCAAGTTGCGCGACATAGCCGGAGAATTCCTGACCGAGCGTGATCGGTGTGGCGTCCTGCGTATGGGTCCGCCCGATCTTGATGATACCGGCGAATTCTTCCGCCTTGTCGTTGAGTGCGTTCCGTAGAACCTGCAATTCCGGCAGAAGCCGGTGCACGATCTGCTCGGCGGCGCTGATATGCATGGCGGTCGGGAAGGTGTCGTTGGAACTCTGGCTGCGATTGACGTGATCATTGGGATGGACCGGATCCTTGGACCCGATTGTGCCGCCCAGAATGTCGATGGCCTTGTTGGAAACCACTTCATTGGCGTTCATATTCGATTGGGTGCCGGATCCGGTCTGCCAGACGGAGAGGGGGAAGTTATCGTCCAGCTTGCCTTCTGCAACGTCTGACGCGGCTTGGACGATTGCATCCTTGATCCGGCCATTGAGATTGTCTGCCTTGTGGTTGGCGATGGCGGCAGAGCGCTTGATAATGCCGAGCGCGCGGATAAGGGCCGGCGGCATGGTCTCAATGCCAATCGGAAAGTTGATTAGAGACCGCGCCGTCTGTGCGCCGAAATATTTGTCGGAAGGGACTTTCAACTCGCCGAAGGAGTCGGATTCGATACGATAATCTGTCATGGCCGGGCGGTTAGCAGTGCGCTGCCGCAAGAGCAATCAGACGAATGCCGGTGCTTGCAGAAATCCCGGTAGGTCAGCGCCGTTTAGCGATGATCGACGATCTCTCCCAATGTCCACATCATGAACAGAAGTCCCGCCACGATAATCGCGATCAGAATGATGACGATGAACAGGAACTGGACCAAGGGCAGAGCCGCCAGTTCGGCTGTTTTGGCGATGAAGACAAAGCCGCTCAATGTGATGCCGAGATAGATCAGAAACAGAACCCAGCCGACCAGTGTGATCGGAACCCCTTTCACCCGTCGGGAGTAGCGGTGGATCTGGAAATGCGGACCGTTCATTTTTTCCGGAAGCTGTCGAGGCTGACGACTTTCGGTCCGTCATCATCGCCGTCGGTCGGCGTATCCGGCTCGTCATCATCCATCTCGGTCGGCCCCTCGCTTTTACCCAAGGCAGGTGCTGTCATGGCCGGCGCGCCGAGTGCCGTGCCGGAGGCGAGCCCAATTATTGGGCTGCTGGCACTCGCATCAGGAGGCGTATCAAAAGCGAGGGAGAAACCGACGCTTGGATCATGGAAACGGGTGATCGCATGATAGGGGACACGCAGATATTTGGGAATTCCGCCAAATTTCAGCGTAACCTCGAAATCGTCGGAATTGGCGGCCAGATCCCAGAACTGATGCTCCAGCACAATGGTGATTTCTTCCGGATATTTGGCGGCCAGCGTGTCGTCGATTTCCACACCGGGAAAACGCGTCATGAAGGTGATGTAGAAATGGTGCGCACCCGGCAGCCCGTCTTCGCGAATGACGCGCCTAATGGCGTCACGAACGACTCCGCGTAGCGCAAGGCTTCGCATCTGTTCGTAGTTCATCAGGTCCTGGCTCATGGGCTCACATTAGAGCGGGGGTCTAGCGGGTCAACCGCCAAGAGTGAATCCGCTGTCAAAGCGCCTGCCAAGACGTCGCAAGACAAATCGGACACCGAACCGTAGACTGACAGGATGACCGATACGCTGTTCCAGCCCCCACATGCTCAACCTCTGACGGGTGATGAGAGCTTTCTTGAGGCGACATGGCGTTTCATCCGCAACCCGGTCGAAGGGTTCGGCCCGCTAGCGTACCGGCAGCCGATCGTGACAGCGAAAACATTTGGTCAGACCCTTCATGTGATTTCCGATCCGGTCGGGATGACCGACGTGCTGGTTCGGCATGCCGACAAGTTTACCAAAACGGCGATCGATGCCCGCATTCTGGGACCTGCGACGAAGGAGGGCTTGCTGTCCGTACATGGCGAGCAATGGAAGCGTCAGCGCAAGGCCGTCGCGCCGATCTTTCGCAAGCGCCACGTGGAAAGCCTGGCCCCCTTGATTACTGACGCCCTGTCCGATTTCACCGCGCGGCTGGACCAGCGATCAAGGCTCGATCTGTCGCGGGCGATGGCCGATCTGACGTTCGACGTCCTGGCCAAGGCCCTGTTGGGGGGCCCGAAGGGTCTGGATCGTACCCGGTTGAAACGTGCCACACGCGCAGTCGTTACGGGGGCAGGGACCTTGCGCCCTGACGATCTGCTGCCATGGCCGCGCTGGGTGCCGCGCCCCATGACGCCGACAGGATCGGGCGCGCTGCGGCGTTTGAAGCGCGCGGCCGATGATCTGCTGGCCGAACGGGCGCAGAATCCCGATGATGATCTAGTCGGACTCCTGATCGGCGCCGATACGCTGAGCCCGCGTGAGCGCCGCGATAATCTGATCGGGTTCTTCATTGCCGGACACGAGACCACGGCGCTGACCCTGACCTGGGCGCTATATTTGCTGGGGCGACATCGACCGACGGCTGAGCGCGTACGGAACGAAGTTCGTCAGGTCTGTGGAACGGGTGACGTTCGTTTCGATCAACTGGCCGACCTGCCGTTTACACAGGCGATAATCGACGAGACAATGCGGCTCTATCCGCCGGCCCCCTTGCTCAATCGGGAACCACGTGAAGTCGTGAATGTTCTCGGACGGACGCTCGAACCGGGCCACGCCGTTCTGCTGAATAATTACGTCATGCACCGCACAGAGCGGCTTTGGGATCAACCCTTATTATTCGATCCCGACCGTTTTCTGCGCGATCCCTCGCTCAAGGCCAAAGGTGCACCCTACATGCCGTTCGGAGCCGGGCCGCGCATCTGTGTCGGCGCAGCTTTTGCGACGATGGAAGCGCTCATGGTGCTGGCGACGCTGGCGCGCGACTTCGACATTCGCGTAGACGACAATGTCTATCCGCGCCCCCTTATGACGGTCACGCTTCGACCGGAAGGCGGTGTTCCGGCGCGCCTAGAACGCGTTGTCGAGTAGAGGCTCAAACGTTTCTCCAGCAAAGATCTGGACGCCTTGCGCTTCGATGTCTTTCAACGGCAGTCGGTCTTCTTCGCCCATGCCCGGACCCGGTGTCCTGATGAAGACACCCTTTATGCGTCCCGGGTGGCGCAGGACGGCATCGCGGTAAACGACCGGGTCATGCTGCCCGCTATCGCCGATCAGATAGAATGGCAGATCGGGATTGGCCGCCAGAACCGTGTCGATGGCATTGCCCTTATGATTGCCGTGCGTCCCGACGATCATCTTGGTCGGATCGATACCGAAATCACGCAGAAATTTCGGACCGCGAACGACGCCATTGGCCATGAAGACGGCTTCCAGAAAGCCGTGCAGATTCCAGGGTGAAGAGCTGACATAGAAGACAGGGTTCTTTGTTCCGGCCATGGATCCGGCCATCAGCTTCAGCAGCGTCGCCGTATCGGGATAGATGTACCGACTGCCGACCGAACCCGTAACACTGGTCCAGAGGTTCTTGCGCGTGGACCAGGCTTTGGTCTGCATGACCGTGTCGTCAATATCTGAAATGATGCCATACTCGGCTTTGGGCGAGGTGATCAGAACGGGATGGCTGATCGTCTCGCCTGTGCGCTCCGCCTTGACGGCCGCCTCCGTCCACCCGGCGGGTGGATTTTTGCGCGGGAGTTCGATCCGGTAATAGCCCTCATCGTCCGTTTCGGCGGAATAGTCGCCCAAACGCACGGTTTCGCCTTCGACCTCACGAGTCATGAACAAGGCTGCCATCGCCGCCAGATTGTCGACAAGTGATGGGGTGTCGTTGGAAGCCCGACTTGTGTCAGCTGCAAGCGCGCGACCGCGAATGATGATCTTGTCGGGAGTCGAATAGCCGAAATAGGGCTGTAGATGCAGATCTTCGGGTGGGTCGTTGTCCTGAATGCTATCGAGAATATTGTCCGCTTTGACGGCGATCGAGTGCATAAATGATTTCATCCGCTCTTCAACGCGGCGGCGATCGAAAAGGTTCCTGAAAAGTTAATATAATTTGCAAGTCATTGAATAAGTGGGGAGTTTCTGTTGCCAGCTACTCCCCGGAGCCCGCCTAGGGCGCTGAAGCCCTAGGAGTTAAGTCGGAAATTATCCGGACTGCTTACGCAGCCAGGGCAAAATCCTCAGCATAATTGTCATTAGCAATTACTGTTGCCGGACTTTTGACGGAGTCCACACGAACGAAAGCTAACGTCTTTGGGCGTCTGTCGAAACTATGTCGGCCCCATGAAAAGCGCTCTCTATTCCGTGGAGAATAGTGAGCGCTTATGGTGGAGCCGCCGGGTACCGCCCCCGGGTCCAGTCCGCTTATTGCACGCGCCTTTATCGTCATATCTGGCAAGCCAGCCATAACTATATAAGCGGAACGGGGCCGGATTTCCAGTCCCCATGAAAAAAGCCGCCCCGAAAGGGCGGCTTCTCGTAATCGTTATGATGAGTTTAGCCTGATACTTAGGCTCTAGCCGGTCCAGCCCATGCGGGTCGCATTGGCTTCGCAATCACGCTTGGCCTTGTAGCCTTCCGTGCTGCGACCAACAGGCTCGCCATTGGAAGCGGTGCGACGCCAGCGATGCTCGCCTGCCTTGTCTTCGTAGAATTCCCACTTGTCCTTGGCGCCAAGACTGTTCGGATTGCCATTATAGCCATGCCGTTCAGCATTGGCTTCGCAATCACGTTTGGCTTTGTAGCCTTCCGTCGCGGCACCGATGATATTGCCGTTGGAGGCTGTGCAGCGCCAGCGATGCTCGCCTGCCTTGTCTTCATAAAATTCCCATGTGTCGGCCATAAGGGTCTCCCAAATTGCTTGATATCTCCGGTTAACAACAGCCTTGAGCTGATTTCAATGCAAATAAAGTTGGTCTCACCATCGGTTCCTGCGTTGAAAGGCGCGCATGTGCTTGTCATAGCAGAGTTTATGAGATCGACTCTCGACTATCTGCGAGACCTCGTCGCCTTCGATACCCGCAACGGGACTGGAGATGAAGTGGCCTGCGTCGCCTGGTTGGCAGAGGCCCTGTCTCGATTCGCGCCCGATCAGCTGATCATTAAGACGGTCCCACGTTCGCGTGGCAAGCCGGATAGCGCCTATGTCTTGGCAATCTGGGGAGCGCCCAAAGCCTTGCTCAATGTCCACATCGACACTGTCCCGAGCGGCGAAGGCTGGACTGCCGATCCGCTGGAACTCGTCGAGCGTGAGGACCGAGTGCACGGGCTAGGCACATCCGACATTAAGGGTGCGGCTGCCGCGATCCTCGGCGCGCTTGGGACAGCGACTCCCCGGAATGTCGCTGTCCTTCTGTCAGGTGATGAGGAGGCCGGGTCGGAGGTGATGCCGGCTATCATCCGCAGTGGATATCTGGACGGTATCGAGCGGGCCGTCGTCTGCGAGCCAACATCCTGCCGCGTCGGTCGCGCCCATCGCGGCATGCTGGCCATGCATGTGCGTTACACCGGGCCGGGCGGACATTCGAGCCTGTCGGACACGGTCGCAGCCCCGCTGTTGAGCGCGACGCAATTCTGTGCGCGATTGGGCGATTATCGTCAGGATCATCTCGATTTCGGTGTGGATCCGTTCAAGGGGCTATGCGTCAATATTGGCGAGGTCACTTCGGATGGGGCCTATAATGTGATCCCAACGACGGCCTCGGCCAAGGTGTCTATGCGGCCGCCACCCGGCGATCATGTCGCTGCCCGTGAGGCCGATATGGTAGCGATAGCGCGATCCGCCTCTCCGGACGCAGAGATCGATACGATCGTCGCTTTCGCGCCCTTTGCTACGCGAGATATATCGGCCTTCACAGGGATGTTCGACGAAGCTGTCGTCGATCTGCCCTACTGGACGGAGGCTTCCATGCTGAGTCAGGCCGGGATCAATGCGATTGTTTACGGACCCGGCAATCTCGAACAGGCGCACCGTCCCGACGAATATGTTGCGCTGGACCAGCTCTACGCCGCACAGGCGCGCTATGCCCAAGTGCTGGGCGGGGCGCTGTCATGACGGTCGTCCGTCAGATCGTCCTGTCATCTCTGTCCGCTGTGGGCGCGACGCAGGAAGCCAAATTTTACGCCGAGCTCTTCGCCAAGGAAGATCCCGAACGATTTGCGCTGATCCTGCTCGACCCGCGTGTTCTGAAGAACCCGCTGCTCGAATCGCTGACCTCAAATCTGCAGATACTGTCCAATCTCGGCCTGACGCCGACATTGCTGATCGGGGCGCTTGATGATGACCGGACCTCGATCCGCTTCCAGGCGCAGCGGCTTATGCGGGACCTTGACAGTTCCGGCGTCAAGGTCGCCAAGCTGGACACGGCGACCTATGGGCTGATCGCGGATATTCGCAAGCGCGCGCAAGCGGGCATCATTCCGATTCTGGAAATGACGGAGCGCCGCGGTCCGGCGAGCCTGACCAAGCTGATCAATGACTTGCGGCCGATCAAGATCGTGTCCTTACAGCCATCGGGCGGATTGAATCTGAATGGCAATCGTCGGCGCAATCTGCGGCTGCGGGAAATCGACACCATTATCGACCGTCACGACATCACACCCGGTCAGCAAGTTTTCCTGCGCACTGTGCAGCGGATCGAGCAGGATGCCAATGAAGGGCGTCGTGCCTATGTTCTGGCGTCGCCTCTCAATCTGCTATCAGAGCTGTTCACGACCAAGGGGTCCGGCACCTTTATCCGGCGCGGCGCGGCCATTGCCCGCCGCGAGGATCTGAGCGACCTTGATCATGCGGCGCTGGAAAGGGCAATCAATCGGGCCTTTCGGCGCGACATAGATCCGGCTTTTTTCGGACAGCCGGTCATGTCCGCCTTTCTGGAGCCGGATTTCCGGGCCGGGGCGATTTTCACGCGCCTGAATGAACAGGCCTATCTGTCCAAGTTCTGGGTCGTCCCGGAAGCGCAGGGCGAAGGGCTGGCCCGCGATGTGTGGGAGCGGATTCTCGACGATGTTCCGGCTTTTTTCTGGCGCTCGCGCAAGGCCAATCCTTTCAACGACTGGTATGTGAGTGCCTGTGACGGCATGCAGCTTTCCGGGGATTGGCGCGTGTTCTGGAAAGGTCTAGAGGCGTCCGAGCTGCCGCAGGCGATTCAGTCCGCATCGGACGCGCCTGACGATTTCAACGCCACCGCTTCTTCCCAGAGTGAGTAGATCATGACCCTGTCCATCAATGCCGCCTTTGATTCCGGAAATATCGACGTGGTCGAGGCTACCGACCCGCAAGATATACGTCTGCGTATTCGCCAGGATCATCAGAGCGACTTTTACCAGTGGTTTCACTTTCGTCTGTCCGGCGCGAAGGGCGTGCCTGTTCGTCTGGTGATCGAGAACGCTGGCGGGTCGGCCTATCCGGACGGATGGACGGATTACAAGGCCTGCATGAGCGTCGACCGCGAAGACTGGACGCGCGTACCGACCCGCTATGATGAAGGCAAGCTGGTGATCGAGCATACGCCCGAAGCCGATGCCGTCTATTACGCCTATTTCGCGCCCTATTCGCAGGAACGCCATCTCAATCTGATCGCCGATGCGCTGGCCCATGACGGCGTCTCGCTGCGCGTGCTGGGCCAGACGATCGACGGGCGCGACATGGACTGTCTGAGCATCGGCGAAGGCGACAAGACGATCTGGGTCATTGCGCGCCAGCATCCCGGTGAGAGCATGGCCGAATGGTGGATGGAAGGCTTCCTTGCCCGTTTGACCGATCCGGAAGACGAGGTCGCGCAGGCGATGCGCCGCAAGGTGCGTTTCCGCATCGTGCCGAACATGAACCCCGATGGCTCCTTCCGCGGTCATCTGCGGACTAACGCAGTCGGGGCCAACCTGAACCGCGAATGGGATACGCCGACGATGGAGCGCGCGCCTGAAGTCAAGCTCGTCCGCAACGCGATGGATGCGGACCGTCCCGTGCTCTGCTTCGATGTCCATGGCGACGAAGCGCTGCCCTATAATTTCATCGCCGGGGCCGAGGGCATTCCCGACTATACGGAGAAGCAGGCGGCTGATCTGGCAGCTTTTCTCGACGCCTATCTGGACGCCAGTCCGGACTTCCAGACCAAGGTCGGCTATCCACTGACGGCGCCCGGTAAAGCCAATCTGTCGATCTGCACCAACGCGCTGGCCGCGCGATTCGACTGCCTCGCCATGACCCTCGAAATGCCGTTCAAGGACAATGCCAATGCGCCGGATGCAGACCGCGGCTGGGACTGCAACCGCTCCGCCCAACTCGGCAGCGACACGCTCGACGCGATGGCGGCGGTGATCGACAGGTTATAGTCCGGACGCGCTTCGCGCGGCTTTTTTCAGCATACCCCCTTCCGTCATTCGCTGATACGCATGACACCTCACCCTTGCGAGGGGGAGGAACTCAGCTCAGGCCCTACATCCGAACCCGGTCCACGATCTTCACCTGATCAATCGCGGTAATTGCGGCGGCCGTTTCGTCGCTGACGTCACCATCGACACTGATCAGGCAGACGGCTTCGCCGCCCTGATCCATCCGACCGAGCGAGAAGGTCGCGATATTGACCTTGGCATCGCCGAGAATGCGCCCCACTTCGCCAATAAAGCCCGGTTTGTCGTCATTGCGGATATAGAGCATGGATGGGCTGAAGGCGGCGTCCATCGGCACGCCGAACAGGCGGACAATCCGGGGTTCGCCCCGATAGATGGTGCCGACAATGGCGAACTTACGCTGCGCCGTTTCCACCGTCAGCCGGATCAGGGATTCAGCGCGTTCGGCCTCGTCGACATAGCTTTCGGTCAGCGTAATGCCGCGTTCCTTGGCCAAGACGGGCGCGGAAACCATATTGACCTCCGGCATGGCGGCCTTGAGCAGTCCGGCGAGGGCGGCGGCGCTCATCGGATTGGTGTTCAGCGCCGTGATCGATCCTTTGTAGGTGATCTGGATCGCCTGCGCCGGTTCATGCAGGAGCTGCCCCATCATGGTGCCGAGCTTGTCGGCCAGATCGACCCAGGGCTTCAGACGCGGCGCTTCTTCCGCCGAGATGGACGGCGTGTTGATAGCATTGCTGATCGCGCCGGTCAGCAGATAGTCGGCCATCTGCTCCGCGACCTGCACGGCGACATTTTCCTGCGCCTCATTGGTCGATGCGCCCAGATGCGGCGTCGCTACGAATCCTGGCGTGCCGAACAGTGCATGCTGCTTGGCTGGTTCCACGGCGAACACGTCCAGCGCAGCCGCGCGGACATGCCCGGCCTGCAGCGCATCTTTCAGCGCCTCTTCATCAACCAATCCGCCGCGGGCGCAATTGACCAGAATGACTCCCGGCTTGGTCATGCCGAGCCGTGCGCGGTTGACGATATTGCGTGTGCTTTCGACCAGCGGCGTATGCAGCGTGATGGCGTCTGCGCGCTGGAACAGCGCGTCCAGTTCGACCTTTTGCACGCCCAGTTCGACGGCTCGCTCATCCGTCAGATAGGGGTCAAACGCGATGACCTTCATCTTCAGTCCCAGGGCTCGCTCCGCGACGAGCGCGCCGATATTGCCGCAGCCAATGACGCCCAGTGTCTTGTTGAAAAGTTCCGTACCTTTGTAATCGGATTTCGGCCACTCGCCATTCTGTGTGCGCTCAGAGGCTTTCGGGATTTGCCGGGCGGCGGCAAACAGCATGGCAATCGCATGCTCCGCCGTCGTAATGGCGTTGCCGAACGGCGTGTTCATGACGACGACGCCGCGATCCGTCGCCGCTTTGATATCGATATTGTCGACCCCGATCCCGGCGCGCCCAATCACTTTGAGGTTGGTGGCCTGACCGATGATTTCCGCATCAGGCCTGGTCGAGGAGCGGACCGCGAGGCCGTCATAATCACCGATGATCTGCATCAGCTCGTCCTTGGACAGGCCGGTGATGACATCGACATCGACGCCACGGGCCTTGAAGACCTCCATGGCGCGCGGGCTCATTTTATCACTGATGAGTACTTTAGGCATTTTACAGCTCCGCAATCTTGGTCTCGAACGCCCAGTCGAGCCAGGGCAGGATCGCCTCAACGTCGGCGTGTTCGCACAGGCCGGACACCCACAGGCGGAAGCCTGGTGGCGCGGTGCGGTACGCCCCGAAGTCGAGGGCGACACCTTCATCGGCGAGCAGATTGACGATGGATTTGGCGAAGACCGCCTGTTCGCCCGCTGGTAATGCCGCAATGCGCGGGTCCACGATTTTCAGACAGACGCCTGTGTTGGAGCGTCTTTCATCGTCCTCGCACAGGTTGGCGATCCAGTCGCGCTTCTCCACCCAGTCCCAGATGGTCCTGGCATTGCGGTCGGCGCGGTCATGCATGCCTTGCAGTCCGCCATTGGCCTTCACCCACTTCAGCGCATCGAGATGGTCTTCGGCGCAGAGCAGGGACGGCGTGTTGATGGTCGCGCCCTCGAAAATGCCCTCGATCAGGCGCTGTCGACCCGGGGCGCCTTTGGTGAGGCGGAAGATTTTCGGCAGAGGCCAAGGCGGGGTGTAGCTTTCCAGCCGTTTGACGGCTTTGGGCGACAGGATCAGCATGCCATGCGCGGCCTCGCCGCCCATGACTTTCTGCCAACTATAGGTCACGACATCGAGCTTCTCCCATGGCAGGTCCTGCGCGTAGACGGCGGAGGTGGCGTCGCAGATCGTCACGCCCTTGCGGTCATCCGGAATGAAGCCGTAATCTGCGACCTTGACGCCCGATGTGGTCCCATTGGCCGTGAAGACGAGATCCTGCGAGCCATCATAGGCGGTGAAGTCGGGCAGCTTGCCATAGTCGGCGCTCAGCAGGGTCAGCTCGTCGAGCGGCAGCTGCTTGTCGGCATCTACGATCCATGCCTGTCCGAAGTTTTCCCAAGCCGCGACGATGACGGGTTTTGGGCCGAGCATGGTCCACATGGCCATTTCGACCGCGCCCGTGTCAGACGCGGGCACGATGCCGATGCGGTGATCATCGGGAACCTGCAGCACTTCGCGCGTCAGGTCGATGACCTGTTTGAGCTTGGATTTACCGATCGCGGAGCGGTGGGAGCGGCCCAGAGCCGCGTCAGAAAGCGCCTCTAGCGTCCAGCCGGGACGTTTGCGCGTGGGACCCGCAGAAAAACGCGGATCAGCCGGCTTCACAGCCGGACGGGAAATAGTCATCACAATGTCTCCATCAGTCGCGTTTTTGTACGACCGTCGAAGTGCCTCTCAGTGGGGAGAGGGGGCCCACGGGCGCGATAGCGTCTGGGAGACGAGTGTCAAGACGGTGGCTTTGACGGTTTGGTTTGCAGGCAGCCGCCTTTCTCCAACCGGAGGCGGTTTCCGGCATCAGACTGGATCTGATCCCTGCATGTCAAAGGTGACACGAGGCGCGGGCTCTGCCCCGTGACCGGAGCAAAAGAGAAATACCGTTTCGTCGCAAGGCCAAGCCCGCGCGGGTGGAGCGTGCTGGCACGCTCGCAGGCGGGTCTGTTCAGGATCGGTGTGTCGGCTGGAACGGTCTCACGAACAGCCCGTAACGCCGGGCGACCCGCTCAAAGGCGCGCGCTCTGCCGACAGGTCGCCCTGCCAGTCTCGCTGCGGCGCGCGGCTTGGGAACCCTGACAGCCAGCCTGCGGCTGCCCGCGTTCCGCCCCGGAATGTTGCAGACGACGCCGTGTCGGACCTTCCCCGACCCCGGCGCGGCCTGATGGATCGTTCGTCCCATCCCAAAGCCGCACTCCACCGCCCGCAGCACCGAGATCAGGCTCCCCTCGTGTCAACTGCGGACGGCGTGAGTATGACGGGGGCGCAAAGGGCGGTGGATTGGATTGTGGGAAATGGCAGCAAGGCGTTGAAGGGGTGGCATAACGCTTAGGCCATTGACGGGGATTGAATGGTCCAACCCCATCCAATTCTTCCACTCAGGCCGGCTCGACCGGCCTGCCCATATCCTGCTGTCGCGACTGGCAGAGAGGGTTGGGTGACAGGCTCGCCGTCGGAGCCAGAGATCAGTCCGGGGAGACAGATCGACGCGGAGGGTCGGCGAAAGCGAGAAGGGGCCGCGAGTTTGTTCGCGCTCACCCTTTGAAATCCTGTATCATCACCCGCGGGTTCATGATGTTGGCGGGGTCCAGAGCGTATTTCACCCGACGCATCAGGGCCAGCTTGACCGGATCGGCGCGGCGAGCGAGCGTGTCGCGCTTCATTATGCCGATCCCATGTTCCGCGCTGATCGAGCCGCCCAGATCATCGACAATATCGAAGACAGCTTCCGAGACGGCGTCCCAGTGTGCCAGAAAGGCAGGGCGATCACCGGCCATATCGTCGCTTGCGGGCTGCGCGATATTGTAGTGGATATTGCCGTCGCCGAAATGGCCGAACCCGACGGGGCGGCAATTCGGAACGATCGTCTGGACGCGCCGATCTGCGCGGTCGAAAAACTCGGCAATCCGGTCGATCGGGACGGTGATGTCCTGCTTGATCGAGCCGCCGAGGAATTTCTGCCCGGCGCTCATATGTTCGCGGATCGCACCGAGCGCCTGAAACTGCGTGTCGTTTTGCGCCAGCACGGCGTCACGGATCAGATCGGCCTCCATGGCGGATTGCAGTAGCCCGGTCAGCAGGGCCGCGCCCTGATCAGCACTGTCGACTTCGAAATCGGTCAGGACATACCAAGGATGCGCATCGGTGAAGGGATCTCGCAGAGCCTCGAAATTGTCGGTCACGGCCTTCAGCCCGATTCGCGGCATGACTTCGAACATGGCTAGGGCTGGCCCGCGAAAGCGCGTGAGCAGTGCCACGGCGTCGGCAACTGAGCCGACCCCTATCAGGGCGCGCGCCACATGGCCGGGCTGGGGGAACAGCTTCAACGTCGCCGCGGTGATGATGCCGAGCGTGCCTTCTGCCCCGAGGAACAGCCGCGACAGATCATAGCCGGTATTGTCCTTGCGCAGTGACGAGAGCCCGTTGAAAACCGAGCCGTCGGCGAGCACGGCTTCGACGCCAAAGACCAGCTCCTTCGTCGTTCCGTATTTCAGCACATGATTGCCGCCTGCATTGGTCGAGAGCACGCCGCCAACCGTACAGCTGCCTTCAGAGGAGAGAGTGAGTGGAAATTTGCGGTTCTCCGACCGGGCGGCCTCGTGAACCGTGTGCAGGGTTGCGCCCGCCTCGACCGTCATCGCATTCGCGACCGGATTGACCTCGCGGATGGCCGTCATGCGTTTCAGGCTGAGCAACACTTCGCCTTGCGGTGTCTGTCCGCCGACCAGGCCGGTATTGCCGCCCTGCGGAACGATCGGCAGTCCGTGTTCGGCACAGATGGCGACGGCCCGGGCGACCTCGTCCGTCGCGCCGGGGGTCAGCAGGATCGGCGTCTGGCCGAAATATTTGTCGCGCCATTCGCGCAGGAGTGGCGTAATCACATCCGCGTCCTGGGTCCAGGCCTTGGCGGGCAGGGCGGCTTTCAGCGCGTCGATACCGGAGGCTGTCATGCGACCGACCTAGCGACCCAGCGCGGCCCGGCGCAAGCGGTCGTTGACCGCGGCGCCAAGACCGTCTTCGGGGATAGGCGCGACGGCGAGCTTTCGATCCGCACCGTCCCATTCCCGTAAAGCCTTGAAAAGATTGCGCGCCGCCTCAGCCAGATTGCCGCTGGGTGAGAGATTGGGGGCCGGGTATTGCGGTCCG
The DNA here is from genome assembly GCF_041429795.1 of Algimonas porphyrae. Lineage (NCBI taxonomy): Bacteria > Pseudomonadati > Pseudomonadota > Alphaproteobacteria > Maricaulales > Robiginitomaculaceae > Algimonas > Algimonas porphyrae. Next base: position 2,525,217 of record NZ_CP163424.1, on the reverse strand, counting down.
AATCCGATCAGAATTTCGCCGTCGCGGGCCTGCGTGGCATTGAGCCGCAGCGCAGCTTCGGGCGCATAGTGACGCGCCAGCATGCCAGGTGATGCCAGCGGTCCGTCCGGGTTGGGCTGCCCGAGTGGACCCGTCACGGCAACGATCTCCGCTTCGGCGACAGCGCCGTGTCGCAGCAGTGTCGCCTGATCGTGATCGATCCGCAGGACAGTCGATTCCAAGCCTCGCCGACAGGGCCCACCATCGATGATCAGATCGATCCGCTCGCCCAGATCGGCGGCGACATGGGAGGCCTCCGTTGGACTGACATGGCCGGACAGATTGGCGCTCGGCATGACCAGCGGGGCCGTCCAGCCCGCCGCAAGCAGACCCTGTCGCCAGGCAGCGTCCGGGCAACGCAGGGCAAGCGTGTCCAGCCCGGCAGAGGCCCGTTCCGCCAGATCGCTGCGCCGGCGCGGCAGGACGAGCGTTAGCGGCCCCGGCCAGAAATTCACCATCAACGTGGTCGCCAGATCGGATATGTCCGCATAAGCGGCTGCGCTTTCCGGGCTCAGCAAATGGGTGATCAGCGGGTTGTTCGATGGGCGGCCCTTGGCGGCATAGATTGCGGCAATCGCCGCCTCGGACCGCGCATCGCCTGCCAGGCCGTAGACCGTTTCCGTTGGCAGCGCGACCAGACCGCCCGCGCGCAGCACCTCCGCAGCGCGCAGATAGGCCTCAGGGCCGTCAGGCATGATCAGGGCAGTCATGGCGTTTGCGATACAGATTCGGGCGGTCGATTGACAGAGAATAGCACGGCCATGGCTTGCCAACCATTCGCCGCCTTGCCATGGGCGAGCTGATGTCAGGGACCCGCTCACAGACGCAAGCTGCCATGGCGCCGTCTTCGCCCGAAACGGGCAAGAGCCTGCTTGCGCGCCTGATCGAAGAAATCCGCTTCTTTACCAAGCTCGCCATCGTCATGCTGGCACTGCTGACCTTCGTCTGGGGCCATTACAAGATCCCCTCCGAATCGATGCAGCCGACACTGGAAGTGGGCGACCATCTCTATGTCTCGAAGTTCGCCTATGGCTATTCGCGGCACAGCCTGCCCTTGGGACTGCACAATCTGCCGCTGCCGGACGGTAAGTTTCTGTCGCGCCTTCCCAAACGCGGCGACATTGTCGTCTTTCGCAATCCCAATAATGGCGTGGTCATGATCAAGCGCGCCATCGGTCTGCCAGGTGACGAAGTCCAGCTGCTGAGCGGCCGTCTCTATATCAATGGTGCTCTGATCCCGCGCGAACCGCGTGGGGACCTGATGTATCGCATGAACGGGACGTTCCGGGATGTGATCGGATCGTCCGAATATGATGAATACCTGCCGGGCGACGATGCCCCCCATCGTATCTGGGAGCGCACGGATATGAGCGAGGTCGACAATACATCTGTCTATGTTGTGCCGCAGGGACATCTGTTTTTCATGGGCGATAATCGCGAACGTTCGACGGATTCTCGCCTGTCGCGCACGGATATGCGAGGCAATCCACTCCGGGCCAAGGATTTCGGGCCGGGTTTCGTGCCGCTCGACCATGTGATCGGCCGTGCCGATATTCTGATGTTCACGCTCAATCGCTGCGATCGCAGTGAAGGGCTGCGCTGTCCGGAGCGTGGCCGCGCCCCGTCACGACTGTGAGTCCGGCCCGGCAGGATTCCGCTGCGGGTCGCGAAGCCGCCGTCGATACGATCATCCTTGTGCGCCATGGCAAACCGGCGCTTTCACGCAAGGTCAGGCTGACCTGGCAGGAATTTCGCGACTGGTGGATCGACTATGATGCGGGCGGTATCAAACCCGGTCAATTACCGCCCAAGAAAGTTCGGAAATGGGCGGAGCGGGCGGATATCGTCGTGACCAGCCCGCTCCCGCGGGCCATAGAAAGCGCCAGGCTGGCTGCCGGGCGCGACCCGGATGAACTGATGCCCGCACTGGTCGAGGCGGCATTGCCATCGCCGCCCTTGGGACCCTTGCGGATGCGGCCCAAGAGTTGGGGCACACTGGCCCGCATTCTCTGGTTTATCGGCTATAGTGACGGGATGGAGACACATGCGGAAGCCCGCGCCCGGGCCAATGCCGCCTCTGATACGCTCTCAGCGCGTGCTGCGGGCGGACATATCGTCTATGTTCAGGGTCACGGATGGTTTAACCGCATGCTCAAGGGCAGTCTGATGGCGCGTGGCTGGCGCTGCAAGAGCCAGAACGGCGATCTTCACTGGAGCCGCCGACAGATGGTCAGGCCCAGCCGGACTGATAACGGCGCCCCCCAAGCGACAGGCCCAGAGCCTAATGAAAAGGACACAGCGTGAGCGACACACCGATCAAGGATATGAGCTTCGAGGATGCATTGTCGGAGTTGGAACAGATCGTCGCCCGCCTCGAACGGGGCGACGCCCCGCTGGAAGAAAGCATCACAATCTATCAGCGCGGCGCAAAGCTGAAGGCGCATTGCGAAGGTAAGCTGAAATCCGCGCAGCTCAAGGTCGAGAAAATCGTTCTGGCCAGCGATGGGAGCGCGGGCACTGAAGCCTTTGACGCCGATTAAGCGACATCGGACGCATCCCTCGTGACGGATTTCAAGACAGAACTGGCCGGGGTCGCGCATGCGGTCGAGCAGGCACTCGCTCAGCATCTGCCCAGACCGGCAGGCGACCATGCCGTGGTTACGAAAGCCATGCGATATGCGGCGCTGGGCGGCGGCAAGCGATTGCGCCCCTTTCTGCTGGTCGAGGCGGCCCGAATGCTGGGTGGAGACACGGACGGGGCGTTGCTGGCGGGATGCGCGCTGGAGTGCATACATGTCTACAGCCTGATCCATGATGATCTGCCCTGTATGGATGATGACGATCTGCGCCGGGGGAAGCCGACGGTTCACAAGGCCTATGACGAAGCGATCGCTGTGCTGGCCGGGGACGGATTGCTGACCCATGCCTTCGCGCTGATGGCGGATGCCCGCGTTCATCCGGACCCGGCCCTGCGCCTGCGCCTGGTTGCGGAACTGGCGGCCGCGTCGGGGACCGACGGCATGATCGGCGGACAAGTCACAGACATCACGGTCGCCGAAGATGCGCGTGACACGGCACTGATCACGCGTCTGCAGGCCATGAAAACGGGTGCTTTAATCCGCTTTGCGACAAAAGCGGGCGGTCTGATCGCGGCGGCGGAGCCGCATGACCTCATGGCGCTGGATCGCTACGCTTCAGCACTGGGACTCGCCTTCCAGATCCAAGACGACATTTTGGATGTCGAAGGCGACATGGAGACGGTCGGCAAGGCGGTGGGAAAAGATGCGAACCTTGGAAAGGCCACATTCGTATCCACACTGGGACTTGACGGCGCGAAACAGAAAGCGCGTGAACTTGGTCAAACCGCAGGTGCGGCTCTTGCGCCCTATGGGGAAAAGGCGCAAACGCTGTTAGGGACCGTGGATTTTGTTTTAGAGCGCCGTCACTAGGCGCGCATTGGGTTGGAATTGATGGTCGACACGCCGCTGCTGGATACGGTTCACCTGCCAGCCGATATTCGCGAATTTTCCAGGGATCAGATCAAGCAACTGGCTGACGAAGTCCGCAGTGAGGTCATCGACGCTGTTTCGGTGACGGGCGGCCATCTGGGCGCGGGTCTCGGCGTGGTCGAACTGACCGTGGCGATCCACCATGTGTTCAATACGCCTGACGACAAGCTGATCTGGGATGTCGGTCATCAGTGCTATCCGCATAAGGTGCTGACCGGGCGGCGGGACCGCATCCGGACCCTGCGCAAAGGCGGCGGCCTGTCGGGCTTCACCAAGCGCGCCGAGAGCGACTATGATCCGTTCGGCGCGGCACATAGTTCCACCTCCATTTCCGCCGGCATGGGCTTTGCCGTGGCGCGCGATCTGGACGGGCGCGAAAACAGCGTGATTTCCGTTATCGGTGACGGGTCGATCACGGCGGGCATGGCCTATGAGGCGATGAACAATGCGGGCGCGTCGGATTCGCGCCAGATCGTGATCCTGAACGATAATGACATGTCGATTGCTCCGCCCGTCGGCGCGATGAGCCATCTCTTGTCCCGCACCGTGTCGTCAGGCGGCTACCAAGCCCTGCGCGGCGCGGCCAAGGCACTGGTCAAGGATGCCCCGCGCCCGATCAAGAATACGGCAAAAAAGGCCGAAGAATATACGCGCGGCATGTTTATGGGCGGCACCTGGTTCGAAGAGCTGGGCTTTCAGTATATCGGCCCGGTCGACGGCCATGACCTCGACGCGCTGATCCCGGTTCTGGAAAATGTCCGCGATATGAAAACTGGGCCCGTCCTGATCCATGTGGTCACACAGAAAGGCAAGGGTTACGCGCCAGCCGAAAACTCTGCTGACAAATATCACGGCGTGTCCAAGTTCAATGTGGTCACGGGCGAACAGTCCAAATCCATTCCCAATGCGCCCAGCTACACCAAGGTCTTTGCCAACAGCCTGATCCACGAAGCCCGCAAGGACGACCGCATCGTTGGCATAACGGCGGCCATGCCGGGCGGCACGGGCATGAAGGAATTCGGACAGGTCTTCCCGGAGCGCATGTTCGATGTCGGTATTGCCGAACAGCACGCCGTGACCTTTGCGGGCGGGCTGGCGGCGGACGGCTACAAGCCGTTCTGCGCGATCTATTCGACCTTCCTGCAGCGGGGCTATGATCAGGTCGTCCACGATATCTGTATTCAGAACCTGCCCGTGCGGTTCGCGATGGACCGGGCCGGACTGGTTGGGGCGGACGGACCGACTCATGCAGGCGCGTTCGACATCGCTTATCTGGGCTGTCTGCCCAACATGGTACTGATGGCCGCTGCCGACGAAGCGGAGCTGGCGCGGATGGTGGCGACAGCCGTGGCGCGTGATGATGGCCCGACCGGCTTTCGTTATGCGCGCGGCGAGGCGACCGGCATCGAAATTCCGGATGATCCGCAACCGCTTGAAATCGGCAAAGGCCGGATCTTGCGCGAAGGCTCTCAGGTCGCGATCTTCTCCTATGGCACACGCCTCGGTGAAGCCTTGCTGGCAGCTGAAAAACTCGACAGTCACGGCCTCTCGACAACGGTTGCCGATGCCCGTTTCGCCAAACCGCTGGATAGCGATCTGCTGCATCGATTGGCGCGAGAGCATGAGGTGCTGATTACTATCGAAGAGGGCTCCGTCGGGGGCTTCGGCGCTTTCTGCCTGCATACGCTCTCAGCCAGCGGTGCGCTCGATAATGGCGTGAAAATCCGCACCATGACCTTGCCTGATATTTTCATCGATCAGGACACGCCGGAAAAAATGTACCAGCAAGCCGGTCTGGACGCGGACGCCATCGTTGAACGCGTTTTCGCCGCGCTGGGCCGCGCCGGCGTGGAGAAGCGGGCTTAAGCTGCGATCAGTGCCTTCTGTCTGGAAAGGGCGTCCGTCATGGCGCGCATGAGCGCTTTGACTTTCGGGCTGGCTTTCAGGTCCGGATGGGTCAGTACCCAAAGCCCGTAGAGAGGCATGCCGGGCCGGCTGTCGAGCCTGACGAGATCCGGGTGCGGTTCGGCCATGAAACAGGCGGCGCGTGACAGGCCCTGACCACTGGCGAGCGCCAGAAATCTTGATTGAATATCCGGCATGATGATCCCGACGGGACAGTCCGGAAACGGGGAGTTGGCGATCCAGTCCGACTGCTTGTCAGCTGCGATCCACTTGCGGTCTTCGGGACGCGTCGTATCAAGATAATCCCGATGGGCATAATGATGGGTCGTGACATCGCATATTTTGCGTCCCACCAGATGTCCGGGCGGATTGGCCTGTCCCCGGATCACCACATCCGCGTCTCCCCTGTCCAGATCGGCCAGTTGGTCCGTCCCGACGATCGTCAGTTCGATATGGGGGTAGCGTTGCGCAAAGTCGCCAATGTCGCGCAGTAGCAGATATTGCAGGACTGCCTGCGGGATCGACAGACTGAGCGGCCCTGACAAGGTGTCGCCGGAGCGACGTTGCAGCCGCGTTGCGGCATGATCCAGCGCTTCCATCTGCTTTGCGACGGCAACACGTTCCAAGCCGTATTCGGTCGCCTGATATGCGCGCCCCAGCCGCGTAAAGAGCGGAGTCGGTTCTTTGGCCTCGATGGCTGCCAACCGCCTTGCAATTGTCGTGTGCGTCACGCCCAGCGCATCGCCCGATGCCCGCAGGGTCCCCTGTCGGTGCAACGTCAGGACAAGCCTGTGATCATCCCAGTCGCGCATACGCACTTGTAACGATTTTGCACCAACGGAACAGCAAAATTCGCGTATCAGGCTGAAAGTCCTTGGAATAGACCTGTATTCAGATCAAAAACATTCCAGAGGATACCCCATGATTAAGCCTATAAACTGCCTCCTGGCTTCCGCCTGCGGGGCAATGACTCTTGCCCTCTCAGCGTGCGCAAACGGTCCAGCCAGCGATCCAGCGATCCAGTCGGTCCAGGCTCAGCCCGTGACGCTTGACCTGAAAGCCGGGCAGATTTTGCAATTTGCCATGATCCGCCCGCGCGAGGGTGATGCGGCCAAGGCCGTCAGAGCGCGTTACTTCCAGACGGCAATTCCTTACGCGCAGAGCCTTGGGGATGAGTATCTTGGCAATCTGAGGGTCAAACGCACGATGCTGGGCGAGAATACGCCGCGCGGCATTGCGCTGTACGCCTTTCCGGACGCAGCCTCTCAGCAAGCGTTCCAGAACAGTCCCGACTGGGACGATTATCAGCGGATGCGCCGCGAAGGTTGGGCGGAACTGCATGTGTTCTCGGCAACCATTCCGTCCGATATGCAGCTGACATTTGATCCGGCCAGGGATTACACGCTGGCTGCCGCTTGGACACGGCCCGACACCATGGCGGATTATCAGGCCTATCTGGACGGGATCGAAGCGGACTTCGACATGATCGGCGCCCGATATGTGGCGCAGCTCAATCAGGTGACCCTTCAGTCGCAGACCGACGCGGCCGGAGATCCGTCGCAGCTGACAATCGTCGAATGGTCGGACGGACCTGACCTGCCGGGATTGCAGCGCACGCAGGGATATAAGGATCATGCGTCTGACTTTCAGACCGCCATATCGCGCTTCGATCTCTACTGGATCACCGTCCCCGACGCCTAATGGCGCGCTGCCTTCGACAAGGATTGCCGTCTCATCTAAGAGTTCGGAATGCGTGCCGATCTCTACCTCGTCCAACAAGGTCATTTCGATAGCCGGGCCCGGGCGCAGGCAGCGATCAGGGCTGGGCTGGTCTCGGTCAATGGACGCGTTCTGAAAAAGCCGTCGGCAACGATTGCGGACGGTGCGACCGTGATGGCTGGCGATCTGCATCCCTATGTGTCGCGCGGCGGGTTGAAACTGGCGCACGCGCTGGATGTTTTTGATGTCGATCCGTCGGGCCGGGTGTGTCTGGATGTAGGGAGTTCAACGGGCGGATTTACCGATGTGCTGCTCCGGCGCGGGGCGGTGCGGGTTTACGCGGTCGATGTCGGGCGGGATCAGTTGCACGTTTCATTGCGACAGGACGATCGGGTCGTCTCCATGGAGGGGCAGGATGCACGGGAATTGCGCGCGGACTTATTCGAGGCCGGACAGGATCAGGCGCTCGACCTGCTGGTCTGCGACGCATCTTTCATTTCCATCACCAAAGTGCTCGGCCCGGCCCTGACGCTCACCCGGGAGGCAGTGCTGCTGATCAAGCCGCAATTCGAAGTCGGGCGTTCGAATATCGGCAAGGGCGGGATTGTTCGCAGCGGCGCGGATGAGGCGTTGGAGGCGGTCAAACGCTGGCTGCGCGGCGAAGGCTGGCGCGTCCTGGCCGTGACGGACAGTCCGGTCAAAGGCGGGTCCGGCAATGCGGAATATCTGCTGCACGCGGTTCGGCGTTGATCACGCGCTCAATCGTCTGAGCCTGTCTGCGTCAGGGTCAGGGCGGCCAGTCCAAGCGTCACGAGGGCGATGACCACGCTGAATGCGTCCACGCCGCCGCCATCGAGCCAGCGTTTCAGGCTCAGCAGGATCAAAACCAGCGCAAGGCCTGACAGGGCGAGAGGGAGAGCGTTTTGTTTCATGACGATGGAAGCCTAGTCCTTTCCACTGGGCGGGTGAACAGGGATCGCAGACAAACCGAGCCTCTCGCTTGAAGCCATGCAGTCATGGCGTTAAGGGCGCGCGACGTTTTCAGACACTTTGTCCGGTTCATGACCATGCACGATTATCGCAGCCATACCTGCAACGCCCTTCGCTCCGACCATGTGGGGCTGACCGCCCGCCTGTCGGGCTGGGTTCACCGCAAGCGCGAGCACGCCAATGCGTTATTCATCGACCTGCGCGACCATTACGGAATCACGCAGGTCATCGTGCACGCGGACGCTGATTTCTACGAGACCGCCAAGCGCGTCCCGAGCGAGAGCGTCATCACGGTGACGGGCACAGTCGTCGCGCGCGACGCCGACGCGCAGAATGACAAGCTGGCCACGGGCGATATCGAGTTGCATGCGGATGTTTTCGTTGTGGAAAGCGCGGCCGAATCCCTGCCGCTGCCTGTCTTCGGCGAGCCGGACTATCCTGAAGATATCCGCCTGACGCACCGCTATCTCGACCTGCGTCGGGAGACGCTGCACAAGAACATCCTGCTGCGCGGGCAGGTCATCAACAGCCTGCGTCGTCGCATGATCGATCAGGGCTTTACCGAGTTCCAGACTCCGATCCTGACCGCGTCCAGCCCGGAAGGCGCACGCGATTTCCTCGTTCCGAGCCGCCTGAATCCCGGCAAATTCTACGCCCTGCCGCAAGCCCCGCAGCAGTTCAAACAGCTGATCATGGTGGCGGGTTTCGACCGCTACTTCCAGATCGCTCCCTGTTTCCGTGACGAAGATGCCCGTGCCGACCGTTCCCCCGGTGAGTTCTACCAGCTCGATGTGGAGATGAGTTTCGTCACGCAGGAAGATGTCTTCGGCGCGATCGAGCCCGTCATGGCAGGCGTATTCGAGGAATTTGCCGATGGTCGTAAGGTCGAAACGCCGTTCCCGCGCATTCCGTACCGCGAAGCCATGTCCAAATACGGCTCTGACAAGCCTGACCTGCGCAATCCGATCTTGCTCAAGGACGTGTCAGACTATTTCACGGATGAGAGCAAGACGGGTTTCGGTATCTTCGCCAAGATCACCGGTTCCGGCGGCAAGGTTATCGCCATTCCGGCACCCGGTGCGACGGACAGCCAGTCGCGCAAATTCTTCGACAGCCTGGACAAGTGGGCGAAGAAGGAAATGCAGGCGCCCGGTCTCGGCTATGCGCGCCTGCGTGAGGAAGACGGCGCCGTCGTCAGTCAGGATCCGGCGCTCAAGAATTTCGATCCCGCACACCTCAAGGCCCTGCTCGACGATATGGGGTTGAAAGCGGGCGACGGCGTCTTCTTCTCGGCAGGGAAAAAGGACGCGGCCTACAAGTTGGCAGGCGCGGCCCGCGACAAGATCGGTCATGATCTTGGCCTGATCGAAGAGGGCATCTTCAAATTCTGCTGGATCGTCGATTTCCCCATGTATGAGTGGGACGAGGACAATAAAAAGGTCGAATTCTCCCATAACCCGTTCTCCATGCCCCAAGGCGGGATGGCGGCGCTGGAAGCGGCGGATACGGTCGAGAAACAGCTGGATCTGCTGGCCTGGCAGTATGACATCGTCTGCAACGGCGTCGAGCTCAGCTCAGGCGCGATCCGGAACCACAAGCCGGACATCATGTATAAGGCATTCGAGTTGGCCGGTTACGACAAGTCCGTCGTCGATACGGAATTTGCCGGCATGATCAATGCGTTCAAATATGGCGCGCCGCCGCATGGCGGGATCGCACCGGGTGTCGACCGCATCGTCATGCTGCTCGCCGGTGTCGACACGATTCGCGATGTCATCCTGTTCCCGATGAACGGTCAGGCGCAGGATCTGATGATGAACGCCCCTGCCGAAGTCTCAAAGGAGCAGCTCAAGGAACTGCACCTGAAACTCGTGCCGGTCGAAAAGGACGCGTGAGCGACTCCGATCGATAACACGCGACGTATAAAGGACAGGTCTGACGGACTTCAAAACGCTGACTTGAGAGATGAAAAAGGCCGTCCGGTGAGGCGGCCTTTTGCTTGGGAGCAAATTCAGAGGGCTTGCGAGCCTAGCGCCGTGGCGGTCGGGCAGGGCGCGGAGCGTCCATAGCTTCGCGCGACTGTGTCAAATCGCGGTGCACGCGCTGCAGGCGGGACCGGGTCGGGCCGTCCGTTTCCACAGCGAGAAGGGTTTCGATGTCGAGGATGGCGCGGTCCATACCCTGCATCGCTTCGCGCATCCGGCGCGGATGATGGGGCGGTTGCGGGCGCGTCGGGGCGCTCATCGCACCTTCGCAATAACCGAGATTCAGCCCGTCGGGCAGGCGCGTGTTCATATTGCCGCAGGCCTGATCCAACTGTTCCTGCGTCAGGCCGACCACATGGGTCAGATCCGCGTCGGACAGATTGGTCTGATCGAGCGAGGCCTTTTCGAGATTGGCAAAGCCGAAGCGAACGCCGGTAAACTGCCCGCCATCCAGCGTTGCGCTGGACAGATCGGCATTGTCGAGCCGGGCGCGGTCGAAGTTGGAGCGGGTGAAGTCGACGGATGATGCGCTCGCGCTCATCAGATTGGCCGACTGGAAATCATTATCCGTGAAAGTGCCGCGCGTCAGTTCTGCACGGTGCAGATTGGCCTGGCGCATGGTGGAATGGGACAGGTTGGCTTCGGTCAGGGTCGCATCTTCGAGAACGGCGCCGCGCATGATGACCTGTTCGCCCTGAACACCATAAAGCATGGCTTTGCGGAAATGGGCGCCAGTAAGGTCCGACCCGTGCAGTTTTCCGCCCGACAAGTTGGAATTATTGAACAGAGATCCGGCGAAATTGGCATTTTTCAAGGTCATGCCGTTCATCCGCTTGCCCGACAGATCGCACTGCGCGCAGGAGCTGGATGAGGCATAGATACGCGTATCAACGCGCAGCTGCCCGCTTGCCGCCATCGGAAAAGTGATGAGGGGCAGAGCGAGCAGCGTGACGCCTAGCAAGACGCGGACCGATGTGGCTTGGGAGTAGTAGCGCACGAGAGGGTTATGCGCGGCCTTTTCCGGAGTCTCCACTTACGGAGTTGTAAGAAAGCAACCTTTTGTCAGTGAAGGTTGATGAATCCTTACTGATACGGATCACTGCATATCGCCATATTCCTGTCACGCGGGCGCTTTACGCACCGCCAAGGGAGGGGCATAAGCGCCCCGACTCCGATCCGGACCTTTGGACTGACGCAGATGGCATTTTTCAAACGGCTTTTTACCTGGTGGAACGGCGCGACGCTGGGCACACTCTTCTCCGTCAGTCGCGGCTTTGCGCAGGTTGGCGAGGATGATTTCGGCAATCGCTATTTCGAGGCCAAGAAAACCAGCCCGGAATATGAAGGCCGCAAGCGCCGCTGGGTGATCTATAAAGGCTATGCCGATCCGACGACTGTGTCGCCCGAATGGCATGGCTGGTTGCACCACACTTACGACGAAAAACCGGATGAACTCGGGATCAAGCGCCATGACTGGCAATTGCCGCATCAGCCCAATCTGACAGGGACGCCGCTGGCCTATAAGCCCAAGGGCTCGCTGGACCGGGGTGCGCGCCGCGATGAGGTGGCCGCTGATTACGAAGCCTGGTCGCCGGGCGACTGATATGGTCCGCGCCGCCCTGATCGTTTCCCTGATCGCTGCGATGCTGTCCCTGACGGGATGGGCATGGGCGCAGTCGACAGAGACCAATCTGATCGGTTCGGCGGTAGAGCTTCGCGCGCTGGACAAGGTTACGGCGCGGACATTCGACTATACGGTGCCGATCGGCGAGACGGTCGACTTTGGCAGCCTGACCATCCATGCGCGCCATTGCGAAAAGACGCCGCCGACGGAACTGCCGGAAACCTATGCCTTTCTGCAGATCGATGACCGTCAACTGACGGAGGACGGCGAAGAAGCCGAGGAGGGCGCACGGCTTTTTTCCGGCTGGATGTTCGCGTCCCGTCCCGCCATCAGCGCCCTCGATCACCGCGTCTATGATGTCTGGGTGATCGGCTGCGTCACACCGGACCCCGATACCGCAAACCCAAACGGGCTGCGCTGATCGCCATCGAAACCGGCGCGCCTGCGCCTTGGCGTTATTTACTACCTGCGATCCGAGAGGGGTGTCATGACGGATATGTCGCAACGCCGCCAAGGGGCTCTGACCGACCTGAAAGTCATTGAATGTGCGCAGCTCATTGCGGGGCCGTTTTGTGGGCAATTGCTGGCTGATCATGGCGCGCAGGTGATCAAGGTGGAACAGCCCGGCGTCGGCGATCCAATGCGGACATGGGGGCGCGACGGCTTTCCACTGAGCTGGGAAATCCTCGCGCGTAACAAGGAAAGCGTGTTTCTGAATCTGCGAGACGCAGACGGGCAGACCGCGTTGAAAGCCCTGGTCGCGGAAGCCGACATTCTGATCGAGAATTTCCGGCCCGGCACGATGGAGAAATGGGGCCTCAGTTATGAAACCCTGTCTGCGATCAATCCCGCACTGATTATGGTCCGCGTTTCGGGCTATGGCCAGACCGGGCCCTATGCAAAACGCGCGGGCTATGCGGCGGTCGGCGAAGCGATGGGGGGCTTGCGTGCGCTGATGGGTGACCCGGACCGGAAGCCGGCGCGCGCTGGCATCAGCCTGGGTGACAGCCTGGCCGGCATGTTCGCGACGATCGGCGCGCTCACGGCGCTGCATCACCGGGACCGCACGGGCGAAGGTCAGGTCGTCGATGCCAGCATTTACGAATCCGTGCTGGCGCTGACCGAGGCGACCATCCCGGAGCACGCGATCGAAGGGTTCACCCGGCAGCGCAGCGGCAGCTATCTGCCCGGCATTGCGCCGTCCAACATCTATGACTGCGCCGACGGGCAGGTCGTGATCGGCGCCAATCAGGATACGGTGTTCGCGCGACTGGCCGAGGCGATGGGCGCGCCGGAGCTGGCCAGCGATCCGCGCTACGGCGATCATGTGGCGCGCGGTGAGAACCAGATCGAGCTGGATGCGCGCATTACGGACTGGACGTCGCAACGTTCCGCTGATGCGGTGCAGGCGATCATGGACGATCACGGCGTTCCGTGCAGCAAGCTCTACCGGGCGGCGGACATGCTGACCGATCCGCATTATGCGGCGCGGGAGGCTGTGGTGACGGTTCAGAGCGACCGCTACGGCCAAGTGCCCATGCCAGGCGTGTTCCCGAAGCTCAGCAAGACGCCGGGAGCTGTTCGCCACAGTGGGAAGGGGACGCCCGATCTCTAATTCACTACTCTCGCCAACTCGATCGGCGAGCCCATCACCCAACTATGTCGGCTAGACGAGAGGGCGGGATGGACAGGCCTGTCAAGCCGGCCTGAGCGGGTTTATTGGGTGTCCAGCGCTGCCACCGCCGCCGCGTCCCTCGGCGTAATCTCGCCCTCGCCGCGGAAATATTTCCAGCTGCGGGCGCATTTGGTGGCGGCGCTGTCTTTTAGATCTTCCACGACGACACTGTCACCCGCAAGATCGGCTTCAGAGACGATCAGATAATCGGCCAGCACGTCGGATGGGTCGGTCGGATCGGCATAGACATCGTTACGGCTGACACCGAGCGCGTCGAGCGTTGCAACCAGATCGCCCGTCGGCGCAATGACCCGCGCTTCCAGAGAAGACTTGATGACCTTGTCCCGGCGCAGCGGTTCGATGGCTTCATTCACGCTGTCGCGGAAAGATCGAACCTGATCCATGTGATGGGCGAGGGCGGCGTTTTCCCACCGTTCCGGTGCGTTGCGGAAGTCCTCCAGATGGACGCTGGAGTCATGCCGGGTCTGCCAGACTTCTTCCATGGTGAAGGCCAGGATAGGGGCGAGCCAGGTCGTGAGCCGTTCGAAGATCGCCGCCATTACCGTGCGGCAGGCGCGCCGCCGCGTGCTGTCGAGCGGATCGCAATAGAGCGCGTCCTTTCGGATATCGAAATAGAAGGCCGACAGGTCGTTGGTGCAGAAATTGAACAACTCGGAATAGATGCGACGATGTTCGTGGTTTGCCACCCAGTCCTTATGCTTGCCCGTGATCGCGTGTAGCTGGTGCAGGACCCAGCGTTCCAGCGCCGGCATGTCATCATAGGACACGGCATCGGCCGCGTCATACCCGTCCAGCGCACCGACCAGATACCGCAGCGTGTTGCGCAGCTTGCGATAGGCATCGACATTGGTCTGGATGATATCCTTGCCGATCTTCAGATCGTTATGGACGTCGGATGACGCGACCCAGAGGCGGAGAATGTCGACGCCGAACTGTTTGGCAATATCCTGAGGGCTGACCGTATTGCCGAGTGATTTGGACATTTTCAGGCCCTTTTCATCGACCACGAACCCGTCCGTCATCACCGCCTTATAGGGTGCTTCGCCATAAACGGCGCAGCTCTCCAGCAGGCTCGATTGGAACCAGCCACGATGCTGGTCCGAGCCTTCGAGATAGAGGTCCGCGCGGTCCGGCAGGTCGTCGCGCTGCTTCAGGCAGAAGGCGTGGGTGCAACCACTGTCGAACCAGACGTCGAGAATGTCGGTGACCTTGGTCCAGCCTGCTTCGCCGCCCATGAAGTTCTCGGCGGGCGTGTCGAACCAGCCATCGACGCCCTGCTTACGCACGGCGGCGAGGATGCGGGCGTTGATCGCGTCCGCATCATCGCGGTCCGTGTGAAGATTGCCGTCCGCGTCGACAAGTATCGTGATCGGCACGCCCCAAGCGCGCTGACGGCTGACCAGCCAGTCAGGGCGATCCTCCACCATAGTGCGCAGGCGGTTGCGCCCGCGTTCGGGATAGAAGGTGGTCTTGTCGATCTCGGCCAAGGCCGTTTCGCGCAAGTTCCCCTTCGACATGGAGATGAACCATTGCGGCGTGGCGCGGCGCAGCACGGGGGCTTTGGATCGCCAGCTATGCGCGTCGCGCACCGTGATCGGCGCGCGGGCCAGCAAATTGCCCGCCTCGACTAGCGCCTTGATGACTTCTGCGTTCGCCTTGCCGTCCTGCCCGCGCTTCTTGCCGGACGTGCGGATGACGTCGAGCCCTTCAAAGCGAGGGCCAACGACGGATGTGTAGCAGCCCGCATCGTCGAGCGTCATGGGAACGGTCGAGTCCGCGCCGAGCGCCTCGATCTTGTCCGTATTGCTCATCCAGACATTGAAGTCGTCTTCACCGTGAGACGGAGCGGTGTGAACGAAGCCAGTGCCGGCATCGTCCGTGACATGGTCGCCGGGGAGGAGGGGGATGGGGTAGTCGAAGCTGTCCACGGTTCCGGCTAGGGGGTGAGAGAGGATGATTGCGCTCAGCTCGTCAGCCTCAACCGCGCGCAGGCGTTTGCTACTCGTGATATGGCTGGCCTTCGCGAGGTCATCCCAGAGCTTGTCCGCGACGATGAGGCGGTCGCCGACGGCTTGGCCGAGCGGAAAGCCCGGATCGCCGAGTTCGGTAATCTCGTAAAGGTCATAGGAAATTGTATCGGAATACGAGACCGCACGGTTGGCCGGGATGGTCCAAGGCGTGGTGGTCCAGATGGCAATTGAAGCTGATGCCAGATCAAG
Organism: Algimonas porphyrae; assembly: GCF_041429795.1. Taxonomy (NCBI): domain Bacteria; kingdom Pseudomonadati; phylum Pseudomonadota; class Alphaproteobacteria; order Maricaulales; family Robiginitomaculaceae; genus Algimonas; species Algimonas porphyrae. The sequence continues at coordinate 2,509,531 of NZ_CP163424.1, read as the reverse complement.
GGCAGGTCGCGTTCCAGTTTGAGAGGTATACTTAAACCCCCGCACAGGAAACCGCACATAAATCTGTGTCCCCTTCTTGTCGTGATACTCCACCTCCGCTTCAGCCAGCGCAGTCTGTTCCACTGGGCTCCACATGATCGGTTTGCTGCCGCGATAGAGTTGTCCGGTGCCTGCGATCTTGAGCAGTTCGGCGCAGATGTCGGCCTCGGACTCCGGCTTCATGGTGACGTAAGGATTGTCCCAGTCGCCGACCACGCCGAGGCGCTTGAACTCCTCGCGCTGCACGTCGAGCCATTCCTGGGCGTATTCGCGGCAACGGGCGCGGAATTCGGATGCGGGGACGTCGTCCTTGCTGCGGCCCTTGCTCCGGAATTCCTCTTCGACCTTCCATTCGATCGGCAGGCCGTGACAGTCCCAGCCCGGCACGTAATTGGCGTCATAGCCAGCCATCTGGTGGGACCGGTTGACCATGTCCTTGTGGATCTTGTTCAGCGCCGTGCCCATATGGATGTGGCCGTTGGCATAGGGCGGACCGTCATGCAGGCAGTATTGCGGGCGGCCCTTGGAACGCTTGCGCAGCGCCGCATAGAGGTTCATCGCCTGCCACTGTTTCAGCCATTCCGGCTCCGCCTTGGGCAGGCCGGCGCGCATGGGAAAATCGGTCTTCGGGAGGAAGAGCGTGTCGCGATAATCCCTGGTTTCTGGGGCGCGGGGTGAGTCGGTCATGAGAGTGTCTTTGGTCTGAATTGTCGAGGCGGCGAATCCCGATACGCGGCGCCGGATGTCAGGCGCGTATCGGGCCAGTAATTCGAATGATCCTCAACATGGCACGCGGTTAGCGCCGCCGGTGGACGAAAGCAAGTTAGCCGCTCTGTAAAGCGTCTTCATCCTCCAGCCCGAAGAAGATCCCGCGCTCGGCCGCATGCAGATCGATCAGATGGCGGATATCCCGCGCGTTGGACAGGTTCGCGATCCCGAAGCCGAGACCGCCTGCGAGCAGGCTCAGATAGGCCACGACGAGCAACCAAACGAACACCGTGCCGCCCTCGTTCAGGGCGAACAGGCTGCGGAACATATCGGCCGGCGATCCGGGAAAGATCAGATTCAACACTGTAATGATGACCACAGGGATCGTCACATTCGCGACGACCGTGATGCGGAAGGCGGCGCTGGCCTGTTCCTGATTGACGACGGCGAAGGTGCGGAGCGTCTTGATGCGCGACAGGGACCGGTCCGCGAGGAGCCGGTCCAGGTTGCCGGCGCCGGAGCGCTGGAGGAGCGTCATGATCCTGTGTCGCGACAAGCGCGAACTGATGCCGATATTCCAGCTCGGCCCAAGGCTCAGCCTGCGGATTGGAAACAGAGACTGGATTGCGTCCCAGTCCGCTCTGGCCGTTGCGTCCGTCATGGGTGATCGCTGCCATAGGGCTGGACACAGGTCAAAGCCGCGATGCGGGATTGCCCTATGATACGCCTATGAAACATCTGATCCTGGCGTCCGCCCTCTGTCTGTCTGCTCTCTCACTCTCTGCCTGTGTCGCCACGGTGAACGCGCCCGGGGTCACCTCTGCCACGGCGCAGACGGTCCCCGTCAAACAGACGGATTTCGCCTATCCTCACGTTAAACGGCCCAATCTTCTGGTCGCCGATCTGGAGCGGTCGCTCGTCATCTACCGCGATATTCTCGGTTTCGAGGATGCGCCAATCGGGACCAGTGGCCTCGATAGCTATTCCTATCCTGTCTTCAATATTCCGCGGGAGGCGCGCATGCGTTACACCTATCTGGGCGAGCCGGGGGAAGACCGGGTGCTGGGCTTGACCGAAGTCAGCAATGTCGACCTGCCGCGCCCGGCGGACCGCCCTTATATGAGCACGGTCGTGATCGGCATTACCGGGTTTGACGCAATCTATGAAAAACTCGCGGCCCTGGGTCTCGACATGACGGAGCCGAAAGTGTCCGGCGGAACGGAGTTCACCTTCAAGGAAGGGCGTTTCGTCGATCCGGATGGCCACATGATCGTGATCTATGAGGTCCTGGACTAGCGCGGAAACAGATCACGGCGCTTCCGGTCGGTCTCGGCCTTGGCTTCGACCAGAATGTCGCGTTTCACTCGCGCAAGGGTGAAGCCCAGATTGCGCCGTCGCAACGTCCCATCGGCAAGCGCCAGCAGCTTGGCCCTGTAGGCGTCAGGATGGCGCCGCATCATGTCGGCGTGAAGACTGCGAATCATCAGAATATGACAGCCCCGGAACAGGCTGAAATAGAGCGCAGCAAAACCGACCATAACGGCGGTGTGGTCGAGCGTCACCGGATCGGGGCTGATCACGCGCAGCAGCAGAAGCATGGCCAGCAGCGCACTCGCTGCGGGCAGCACGCTGCGCAGGAGCCAGCATCGCAGACTGAGCCAGCGATTGGAGAGACTTTCGGGACTCATGAGCGTCTTATACGCGAAATTCCGCCGGATTGGAGTCGCGACATGGCGTCTCGCCCGCTAGACTATCCGCATGACCCAGACTTTCGATCTCATCATTCGCGGCGGCACGGTCGTCAATCAGTCCGGACGCCTGCAGGCCGATGTCGGCATCACAGACGGCAAGATCGTTGCCATCGGCGCGCTGGGCCAGGCCAGTGGTGGTAAAGTCGTCGATGCGACCGGGCTGCATGTGCTGCCCGGCGTGATCGACAGTCAGGTTCATTTTCGGGAGCCGGGTCCGACGCATAAGGAAGATCTGCGGTCGGGGTCGATGGGGGCCGTGCTGGGCGGTGTGACGGGCGTTTTCGAAATGCCCAACACCAATCCGACCACCTCTACGGCGGCCATGCTGCAGGACAAGCTCGACCGGGCCGCGGGCAAGAAGGACCATGGCGGCATGTTTTGCAATTACGCCTTCTATGTCGGAGGCACACACGCCAATGCTGATCACCTGCATGAGCTGGAACGCCTGCCGGGCTGTTGCGGGGTGAAGGTCTTCATGGGAGCATCGACGGGTGATCTGCTGATTGCCGACGACGAAGGGCTGCGTCGCGTTCTGAAAAGCATCAACCGTCGCGCCAGCTTTCATTCTGAGGACGAAGCCCGGATGAGCGAACGTCGTCATCTGGCGCGGGACGGCGACTGGACGTCACATACGGATGTGCGCGACAAGCAGTCGGCGATTATTTCGACCGAGCGTTTGATCCGTATGGCGCGCGAAGCCAATAAGCGCATTCACGTGCTGCATATTTCGACGGCGGAAGAGGTGCCACTGCTGGCTGCGAACAAGGATCTTGTAACCTGCGAGATCCTGCCGAACCACCTCTCAATTTACGGGCCCGAAGCATATGAGCAGCTTGAGGGTCGAGTGCAACAGAACCCGCCGATCCGTGACTATGAAAATGCCCAAGGCTTGTGGGAAGGAGTCCGAAACGGCACGTTCGACGTGATGGGCACGGACCATGCGCCGCATACGCTGGAAGAGAAATCCATGCCTTATCCGGCGTCGCCTTCGGGCATGCCGGGTGTGCAGACTTTCGTCCCGCTCATGCTGGATTGGGTCAATAAGGGCGCGCTGAGCCTGGAACGTTTTGTCGATTTGACCAGCCACGGCGTCAACCGCGTCTGGGGCGTGATCGGCAAGGGCCGGCTGGCCGTCGGCTATGATGCGGATATCACCATCGTCGACATGAAGGAAAAGCGTGTGATCCGCGACTCCGATCAGGCCAATCGCTCCGGCTGGACGCCCTATGACGGGCGCGAAGTGCAAGGCTGGCCAACCCATACGATCATCGACGGACGGATCGTCATGCAGGACGACACGATCATCGGCGATGCGCAAGGACAAGCCTACCGTTTTCACGAAAGTCTCTGAGCTGGATCGGCTTGACACGACAGCTGTCGTCAATTATCGTTTAACGATAAGGAGACGTATCATGAAACATTTACTGGCTGCGGCCACGATAGCTCTTCTCGCCAGCGGTGCCGCGCTCGCGCACGAAGACGACTATGACAAAAAACAGAAACGCGATGTGGTCATTGACCATGATCTGTCCGGTTTCACAGCCATCGATATTTCGGGTGTCTATGAGCTGAAGGTGACGCAAGGCGACAGGTTTTCTGTCCAGACGCGATCGACCAAGAAAGAGGCTGACCGGATGGAAATCCGGGTTCGCAACAACACGCTCTATCTCGAAACGGATAATGAGAAGGGTTCTCGAGGCTGGGGCGGCAACAACAATAACGGCGTCGAAGTGATCATCACCATGCCGCAGCTCGAAGAGCTGGACGTCGCCGGGATCGTGTCCGGTGAGGTCTCAGCCTTCTCGGGCGGAGATATCGATGTCGACGTGTCAGGTATTTCCAGCGTATCGTTGCGCGGGACGTGCGACACGCTCACCGTCGATCTCGCCGGGATGGGAGAGCTGGATGCACGTGAGCTGAAATGCCGCCACGTTGAAGCCGATATGGGCGGGATGGGCGAGATGTCGGTCTATGCCTCTGAGAGCATCGAAGCAGATGCGGAGGGCATGGGTTCGATCGAAGTCTACGGTGATCCGAAGACGCGCGACACGGACGACACTTTCCTGGCGAAAGTCAGATTCCGCTAACCGCGCAACTCTCCCAAGAGGGGAGATCAGGCATAAGAAAAGGCCCGGTGGAAGCCGGGCCTTTTTGTGTGTTCTGTCCTGGCCGACTAGCGGATCATGCAGGTTGTGGCACCGGAATAAGGGTCACGCGACGGAACCGTCCCAGCCGGGCAGTTGGCGTTGCCATAGCTGCTGCCGCCGACATAGGTCGTCGATCCTGTCGACTGGCCATAATAAGGTTGGCTGTAGCGAGGCTGAGAATAGGTGCGGTTGGAGCGGCGGTCGCCGATTACGGACCCGATCGTGCCGCCGACCAGACCGCCAATGACTGCCCCTTCCGTTCGGTTGCCGCTGCCCGCAATTTCACGACCTACAGCCGACCCGAGCGTGCCGCCAACAAGGCCGCCGACCACGAGCCCGGTATTGTTACGGGGCTGGACATAGCGCGGCTGCGAATAGCGAACCTGCGGCTGGCGGTAATAGGTCGGCTGGACATAGCGGGGCTGGTGATAGCGCGGCTGGACGTAGCGTGGCTGATGATAGCGCGGCTGTACGTAACGCGGCTGGTGATATGTGCGGTGATAGCGCGGCTGCTGGTACGTGCGTGGCTGATAATAGGTGCGCGGCTGATGATAGGTCCGCTGCGGCTGATAATATGACCCGGAATGGTAGCCGCGATTATTACTACGGCCGGCAATCGCAGCCCCGGCGACACCGCCGACGACCGCGCCCAGAACCGAGCCTTCCGTACGGGCGCCACTGCCGGCGACCTGACTGCCGATGACGGCGCCGACGCCTGCGCCAACCAGGCCGCTGACGACCTGATTATTATTCGAATTCTGATGGTAGTGCGTATAGCCGGTATTATGCGCCTGAGCCGAAGCCGGAAGAAGCGCCACAGCGCTGAGGGCGGCGAGCGCCGTTGCGAAAGTCTTGATCATGGGTCCTATCCCTCTTGCTGTTTCAAAAACCTGCCGTTCGCAATCGCGCCTGGCACTGAGCCTGATGATTGATCTTAACAAACCGTTAAAACCCGTCATCGTTCCATAAGCCGATGTGAAATGAACGAAGTCTGAACCCACCATTAAGCTTTGCCGATAGCAAAAAGCCCTGATCCGGAGATCAGGGCTTCATGAGCCGATCCGGCAACCCGATGGGGCAGGCTGCCAACTCGACCTGTCTCGCGCTTCCTACCAGCGACGGTCCTGATGGCGGGGTCGCGAATAAGGCTGACGGCGATTGTTCCACGCCCGTTTCACACGGCGGCGCTCATCCTTCAGATAGTCCAGCTCATAGCTGATCTCGTTCAGGCGGCGGTTGATCCACCGACCCCGCTCATAGCGGGCGCGATGTTTCAGGTCGCGCCGTTCATTGCGCAGCCGGTTGATGCGGCGATCAATCCGGCGCAGATCGCGATCATGCTGGCGGGACGAATAGCCCCTGTCGCGACGATCCCGATCCCGGTAGTTCCGGTCGCGATGGCGATAATCCCGGTCGCGATAGCCCCGATCCCGATGGCTGCGATACTGAACATCCTGATAGCCGGGCTGTCCGTAGCCGACGACAGGCGCCGATCCGATCAGGCGTCCATCACGATAGATGCGCCCATCTTTTTCGCAGTCGCTGGCACCGTCGCCGATAGCCGCACCGATGATGCCGCCAATGACGGCTCCGGCGATCGCGCCTTCGGTCTTGTCGCCACGACCAGCGATTTCTTCGCCGACAATGGTCCCGAGCGAGCCACCGATCAGACCACCGGCGATGGCCGCTTCCGTGTCTTTACATTTGCGATAGTCGCCCGCGAACGCGGCGGTCGGAAGGGCGAAAGCGGCTGCGGCCACAGTGACGGCAGCCAGGGTTTTCTTGAATGACTGTGTCATGCGAAACATCTCCTGGTTTGCTCGGGTCGGGGTGATTCCCGGGCCGATGAGATGTCTCTAGGGGGCGGCCTTTGAAGCGATGCTGAGCCTGACGTTCATGATCGGTTCAATAAAACTTAACGGCCTGTCAGGTCGCGCGGACGACCTGCGTGCCGCTGATCCGGTCATAGGGCGTGCGGCCCGAACCGATGAACAGGCTGATGATATAAAGGCCTGCGGCGGCCATCGATAGACACATGAGCGTGAGGCCGAGCGGTGTCGGTTCGCTGGCTGCGGGCAGCGGCATGCCGTGCCAGATCGCGGTATGAGCGACCTCCCACGGTAGAAACTTCACAAGGTTGCGCTGCATGATTTGCAATGGCGTGCCGTCCACCGTGAGGCCCAGCAACCGTTTACCGGGCGTCGCTTTCCGCCCGCGCGATTCCGATATAGTAAAATAAAGATAGACGGGCAGGGTCACCATCAGGAAGGCCTGCGCTTGCGCGATCCACCGATCCGCGCCCGTCCAGACATCCGGATCATTGATTCCGATAAGGCCCAGCATGGCGGCGCTGAAGATCAGTCCCAGCCACAGCAGGATGACAATATAATCGACCAGATAGGCCGCGATGCGTCGCAGACCCATCATTTGGGTTTCGCGACCCCATGCGCTTTGAAGAAGTCCGCCGCGTGATCCAGCGCTTCGCGTGCTTCGGGCAGCACGTCATCGAAGATTTGAAACACATGTGGCGTATGCGACCAGGCTTGAAGCGTCACCGGGCTGCCTGCCGCCAGAGCCTTGTTCACATAGCGCACAGCGTCGCCGTAAAGCATTTCTGTCGAACTAGCCTGAACGAGTGTTGGCGGAAGGTCTGACAGATCGGCGAACACCGGACTGACATCCGTGTCAGACGGATTCATCTGGATCGACTTCTTCAATGCAAGAAGAAGCAGTGTACGCGGTATTTTCAGCAGGGGGCGAAGCAGCGGTTGCAGCATCAGATCCGTTTCAAGGTTGTCCTTGAATGTCGGAGAGGCTGCCGTGGTGTCCGTACTCGGAGATAATGCAAAAATCGCATCGGGTTCACGCAGAGCATTGTCGCGCGCATAGTTGCTGATCATCAGGGTCAGATTACCGCCCGCACTATCGCCGGCCACGCCCAGTGCTTTGACGGGGGCTGGTCCGTCCGGGCCATTGTCCAGAATCCAGTGATAGGCGGCGCGCGAATCGGAAATGGCATCACGGCGCGAGTTTTCAGGCATGAGACGGTAATTTGGTGCGAAAACGGCACAGCCCGTCCGCTTTGCAAGATTGACGGTCAGGGGTCTGTGACTGATATCCGATCCAACCGTAAACGCCCCGCCGTGATAATAGAGAATGCGGCGATCCGGGTCGCAACCATCCACCAATGTCCAGCGGCCATGAATTTTGCGTCCTTCGACTTCGATCCAGTCATCGCGATAGTCGGCCTTCAGATCGGTCCGGGCCAGTCCGGCCTCATCAAACCGTTCGCGCTTGCCTTCCCATCCATTCATGGATCCAAGCCTGGTGCGTTCGGCTTGAGCCGGCTTGATGAAGTTTTCGACCAGATAGTCATTCACCTTCGCGATGCCGGGTGAGGCCGGGTCCGGATCACGAAACAAGGGGGGTGGCGCATCATATTTTTTCAGCGATGGTCCTGATAGCCGCTTGCGGATCAGGAAGACGGAGCCGCCCATTAGGGCCGCCGTTCCAAGGATAACTGGAAACATTAATTAGCTCCGATTTGAGCGCGGTGCATCAGGAAAGCATCCGCCAGGGTACAGGCAAGCATGGCTTCGGCGACAGGGACAGCGCGGATGCCGACGCAGGGATCATGGCGGCCGCGGGTCGAGACGTCGACCTCCTCGCCCTTTGCATTCACTGACCGGGTCGGCGTGAGCATGGAGGAAGTTGGTTTGATCGCGAGGCGCGCGACGATGGTGTTGCCATTACTGATTCCGCCGAGAATACCGCCCGAATGATTGGCCAGAAACATGATCCGGCCATCGTCATCCAGACGCATTTCGTCTGCATTATACGTGCCCTTGGCGCGTCCGGCGGCGAAGCCATCGCCGATCTCGACGCCCTTGACGGCGTTGATGCTCATCAGGCCTGCGGCGAGCTCCGTGTCGAGTTTGGCATAGACAGGTGAGCCCCAACCGGGCGGCACATCGTCAGCCTGGACTTCAACGATGGCTCCGACGGAATTGCCGTCCTTGCGGATGCTGTCGAGATAGCGCTCCCAGTCCTTTGCCGCGACCGGGTCGGGGCACCAGAGCGGATTGTCTGTAACGCTGTTCCAATCCCAGCGATCCCGATCAATATCCTGATCGCCGATCGAGATGACGGCGCCGCGAACCGTGACGCCGTCAATGATCTTTCGCGCAATCGCGCCGGCGGCGACCCGCGTTGCGGTTTCGCGTGCACTGGATCGCCCACCGCCGCGATAGTCGCGATGTCCATACTTGGCATCATAGGTATAGTCGGCATGACCGGGTCGGTAGCGGTCCTTGATTTCGGAATAATCCTTTGAGCGCTGATCCATATTGTCGATCATCAGGCTGATCGGCGTTCCGGTCGTCAGGCCTTCAAAGACGCCGGACAGAATACGGACCCGGTCCGGTTCTCGGCGCTGCGTCACGAAGCGCGATGTTCCCGGGCGGCGCGCATCGAGGTAAGGCTGGATGTCGGCTTCGCTGAGCGGAATGCGCGGCGGGCAGCCATCGATGACGCAGCCGATCGCCGGACCATGGGATTCTCCCCAGGTGGTTACGCGAAACAGGCGGCCATAGGTGTTGAATGACATACACCACGCTTAGCGGCTTCATTCTGCAAGGGCCAGCGATGGCGACCGGAATTATGGATGGGATCGCTGCATCAGGAACCATCTCACCGGCCATCAGTTGTTCTTACAGTCAATCGAGGAGAAACTTATGCGTAAACTGTTGATTATGACCGCACTGGGTCTGGGCGTTACGGCCTGTACAACGATGAACAAGGCCGACGACATGCGACTGTCGGAACTGTGCGAGGCGCGTTCCTTCGCCGTCTTTTTCGAAACGGGATCGTCAGATCTCGACAATGATGCTGAGGCGACACTTAGCGCCGTATCGAGCGCCTATGATGATTGCGATCTGTTCCGTCTGGAAGTGGTCGGTTACGCCGACAGTGTAGGCGAGAGCGAAGCCAATCTGGCCCTGTCCGACAGGCGTGCAGATGCTGTTCTGGCCGAACTGAATGATCGCGGCGTCATGGCCGACCGTGTGGCCATCGTGCCGATGGGCGAACGGACCATTCTGGATGATGAAGAACCGGATGCGTTCGAACGTCGCGTCGTCGTGACGCTGATCCCGGAATAAAGGTCCGGCATTGCAAACACTGGAAGGCGGGCCGTTGGCCCGCTTTTCGCGTTTACAGAATCAATGACCCGGCTGTGCGACTAGAAGCGGCGGCCCCCGGCGCGGACGCGCATGGATTGCGGTGCGGGCGGGATAAGTGTTTCGAAGGCTGACTTGGCCTGCATGAATGCGCCGATATTGGCGTAGGGACTGTCGGGGTGAAAAAACTTCGCCTTCTTACGCCATGCAGCCCGGATGTCCGCTTCGCGGGCATTCATAGGGCAGCCGAGAATGAGAAGCGCTTTCTGGCGAGTCATAAATCTTTCGATCCCACGTTGATAAAGTCTGTGCATTCAGGGTGAACCCTGTCTAAATCTGCCTGAAGAGAGTCAACGACCCGTCAAGGAACGTCGTTAACAAGCGATTGGTGAGCAAGAATATGTCCAAATCCATTCCCGCATCACCATCCGCGACCGATTATCTGAATGACGATACCGACCGGGACTTGGGCTGGATCGATGCGGATGATCCGATCGCTCTATTCGAGCATTGGCTCGCGCGGGCCGGGCAGACCGAACCGCATGATCCGCATGCCATGTCGGTAGCGACCGTCGATGCGGACGGGCAACCGGATGTGCGGATCGTTCTGCTGAAAGGCCTGACCACGCAAGGGTTCGACTTCTATTCCAACTCGGAATCGGCCAAAGGCCAGCAACTGGCCGAGGTTCCCCGCGCGGCGCTCTGCTTTCACTGGAAGAGCCTGCGTCGGCAGGTCCGGGTGCGGGGTCATGTCGAACGGGTCGGCCCCGAAGGGTCGGACGACTATTTTCAGAGCCGAGCGCGTGGATCGCAGATCTCGGCCTGGGCCTCGGATCAGTCACGCCCCGTCGAGGACCGCGATACGTTGATCGCTGAAATGGATGCAACGGAAGCGCGCTTCAAAGGACAGGCCGTGCCGCGACCCGAGCACTGGTTCGGTTACCGGCTCGTCCCGCGCGCTATCGAATTCTGGCAGGACGGCGCTTTCCGCCTGCATGACCGGATCCTGTTCAAAAGAAATGGCGATACGTGGGAGAAAACTCGTCTTTATCCTTAAGCGGGGTTAAAGCGCGCGCATGACACAAACACCGCACGATAAACCCGCCAATACGCCACCTGACCCCGATCATGAGCCGATCGTCACGGAAACCGCCGACCCGACCGTCTATGACAAAGCCCCGACTGAGCCCAAACTACATCTCATTCGCCGTTGGATTTTGCGGATCACGCTGGCGTTGACAATTCTGTCGCCGCTTGTCTTCATCCTGGCCGGGCTCGGGGCAAAGATCGGCCTCTGGTCGTGGCAATTCGGTCTCGGAACCCTGACCCGCGAGGTCGGACCGATCCTTCTGATTGCGACAGCCGTCATGGGCCTGATCGCCTTGCTGGCGGGATTGCTGATCAAGCCCCGCAAAGGATTGATTATCGCGATTTTCGCCCTGATCATACCTGTCATTGCCTTTGCCCAGCTAAGTGCGACCCGCGCCAAAGTCGCCAGCTTGCCCTTCATCCATGACATTACGACCGATACGCAGGACCCACCGGTCTTCGGGTCTGTCATCATGGCGGAACGCGACGCAACGGACGGTGTCAACACGGTGGATTATGCAGGGAAGCGCGCCCGCACGTCGGAGCGCGATTCCAATGGCGAGCCCGTAATGAAGCTCGTCTCCGCCCTGCAGACGCAGGCCTATCCCGAAATCCGGACTCTGGTGCTGAGCGAAGCGCCGGACGTGGCCTTCGGACGGGCCGAGCAGGTCGCGCGCAATATGGGCTGGACCATCAAGGAGACGGATCCGGCAGGCGGACGCATCGACGCCACGGCGGAAACCTTCTGGTATGGCTTCAAGGATGACGTCACCATCCGTCTGCGGCCTGCGCAAGGCGATGGAACGCGTGTCGATATCCGCTCGACCAGCCGCGTCGGCGGTTCGGATCTCGGAGCTAATGCCGAGCGGATCGGCAAGTTTCTCGATGCGATGACGGAGGGCTAGGCGGCCACCCTGTAGCTTTGGCGCAACCCGTCCGGGCCGGACGCTTCGACGCGACCGGTCTTGCGCATATGAATGAGGTGGGACAGCACGCTATGCGCCGCCGCCGGATGCAGCCGCTTGTCCACTGCCTTGTAGAGTTCCGCCACAATGGGTCCGATTTCGGTCAGGCCGGACTGGATCGCGCCCATGATCTGCGCCTCTCGTGCAAGCCGGTGGTCGATATAGGCCTTAACGAAGGGCCCCACCGCCGTGATAGCGGGGCCATGGGTGGGCAGGATCGTGTCGAAATCCATGTCGAGAATGCGCCGGAGCGATGCCAGATAGTCGCCCATATCCCCATCCGGCGGCGACACGACCGAGGTGCTCCAGCCCATAATGTGATCCCCTGAAAAAAGCGTATTTTCCTCTTTCAAGGCATAGCAGAGATGGTTGGATGTGTGGCCCGGCGTGTGGACGGCGCTCAGCGTCCAGTCGGGACCTTCGACCGTGTAGCCATCACGGATTTCGACATCCGGTTTGAACGACAGGTCATCGCCCGCTTCGAGTGGCATATGTGCGCCGTCACCGGCAGCGGGGTGTACGGAATAGCCATAGACTTTGCAGCCATGCCGGGCCGCCAGCGGTGCGGCGAGGGGACTATGGTCGAGATGGTGATGGGTCACGAAGACATGGCTGACGGTCTTGCCCGCCAGCGCTGCGTCCAATGCCGCCATGTGTTTCGGCGTCTCGGGGCCGGGGTCGATCACGCAGACCGTATCGCTGGCACCGATGATGAAGACGCCCGTACCCGTAAAGGTAAAGGGTCCGGGATTGTCGGCGATGACCCGCACGACCCGCTCGCTCAACTGCGCCGGAACGCCGTAATCGAAGTCAAAGTCGCGAATGAAGGGGATGGACGCCATTAACGGACCTTGGGTAACGGGGCCTTCAATTCCGCGCCGCGCGCCTGGGCGTCCTGTCGGATCGCGATCAGGGCTTGCACTTCCGGGCGTTGCATCAGAGCGGAAAGGGCTTCGAGGTCCTGTCCCGTCGAGGCCGTACCGGAGAGCAGTTCGTTGAACAGCTCTTCGCGCGATTTGGGTCGCGGAAAGCGTTCCAGACGGACGGCGGCATCCTCGTCCAGTCCGGCCAGGCGACGGGTTGCGCGCAAGGCTGTATCGAACCCGCCGAGTTCGTCGACCAGACCGCGCTCGAACGCCTGCTGTCCGGTCCAGACGCGGCCTTCAGCAATCTCGATCACGGCTTCACGGCTCATATTGCGGCCGGACGCGACTACGCCGACAAAGTCCTCATAGATCTGGTCCATTTCGGCCTGGTACCCGGCCAGCTGTGACTCCGTGAAGGGCGTGTCTATATTGTAGGCGCCCGCAAAATCACCGCCGATCTGGATCGCTTCCAGATTGTAGCCCGCCTTGGCGAATGTCTCTTCAAAGGCGATCTTGCCGCCGAAGACACCGATCGAACCGGTAATGGTCTGCGGCATGGCCACGATATGATCGGCCGGGGCGGCAATATAATAGCCGCCGCTGGCCGCATATTGACCCATGCTGATAATGACCGGTTTGTCCGCATCCTGCACGCGCCGGACGGCAGCCATGATCTGATCCGACGCGGCAGCTGACCCGCCGCCCGAACTGATCCGGAACAGAACGGCTTTGACATCATCATCGTCAAGAGCCGCGTCGAGCGCCGCCGCATAGGTTTCGCCGCCAATGCTGGTCGCCGCGGAGAACAGGCCGTCGCCGCCGCTCTTTCCGGGCAGGATCGAGCCCTGCGCCTCGATCAGTGCGATGACGGGCTTGCCGAAATTACCTTTCGGATCATAGTCTGCGATCGGCGTGAAGGTGATATCATCGTCTCCGACACGTTCGCGAATGCTGTCGCGTGCTTCTTCCAGATAGCCGAGACGGTCGATCAGACCGGCGGTCTTGGCGTCGGACGCATTGTGGGGCGCGGTCTCGAAAAGTTGCAGCAAGGTTGCGCGGTCGAGGCTGCGATCGGTCGCGATATTGTCGACGCTCTCATCGAAGATCGAGGTGAGCAGGCTTTCCATCGCTTCGCGATGTTCGGGCGTGAAGCCTTCTTCCGTGTAGCTGTTCACGGCATTCTTATAGGCACCGTGACGAATGAATTGCGGCTGCGCGCCGAGCAGCTCCATCGTGCCGCCGAGGAATTCAGACTGCGAATAGAGACCAGCCGTTGCAATCGACGTGCTGGCCTGTAGCCAGATTTCATCGGATGCACTGATCGCCTGGTAGGGAATCACGGAGGTGCTGCTGAGACCCTGCGCATGAGTGATGACGAATTTATCGGATGTCTTGAAGTCGATCAGGGCCAGTCGCAATTCTTCGGCGCTGGCTGGCGCAAGCCCGCCCGTTTCCCCGCGAATGAAGACGCCTTTGACACGCTTGTCGGTCTTCGCGCGGTCGAGGGCTCTGACGATACCCACCACGGATGCGGGGCTGTCGGAAAACAGGGTCGGTGCGACAGGCGCATCCAGCAGAGACAGTCTCAGATCGATCTCCAGCACGGTCGCCCGCGTGTCAGGCGGCGACGAACCGGCTGCAGCGGCGAGACCGGAAATCAGGATAACCAGCAGGAAGAAGAACACGAACAGCCCGATCACGACCGCTGCGATCGAAATGAAGAACACTTTGGTCCCACTAAGTCGTCGCTGTGGTGGTGTGTAGGTCGCTGGCGTGTTCACGTATGCTCGCTTTCGGCCGAAGCGCTTTTCCCGACAGGAAGAACGCTCGAGGCAAGATGTTTACCGTTAAACGATATGTCGCATGATTGATCCCATTTGCAAAGGGGATGACGCACACAAGGCTGTTATCAGAGTCTGCGTGGTTTTCGTCTGCACACCCATCGTCAGAATGGGGCTTGTGTAGCTGGGGTGTAACAGGTCTGCATTCGGTCGGAATTTGGCGTTGCCTTTTTCGGATCGCGCTCATAAAAGCCGCGCTCACCAGAGACGGGTGAGGGCCGAAAGGCCGATCTCACTCACGGATCGATGGGGTGTAGCCAAGTTGGTAAGGCAACGCTTTTTGGTAGCGTGTACCGCTGGTTCGAGTCCAGCCACCCCAGCCATCCCCTCTCTCTGAAAACCACGCCATTTTCAGTCTTTTGCTTCGAGTCGTTTCGCGCCGCACAGCCGTGACCGGTCGGTTTCCCAACCTGTCTGTCTTAAAGACTCGATAACTTTCTTGGAACTGATCTGACGACTCGCGCTTTCCTACTTTATGATTAATCCCGCCTGACGCGTGTGAGCGCGCCAGCATTCAACCTTTCAAACCGCGTCCCAACACATTCCTGTGAAAAACCTATGGAAAAAGCTTGAGACGAGTGCGAGGTAGTGATTGATTAAGAAAGGTCGCCCGTGTAGGCGACCGCTCGTTAAGGCTCGTCAGAAGCCGAGAGATATTGGAGGACGTGAGTGGTGCTATCTCAACCTGCCCGGCAACTTGCCCTGTGCACAGTTGCCTGTCTGGGAGTCTCCCTGAGTGCGATTATGGGTGTACCCGCCCAAGCTCAGGATCAGACAGTCCCGGTCTCCGTAGCCGAATATGAATCGGTTCTGGAGGAGATTACAGCTCGTCGTTCCAACCTTGCCCTCAGAGAATATTACCTCACGCAGCAGCAGGCCGAGATTGCGAGCCTGACGCAGCGGATCGAGGCCGCGCAGAATAATGACGCGTCCGAAGAGCTGATCCCGCTGGTTCGTACCATGGTCGCCGAGCTCGAAAAGGAAATGGTCGATGGCCTTCCCTTCCGGATCGAGCGTCGTTTTGGATTGCTGGATTCACTCCGCGAAGACCTTCAGGGCGACGGTCTGCTGGCCAGTGACATCTATCGTCGCGCCATGGAGTTGATCGGGACCGAGGTCGAATATGGCCTTCAAGTCGGTTCCTATACGGGCAATAATCCGATCAATCCCGGCACCCGTTTCGCGGCCTGCGAACAGAACGTCGAATCGGCTGAATGCGATCTCTCCGACGAACAGGAGCAGGCGCTTGAAAGCGGGGCCGTGCTGTTCGACCTGCGTGACCAGATCTATGATGGCAACTTCATTCATTATGGCCGCATGGCGTTGCTCTATCTGGAGCGGGATAGCTCCGAAGGTTATCGCTACAATGAAGACACCAAGGAGTGGGACGCTCTGTCCAACTCGGAACTTCTGGGACTGCGTCAGAATGTACGCATCGCCCGGGGTGAGTCGGCCATCAGCACGATGACGGCGCCCATCCGCAAGGGTGAACGTGCCGCGGACGCCAGTTAGGCGCGCTCGTGATGAAGGTGAAACGCAAAAATCGGGACAATAATATGAACCAGACCTGGAAGGACACCATGCTGATCAAATCCAACGCCAGGCGGGCCATGCTTGCCTGCGCTGCCGCGGCATTAGCCGTAACGGCAGCGATGCCGGCTCAGGCCCAGCTCGAATCTGCCCTCTCTGCGGCGCGCCAGTCCACGGCTTCGTCCGCGGCGGCGCAACGTCAGGTAAACGAAGCGGATGATGTCGCTGGCTCTGCGGTGCGTGAATATCGCGCCGTTCTTCAGCAGCTCGACAATACGAAGCTGTTTGTGGCCCAGCAGCAGATTTTCCTCGATAGTCAGACATCCGAGATCAACTCGGTGCGCAACCAGCTCGGCACGGTCGAGCAGATCAAGCAGGGCATGAGCCCGATGATGTTGCGCATGACGGTCGAGCTCGAAGATTCGATCCGAGCGGATGTGCCGTTCCGCCTGACAGAGCGCCTGGCGCGGGTTCAGCGGGTTCAGGCCGCGCTCGCCAATCCGGCCGTATCGCCTGCAGAGCAATATCGTCAGGTTCTGAATGCTTACAAGATCGAAGCGACTTATGGCTATTCAACGGAAAGCTATCAGGGTGTGCACCCGGAAGAGCCCGGAAATGTCGTCGATTTCATCCGCTTTGGCCGGACCTCCTACATCTTCCTCGACAAGCGTGATGACTCTGCGAAGCGTTATGACATGGGAAGCGGGTCCTGGGTTCAGCTCGACGAGGTCGATACCCGTCAGCTGCGTCAGACGATCCGCGTCGCCCGGGAGCAGGCGGCTCCGGAAGTCATCTATGCGCCTGTAATGGCCGCCAACTAATCGACAGGGAAACAAGACCATGAAATTCTTCAAATCCACCATGGCCGCCCTGATGGGATCGGCTCTTCTCGCTGCACCGGCTTCGGCGCAGATCAACTCAATCCAGGACCTGCTGAACCAGGTCCGGGCTGATTCCGCTCAACAGGAGCAGATCAATCAGCAGCGGATCCGCGACTTCGAATCCAATGCTTCACAGCAGACGGCCGAACTGAACCGGGCCCGCACGGAGCTCAGCAATCTCGAGGCCGAAGCTCGCCGCGTCGAACAGCGCTTCCAGGCCAACCAGAACCAGATCGATGCGCTGAAAGCGCAGCTGACTGCCGCTCAAGGTGAGTTCGGCGAAGTCTTTGGTCTCGCCCGCTCCATGGCTGGTGAATTCAAGTCGACGCTGGATCGTTCGCTGATCACGGCGCAAATGCCGAACCGCACACGCGTTCTCGGTGATGTCGCCAACTCCGACGCTCTGCCATCGACGTCCGACCTCAATGCTATCTGGCAGACCATGCTCGAAGAAATCCGCGAGCAGCGCGAAGTCGAAGCGTTCGATGCTCAGGTTGCCGGTCTTGACGGTCAGACATCCGTGACGCGCGTCGGTCCGTTCGTGGCTTTCACGACCAATGGCGGCGAGTTCCTGCAATATAACCCGCCTGTCGCCGATGGCGAAGACCTGCCGCTTCTGGCGCTTCTGCCGGCTCAGCCTGGCGGTGCGATCCAGTCTGCAGCTGATCGTCTGCTCGGTGCGGGTTCCGGAGAGGTCATCTATGCGCCGATCGATCCGACACGTGGTGAGCTGCTCAAGACCTTCGACCTGCGTCCTGGGCCATGGGAGCGCGCTCAGCAGGGTGGCGTTATCGGTAACATCATCATGCTGCTCGGTGCTATCACCGCGGTCCTCGGCATTCTGTTGATCGTCCGTCTGTTCCTGATCCGCATGGCGGTTGCCGGACAGAAGCGGAAGTCGCAGCCATCCAAGTCGAACGCACTGGGTCGTGTCATGCTCGCCTATGAAGGTGCTCGCAATGCCGATGCCGACACTGTTGAGCTGAAGCTGGACGAAGCCATTCTTCAGGAAAGCCCGAAACTCGAATTCGGCCTCAACTTCATCAAGCTGATCGCCGGTATCGCGCCGCTGATGGGTCTGCTGGGTACCGTGACCGGTATGATCCAGACCTTCCAAGCCATGATGATCTATGGTGCAGGTGATCCGCAGCTGATGGCTGGTGGTATCTCGGTCGCTCTTGTGACCACGATGTTGGGTCTGATCGTTGCGATCCCGCTGCTGATCATTCACAGCTTCGCAGCCTCTATGGCTCGCTCGGTCCAGGCGACACTGGAAGAGCAATCCGCCGGTATCGTGGCACGTCACGTCGAATCGCGCGGCGTCGGTGGTGCCCCGGTCACCAATATCTAGGGTTTTTCAGCCACCGTCCGGCTCGACCGGGCGGTGGCGACTATCCCGTCTGCCATCGGGCCTTGGCGTCCGGCGGCCTCGATAGACGACCCCGAAACGACGACCCCGAAAGGATATCCCAATGGGCAACATCATCGGCGGCCTTCAGAGCTTCCTCCAGCAGGGCGGACCCGTCCTGATCCCGATCGCGATCGTTATTTTCGCGATGTGGACCTTCATTCTCGAGCGCATCGCCTATTATCTGATCGCCCATAAGCCGATGAAAAATCGTCTGAAGGCGGAATGGGATGCCCGTACTGACCGCTCATCTTGGCGCGCCCTCGCAATTCGCGATGAAATGATCAGCCAGGTCAAGGAGCGGACCATTTCCAACGTCGCCCTGATCAAGACACTGGTTGCACTTGCCCCGCTGCTTGGCCTGCTCGGTACCGTGACCGGTATGATCGACGTATTCGATGTGCTGGCTTACTCCGGGTCCAGTTCGGCTCGCCTGATGGCTGGGGGCGTGTTCCGCGCCACAATTCCGACTATGGCCGGCATGATGGCGGCTCTGTCGGGGCTTTACTTCTCCACTGTCCTGCCGCGCTGGAGCGCGCGTGAGACTGCCCGCTTCGCCGACGATCTCGTCGTCGATCGCGGCGCCTACTAGGGAGGCCTGATCCATGAGACGCAATCGCCGCCGCAATAATGACGATGAAGCCGATGTCGATATGACACCGATGCTCGACATCGTTTTCATCATGTTGATCTTCTTCATCGTCACCGCTGTCTTTCTGGACGAAACGGGTGTCGATCTGACACAGCCGCCACCGCCGCCGGAAGATACGCCACCGCCGCCTAACAGCCCGCCCGCGATCACGGTCTATGTCGATGAGAACAGCCAGTGTTCCGTCGATCAGGTCCGGTCGACCTGCAATGGTGTCATGGCCCGCGTCGAGCGTCAGCTCGCCGACAAGCCCGGAGCCTCGGTCATTCTTCGCCTTCATCCCGAAGCCAAACATAATGTGCTCGTGCAGCTCAAGGATGGTCTGGACGGACGCGGCATGCAGTCGAAGATCGAAATCATAGAGGTTTCATAGAGGGGTGTTGACTGGGTCGGGTGCGTCAGAACTGTGCGTCGACCTTGCAAATGCTCCGATAATGATATAAGGTAACATTATGGCCCGTCGCTCACGCACCGTTATCGAGGATGAAGGCACAGAGTTGAATATGACGCCGATGCTCGACGTCGTCTTCATTCTGCTGATCTTCTTCATCGTGACGTCAGTCTTCGTCAAAACGCCCGGTCTTGAACCCTTCAAGCCCGAAGCGACGACGGATGTTGAGTGGAACCCGACCATTCTGGTTGCCGTCGACAGCTCATCCAATGTGTGGATCGACAAGCGTCCTTACAGGATCGAGGAGATTCGCCCGATTCTGACTGCGCTGCGGGACGAAACACCTAAGGCCAACGCGATCATCCAGGCAGACCGCAATGCGGATGTTGGAACCGTCATGGGGGTTCAGGAACTGTTCCAGGACCTCGGTGTCGAGACTCGCGTCGGTACGGAATAGGAAGGATTTGACATGAGTTTTCTTCGCTGGCTTGCCATTATCCCTGCGGCATTCGTGACGGTCGTCCTGTTCGTCCTCATGATGAGCCTCATCTCCGAGGAGTTCAAACCGGAAGACAAGCTCGATCTGGAAGCGTTCGAGATCAATCCGAAGGTTGAAGATCTGAAGATCCTCGAGCGTGAAACCAAGATCGCCGAGATCAAAAAGATCGAAACACCGCCACCACCGCCACAGATCGAACGTCAGAAAGCCGACCGCCCATCTGAACCAATCGCGGTCGTCGAAGGTGCAATCCCCGAATTTGAAGCCCCGACGATCGATCGTTCGCAGTTTCAGATTGCCGTGTCGGACCGCGACGCACAGCCTCTCGTCCGGATCCCGCCGCAAATGCCGGCCCGGGCCGAAAAGTCTGGCCATTGCCGGATGCGGTTCGACGTGTCGCCGGAAGGACAGCCTTTCAACATCCAGGCAACCTATTGCACGCAGGATCTGTTCCGCCGCAACTCGGTCCGTTCCGTGGAGCGCTGGAAGTATAACCCCAAGATTCAGGACGGACGTCCAATCGGTCGGAAGGGCGTGGAAACGAAGATCACGTTCCAGCTGGCCGATGAACGTGGGAACGTCATCCCGGAATAGGGGTTGCAATTCATGGCAGGCTTTCGAGCCTGCCTGCGGCGCTTCTGACAATACGCCGCGACCATGATGCTCTTATCGGCTGCGTTCCGGCGCCTTGAGATACGGGTATCCGAGAATAAACGGGCCGTACGATGTCTATCGGATGGCTCCGAGACAGATTGACAGGAGACGATCATGATGAACGCCCTTAAGTTCAGAACAGCCAGCCTGCTTGGCGCGAGCCTGATGGCTGTTGCGACAGTGAGCCTGTCCGGCGTGATCGCGCCGGCCTTCGCGCAGGAGCCCGCTCCCGAAGAAGCGCGACAGTTCAGTGCGGCCGCTGGTGAAAAAGTGAATGAGGCGCTACAAGCGATCAACGCCGATGATCCTCAGACGGCGATCAACATTCTCAACGGTCTTCTGTCAACCAATTCCGAGCTCATCCCTTATGAGCGGTCGATCATCTATCAGATGCTTGGTCAGAGTTATAATGACGTCAATAATATGTCGATGTCGCTGCAATCGTTCCAGAGCGCGATCGACTCCGGCGGCCTCCTGCCGGCGGAAGCCGAGCAGATCGAACTGGCGATCGCCCAGCTCCTGATCGCCAATGAGCAGTATCGCGAAGGCGCGTTGAAGCTGGAAGCCTTGCTGGCGCGCGGCGTTCAGGAAAAGCCGAGCTATGTCGATCTGCTCGTATCGGCCTGGGTCAGCGCCGAGGAATATCAGCGCGCGCTGCCATGGGCCGAACGCTGGTTCAACCGCGCCAACCCAAAAGAGAAGAAGCATTTCGACCTGCTGAATTTCCTCTACAATGATCTCGGCATGCCCGAACGTCAGGCGGATATCGTCAAGGAAATGATCCAGCGCTGGCCCGAAGATCAGACTAACTGGAACAACTGGATTTCGCTTCTGGCCAGCGGCGGACGTGAAAAAGACGCGTTCGAAGTCAATAAGATGCTCTATCTCGGTGGCGCGCTGACGAGCGAGCCCGACATCAAGAAGGTGATTTCCTACTATTCCTATTACGACATGCCTTATCAGGCTGCCGTGATCATGGACCGCGAGATGAATGCAGGGCGCGTGTCGCGCAGTGCCGACAATCTCAAGGAACTTTCCAACTACTGGCGCGCGGCGCGTGAATATGGCCGTGCAATCCCGGTTCTCGAAGAAGCGGCCAAGTCGTCGAGCAGCGCCAAGCTCTACGCCGATCTGGGCGAAGCCTTCTTTAATGAAGGGCAGTGCGACAAAGCCGAAACCGCATTCCGCCAGGCGATCGATCGCGGCTATGATGCCGGCAAATCCTGGATGCAGGTTGCGAACTGTATCTATGATTCAACGCAGAAAGCCTCACGTCTCGATTGCGAGATGACGGATGCACAGATGGATAGCGCACCGATCACGCAAATCCGGGCTAAAGCCATTCAGACCTTCCAGAAAGTTCCGTCGACATCGCGCGAAGCCCGCAATGCACGTCGCTGGATCAAGTTTATCACGGAAGAGCGTCAGGCGGTTGAAGCGCGTTGCGAGTTCGAGCGCAATGTCGAACGCGAGCTCTGCTACTCCAAAATCAAGCTTGAATATGACAATATCGTCTTTGCCGGTGGCGAGTTTGATCTGGAAGATGAGAATTGCCTGAAATTCAAGCCTGACTATGACAGGCTCTATGTCCGGACGACGACCGGCTAACGCCTAGCGCCGATTATCAGGATAATCACCCAGCCTTCGGGCTGGGTTTTTTATTGCCGGATATGGGCCACCGTGAGCCGTTTGCATCTCTTGCGTAGTTATGTTATACAGTAACTATATAAGGGAGTGACATTATGAGCGCAGCGCCTCTGGTTTTACAAATGGGTCAACATATCCGGCCGTATAAAGCCGCAACTCGCTCCCATGAGACGCTATCGGCCGCCATGTCGCGGCACGGCTCTCACGCAGCCTTTCTCCCCGTTCTGACGGGGGCCGCAATCATAACGGCGGGATTGTTCATCACGATGCAGACCTTGATATCGGAGGACTTCCGGCCGCAGGATAAGTCGGCTCGCGTGGCCTATGACATCAATCCCATAATCATCGATCCGCCACTCCGTCTGGATCGGCGACGACCCGATCCTTTGAAGCAAGTCGAAATTCCGCCCGCCCCTCCGATGATCGGAGTCCCTGAGACCGGACGCCCCCAGGAAACGCTTGTGCCCGTGACACATACACCTGTTCACGTACCGCAACTCACATTCGACTTTCCGACGACGCTAAGCCCGATTGACCGCGACCCCGAACCGATTGTCCGAATACCACCGGCTATGCCGGGGCTGGCGGATCGTTCCGGACATTGTCTTATCACCTTCGATATTAGCGGGGATGGAAAACCCTATAATGTGGCGGCGCAGTCCTGTTCACAGACGCTGTTCAGGCGTGCTGCCGTGCAGGCGGTCAGTCGCTGGACCTATCGGCCAGAACTGGTCGAGGGCCGACCTGTCGCCCGAACGGGACTCCGGACGCGGATCGTTTTCAATCTGACGGATGAACAGGGACGGCTTATCCCGGAATAGGGGGCTTAGTTCCGGTTCGAAAAGACGAGCGCCGCAGAAATTGCGGCGGCACCGAATTCCTCTTCCCGCGGGATGACCCCGTTCTTGATATGCTTCAGCACTTCCGGGCTAAGCGACGCGGTCAGCGACCAGTTCCAGTAGCGTAGGACGGTCTGGGCCTTATCGGTGGAAATGGTGTCATATGTTTCCATGACGCGGGCGAAGGCCGGGTCTTCTTTTCCGTCTGGCGTCACGACGGCGCGTCCGAGACCCTGCCAGAGTTTTTCGAGATAGGGCCGTTTCAGGCCGGGCGCCTTGCAAAGGATGGCAAGCGGGTGGCCGCCCTTATCAGTCAGGATCTGCGCGCCCGTCGCAGGCTTGATCCCGGCCATATAGGAAATTTCGGCGGCCAGCGTCTTGGTCAGACCGGTCCGGGCGACGTCCTCGATTGCTTCTTCGAGGCTGCTATAAATGGATCGCTCCGTCGCGACACGGTTGCGTTGCCGCCGTTCGATGAATTGCAGAGCCTTTCGAACGCCAGCGTCCTGCCACTTGTCAGCCGCCGCCAGCGGGTAGAGATCGGCCGTGCTGTCCTGCAGCACATGTCGGGTGACGGCAAACCGTTGCAGAATACGGCGACGATTGGACGAATTCGCCCACCAGAACATGGTCAGCCCGTGGCTTGGTCGCGTTTCGTCACGTTTGGCCAGCAATTCGACATAGGGCTGGTGCGACCGCGAGACGACCAGAATGCGTTGGATCGCCGTTTCCGACAGGTTGCTGCCCTTATTCTTCAAAATCGTCTCGACGACATCTTCTTCCATGAATTCGACCAGCACGTCGACGACCGCGTCGGACAGATGTCGCCGCTGGGCGATCATGACGCGGTGTTCCATCCGGACCTTGCGTGCGATGTGGATCAGATCAGAATCGGTCAGGCTCTTGGAATTTTCCAGTACGTGACGCGCGATGTCGATCTCGTCCTTGGCCAGAATGATCAGGATGGTCCGCGGCGCTTCATTGAGCATGACGAGCCGTTTGGCGACCGCTTCACGCGTATCCGCATCGGCCGATCGCAACAGTTCGACCAGCACGTCGCCGGCCATGTGGCGTTCCTGCGGTGTCAACTTGGACTCAGGCAGGCAGATCGAATCAGCCAGACGTTTCACCAGTTGACGGCGCACCATATAGGACTGGGTCTCGACCTGCTGCGCAGGCGCCAATTCCAATGTCTGTGCGGCAATTGCCATAGAGGATCCGGTCATTGGCCAGGACGAAAGACAGGCCTGATGCGAAAACGGTAATCGGAAGCCCTTAACAGAGCATGACTACCCCCCTAGATGGGCGGCATGACGCAACCACGCCCGACCCCGCCGGAAACCGAAAAAAGACCGTTCAGGCAAAGCCGGTTCGGACATGAATGGACCGATGATTATGCATGGCTGAAGGACAGGGACTGGCAAACCGTTCTGCGCGAACCTGATGCGCTGTCAGCCGACATTCGCGCCCATCTGGAGGCGGAAAACCGCTATACGGCGTCTATTCTGGACCCGCTCGGCGGGTTGGAAGAAACCCTGTTCGAAGAGATGAAAGCCCGGCTGGAGCCCGCGCGATCGTCGACCAAACTGCCGGATGGACCTTATCGCTATTATCACCGCTTCGAACCGGGGCAGGAGCAGGGGGCCTATATGCGCGAGCCGCGTGAGGGCGGCCCGGCAACCATGATGCTCGACGCGGAAGCGCTGGCGGATGCTGCCGATGGCTTTTTCGATATTGGCGATGTCAGCCACAGTCCGGACCATGCGCGCGTTGCCTATGGGCTGGACCTGAAGGGGTCCGAGAACAATCAGGTCTTCGTCAAACCCATCGGCGGCGATGACGTCCATGATACGGGCATCGACACGGCAGCCGGTGCGCTGGTCTGGGCCGCAGACAGCGACATATTGTTCTGGGTCGAGCGCGACGTCAATCAACGACCCTCCAAAGTGCGGTTCAGATCCGTCCATGCGGAAGGCGAAGGCGATCTGACTTATGAAGAGGCCGATTCCGGTTTCTTCGTCGGTCTGGGGTCTTCGGATGATGATCGCCACATTCTGATTTCGGCGCATGATCACACGACGAGTGAGGTCTGGGCCGTGCCGATGGTCTCACCGCAAGTGCCGCCCGTCTGCTACGCACCGCGCCGCAACGGCGTGGAATATGCGCCCGCTCCGCAGGGCGACGCGACCTACATTCTGTCGAACGATCAGGGAGCGATCGACTTCGCGGTCTTCCGATCCGACACACCGCTGGGTGAGGAAAGCGACCCGGCGTCCTGGCAATCCTATATCGATCACAAGCCCGGTCGGCTGATCCTGGGACTGGAGACCTATGCGGGTCATATGGTGCGGCTGGAGCGCGAAAACGCCCTGCCACGCATTGTCATTCGCGACATGGCCACCGCGACGGAACACGCCATCGAGATGGACGAGGCGGCCTACTCGCTGGGTCTGGTCAGTGGCTATGAGTATGATACGACGACGCTCTATTACAGCTATAGCAGCCCGACCACACCGGCCTCCGTCTATGCTTATGATATGGTCACGCGCGCGCGTGAACTCGTACGGCAGCAGACGGTCCCGAGCGGCCACGATCCAGACGACTATGTCACCGAGCGGATCGAGATCGCGGCGCGAGACGGGGAGCGCGTGCCTGTGACGCTGCTCTACAGACAAGGCGTCAAGCCGGACGGCACCAACCCGTTGCTGCTCTACGGATACGGCTCCTACGGGCACACCATTCCGGCTGATTTTCGCACCGCTCGCCTCAGCCTCGTCGACCGCGGATTTGTCTATGCGATCGCCCATATTCGCGGCGGCATGGCCAAGGGCTATGACTGGTACGAGGCCGGAAAGTTGGATAGAAAAGTCAATACATTCAATGACTTCGTTGATGCCGGGCGGGTGCTCACCGAGCTGGGATGGACTTCGCGCGGCCAGATTGTCGCGCATGGCGGATCGGCAGGCGGGCTATTGGTCGGGGCTGCGCTCAATCAGGACCCTGGTCTGTTCGGGGCCGTGATCGGGGCCGTGCCCTTCGTCGATGTGCTCAACACGATGAGCGATGCGGACCTGCCCCTGACCCCGCCGGAGTGGCCGGAATGGGGTAACCCGCTAGAAGACGAAGCGGCCTTCCGGACGATCCTGTCCTACAGCCCCTATGAAAATGTGCGAGAAGCCGATTATCCGCCTGTCCTGATCACGGGCGGTCTGACCGATCCGCGGGTCACCTATTGGGAACCGGCCAAATGGGCGGCGACATTACGCGATCACCAGAGGGGCACGGCGCCGATCCTGCTGAAGATGAACATGGAAGCGGGGCATCAGGGCGAAAGCGGGCGCTACAAGTCGCTGAAGGAAACGGCGACCGACTACGCCTTCGCCCTCTGGGCCGTGGGGAAGGCTTAGACGAACCGCCCGGTTTCCAAATCCTTGCGCACGTTGCGGGCCTTGATGACGCGGCCATTCATCACGGCATAAACGCCGGCGGGCAGGGTTTGCGCGGCGATGACGGCGCCGCCCAGATTGAATTCCGCATCGGAGCGCCAGAGCGATTGCGGGCGCATCGCGCCTGACAGGACGACGGTTTTCTGTCCGATATTGCCGTTCAGATGATGCGCGGTCTGTTCCATCGTACCGGTGCCGTGGGTAACAACGATATGGTTTTCAGGCGCATTGATGACGGCCTGCAGGATCGCATCGCGATGATCTTCGGACATGTCCAGACTGTCGATCGACATCAGGCTCTGCACGCGCGGAAAGTCCGTCCGCCCATATTTCAGAATGTCGGAAACCGCCGTGCTGCCATCGAAAACGAGCCGCTCCGTGCGCACATCATGCACCTTGTCGATCGTTCCGCCCGTCGTGAGGATGAGGATATCCAATCTTGCCTCCTGAACGCCAGATAAACGCCTTGCGGACCTGCTATGCAAATTCGCGGCTTCTCCTTTTGCGCGCCTCTGCCACACCCTATATGGATTTTGCAGTAACCGGGACCCCCGAAAGGACAATTTATGATCCTCACCATGATGAAAGGCAAAATTCACCGTGCCACGGTGACTCAGGCCGATCTCCATTATGAAGGGTCGATCTCGATCGATCAGGACTTGCTGGATCTGGCCGGGATCCTGCCGAACGAGCAGGTGGACATCCTCAATATCGATAATGGCGAACGGTTCACCACCTACGCAATCACCGCTCCGCGCGGGTCCAAGACGTTCGGCCTGAACGGCGCAGCCGCGCGCAAGGTCCAGGTCGGCGACAGGGTCATCATCATCACCTACGCCCAGATGGACGCTGAGGTCGCCAAGACCTACGTTCCGGATGTGGTCCTGCTGGATGAGAATAATGAGGTCATCAGCCCGCCCCTGGCGGCCAACGGCTAAATGAAAGCAGCCGCTCTTCGGAGCGGGTTTTTTTCGTCTCCCCCTCCCTCGGACAGTTGGAGGGGCCGAATGCACTGAGACGAAGAGGGAGACGGATAAGAACACTGCGCAGCGCGCAGCCGTCATCGTCCGACCGCTGATCTGGCGGCAGAGGAAAAAGGTGCGGAGGGCGTCCGCGGTGTCGGCCTGTCCAGCGACCGGCCAGGGTGGCTATGGCGGTGGCGATTGCTGCCGCCGAAAACGGGCTTTCACCGCAGCACGGTTCTGATCATCCGGAGCCTTCTGTCCTTCAACGGTGTCTCCGGACTGGCTGGGCGTGGGGGCAAACCCACATCACAGCCGAACCGTGATCTCCGGCTCAAAGGTCGGTTAGCGTCCTACCCGCCCTCCGCATGACCGAAGATACGAGGGTAAAGTAGCCTCGCGTTTCGCATGCGGGGATCGGGTTTCTGCAGGCCGATAAGTTTCAATGAGTTGGCGCTGTTCGGGCCGGGGACCGATCTGGGTCGGTCCAACAAAAAAGCCCGCCGTGAGGCGGGCTTTCAAAAAGGGCTGTGAACCGAGACGCTAGTCTTCGTCGCTGGCGTCTTCGCCGGTTGCGATACCGCCTTCAGCGGTGTCTTCAGCCGGTTTTTCGATCGGCTCGGGGTGAGCGGCACGGCTCAGTTCGGCCTCAGTCGCCTGCATCTCGGATGCGTCACCTTCGACGACAGTTTCCTCGGACACGGCTTCGGGAGCATCGCCTTCGAACATTTCGGCGACCACTTCGGCCCGCTCTTGTGCGGCCTCATTGGCGTCGGCGCGTTCTTCGGCCATCTGCGTAGCGATCACGTCCTCACCTTTAGCCTGACGCTCGGCTTCGTCTTCGGAGCGTGCGACATTGACCGTGATCGGGACGGACACTTCGGCGTGCAGGCGAACCTGAACCTCATGAACGCCCAGAGTCTTGATCGGCTGTTCGACGATGATCTGGTTGCGCTTGACGGAAATGTCCTTGAGCATCAGCGACTCATAAATGTCGCGGACGGAAACGGATCCGTAAAGCTGGCCCGTATCGCCGGCACGACGGATCATGACGATCTGCGTTCCGTCAATGGACTTGCCTTCAATCCCGGCGCGTTCACGGTTTTCCGCGTTGCGCTGCTCGAGATATTCACGTTCGGCTTCGAACCGGACCTTGTTGGCTTTCGTCGCGCGCAGAGCTTTATCCTGCGGGATCAGAAAGTTGCGCGCGAAACCCGGCTTGACCGACACAACGTCGCCCATATTGCCCAGTTTTTCGACGCGTTCGAGAAGAATGACTTCCATGGTCTCGCTCCTCTTATTTCACTTCATAGGGAAGCAGGCCGAGGAAGCGGGCGCGTTTGATCGCCTTCGCCAGCTCGCGCTGCTTCTTGTGGGAGACAGCCGTGATGCGGGCCGGCGCAATCTTGCCCTTTTCGGACATGTAGCGCTGTAGCATCTTCGGGTCTTTATAATCGATTTTCAGGCCATTCTCGCCAGAGAAGGGACAGACCTTGCGACGACGCCGGAACGGGGTCCGGGACGGCAGGTTTTCAATGCGAATGTCTTCTTTTGCCATTGTCTTTGCCCTTTCCTAGTTACGGTCGCGGCGTTTGCGCTCTTCGCGCTTCTTCAGGATCGCAGACGGCTCGTCGCTGAATTCTTCGACAGAGATCGTCATATAGCGCAGAACGTCTTCGTTGATCCGGTGCTGGCGCTCAATTTCATGCAGCAGACCCGGTGTCGAGTTCACTTTCAGCATGGAATAATGCGCCTTGCGGTTCTTGTTCATACGGTAGGCGAGATTGCGCAGACCCCAATATTCGGCCCCTTCGACGGTCGCGCCGAGGGTTTCGATCTTGGATGCCAGGGTCTGCATGAATTCCTCGACTTGATTCGAGGAGATATCGGGGCGCGTGAGCACCACATGCTCGTAGAGAGCCATAAGTCAGTCCTTCAGACATGGTGACGGCAATGAAGGCCCGTGAAGGTGGGACAGACATTGATGGATGGGATGATCGGGACAATTCCCGAAACCCACCGTCAACCGGTGAAGCGCGGCGCATAGAAGGGCTTTGCGGGAGTTTCAAGCGAAAATGACGGTTGAACGTGACCCCTTTGGCATTGGCATGCCTCTTCGCAATCCGCTATGGCTAGGCCTTCACCGATCGTGAGGTATTCATGACATTCGCATTCACTTTTCCCGGTCAGGGCAGCCAGTTTGTCGGCATGGGGCAGGCACTGGCGGAAAACTCTCAGGCTGCGCGGGACGTGTTCGACCGAGTTGATTCGGCGCTGGACGAAAAACTGTCCGATCTGATGTGGAGCGGTCCCGCCGAAGAGCTGACGCTGACCGCGAATACGCAACCGGCTTTGATGGCCTGCAGTATGGCGGCGATGGCGGCGCTGGAAGAGGCGCACGGTATCACGGTGGATCAGGCGCAATTCGTGGCGGGGCATTCGCTGGGCGAATATACGGCGCTCTGTGCGGCAGGGGCCATTTCGCTTGAAGACACGGCGCGGCTGCTGCGGATCCGTGGCAATGCCATGCAATCCGCTGTCCCCGCCGGAAAAGGTGCCATGGCGGCGCTGCTGGGCGCATCCTTCGAACAGGCCGAAGCGGTCGTTGCATCCGGCATGGCTGAAGGCGATTGCCAGATTGCCAATGACAATGCGCCGGGTCAGATCGTGATTTCCGGGGAGCGGCGGGCCGTCGAGGCGGCCGCCGAGAGCGCCAAGGGGCACGGCGTGAAAAAGGCGGTCATCCTGCCCGTATCGGCCCCCTTCCACTGCTCGCTCATGCAGCCCGCTGCCGATGCCATGGCTGACGCGTTGGAAAATATCGACATTCATACACCCAGTGTCGGCGTCGT
This sequence comes from Algimonas porphyrae, assembly GCF_041429795.1. Classification (NCBI taxonomy): domain Bacteria; kingdom Pseudomonadati; phylum Pseudomonadota; class Alphaproteobacteria; order Maricaulales; family Robiginitomaculaceae; genus Algimonas; species Algimonas porphyrae. The sequence goes on along the minus strand of NZ_CP163424.1, from coordinate 2,479,190 downwards.
GAACAATGTGCAGGCCGGCCCGGTCACGGACCCGCTGCAAATCCGCACCGACCTCGTCACCCAGGTGACGGGCCGCGTCCGCTGGCGCGAAAGCATGCAATATATGTTTGATCAGGGCGTGAGCCTGTTCGGAGAACCCGGCTGCGGCAAGGTGCTATCCGTAATGATGCGCCGGGCCTTGCCTGAGGCCAAAGGACTTCCCATCGACACACCGGACGCGCTGGCGGAGTTCGCCGCGCTCGTGAAAGGATAAAGCGACATGTTCTCACTCGACGGAAAACGCGCCCTCGTCACAGGCGCGACAGGCGGTCTTGGCGGCGCGATTGCGCGAAAGCTGCACGCAGCCGGGGCGCATGTCGCCCTGTCCGGCACACGCGCCGAAAAACTCGAATCACTGGCCGAGGAACTGGGCGAACGCGCTGTCATCACGCCGGCCAACCTGTCGGATGGCGATGCGGTCGACGCCCTGCCGGGGCAAGCAACGGACGCGCTGGGCGGTGCGATCGACATTCTGGTCGCCAATGCCGGGATTACGCGCGACGGCCTTCTCATGCGCATGAAGCAGGAAGATTTCGATGCCGTCATTAAAATCAATCTGGAGAGCTATTTTCGCCTCGCCAAGGCCTGTCTGCGCCCGATGATGAAAGCGCGCGGCGGCCGGATCATCGGCATTACCTCCGTCGTCGGGGTGACGGGCAATCCGGGACAGACCAATTATGCGGCCTCGAAAGCCGGAATGATCGGCTTTTCCAAGGCGTTAGCGCAGGAAGTCGCCTCGCGCGGGATCACCGTGAACTGCATCGCGCCGGGCTTCATCAGCTCGCCCATGACGGACGAACTGAACGAAGCGCAGCGCGAGGCAACGCTTGCGCGAATTCCGATGGGAACGCTCGGTACGGGTGACGATATCGCCAACGCCACACTCTATCTGGCGTCCGACGAGGCCAGCTACGTCACCGGCCAGACGCTGCATGTGAATGGCGGCATGGCGATGATCTAGGCTGTGGCCAGCCTTCATCGCCTGCCAATAAGGTCCGTTCCAAGGGTAGCGAAGCCGATGGGGCTGTGCTAATCGCGGGCGGTCAAAACCCGGCTGGGGTTGTATTTCAAGGGACTAGCCCCAAAATAGCCACCGCAATGGCCGGAATCACCCGGCGACACACAGGGAAAATTTATGTCTGACGTAATGGCTCGCGTGAAAAAGATGGTCGTTGAGCATCTTGACGTGGAAGAAGAAAAAGTCACGGAAAACGCGCATTTTATCGACGATCTGGGCGCTGATAGCCTCGACAATGTCGAACTGGTCATGGCGTTCGAAGAAGAATTCGACATCGAAATTCCGGATGATGCCGCCGAGCACATCCAGACAGTCGGTGATGCCGTGAAATTCATCTCCGAAAAGGTCGGCTAAGACACTTTTCCTGCCCAATCAGAGGTTTCGATCATGCAAAGACGGGTCGTCGTCACAGGCTTAGGCCTTGTCACTCCTGTCGGTTGCGGCGTCGAGGCCGCTTGGTCCAATATTCTTGCAGGGCGTTCCGGCGCCCGCAGGATCAAAAATTTCGATGTTTCCGACATCGCCTGCAAGATCGCGGCCCAAGTGCCGCGCAAAAGCGAATTCCCCGACCGCAGCGACGCGTTTGACCCCGACACGGTCATGAGCGCGCGTGACGCAAAGCGGATCGACGATTTCATTCTATACGCGATTGCTGCCGCTGACGAAGCTCTGGCCGATTCCGGCTGGAACCCGAAAGCGCAGGGCGAAACAGCCCAGCACCGCACCGGTGTCATGATTGGATCCGGCATTGGCGGGCTGCAGACGACCTATGAAGCGTCCATCACCCTGCACGAAAAGGGCCCGCGTCGACTGTCGCCTTTCGTGATTCCGGCCATGCTGATCAATCTCGCGTCCGGCCAGACCTCGATCCGACATGGGTTGAAAGGTCCGAACCATTCCGTTGTGACCGCCTGCGCGACCGGCGCGCACGCCATCGGCGATGCGGGCCGTCTGATTGCGCATGGCGATGCGGATGTGATGGTGGCTGGCGGCGGCGAAGCGGCGATCAACCGACTAGGCATAGCGTCTTTTGTCGCCTGCCGGGCGATGACGACCGGGTTCAACGACACGCCGGAGAAAGCGTCCCGCCCCTATGACAAGGACCGCGACGGCTTTCTGATGGGCGAAGGGGCCGGCATTGTGGTTCTGGAAGAGTATGAGCATGCCAAGGCACGCGGGGCGAAAATCTATGCCGAACTGCGCGGCTATGGCCTGTCCGGCGATGCGCATCATATTACAAGCCCTGCGCCGGAAGGTGAAGGCGGGCTTCGCGCTATGCGGGCCGCGCTCGGCAATAGCGGGCTGGACGCCTCCGACATCGGCTATGTGAACGCCCACGGCACATCGACGCCGATGGGTGACGAACTGGAAGTCCAGGCTGTCGAAAAGCTCCTTGGCGATCAGGCGGCTCATGCGCTGATGAGTTCGACCAAGTCCGCGACCGGGCATTTGCTGGGCGCAGCCGGGGCGGTGGAAAGCATCTTCTCTATCCTGGCGTTGCGTGACGGCATGGCCCCGCCGACGCTCAATCTCGACAATCCGAGTGTCGATACGCCGCTCGATCTCGTTCCGCACACGGCCAAGCCGTTCGAAGCCAAGGCCGTTATGAGCAACAGTTTCGGTTTTGGCGGAACCAATGCGGCGGTTATCTTCGCCAAAGCTGATTAGCGCCCAATCGTGGCGCGGCAGTCAAGCAAGGACCATGACCAGCTCAAGGCCGATGCCGGACTGAAGCGCAAGAACCGCTGGACGCTGATCATTCTGGCGCTGGGCGGCCTGATCACGCTGGGTCTGGGACTGCTGATCGCGGGCTATTCCTACATCAATTACAGTTACGAGACGCCGCCCGATCCGAGCGCGACCCAGACAGCCGTCTTCGATGTGCCGCGCGGCTCGGGCCTGTCGGTTATTGCCGAACGGCTCGAAGCCGAAGGCTTCATCAACAATGCCGATCTGTTCAAGCTGGTGACGAAACTGCGCGGCAATGAGGCGAACTTCAAGGCTGGGGAATTTGCGCTTGTTCCCGGCAGCTCCATGGCCACAATTTACGACAATCTGGCCAATGGCCGGGCCATTCTCTATCCGATCACCGCGCCGGAAGGGATCACATCGGCCCAGATCGTCCGCGCGCTGGATGGTGTCGCCACGCTGGTTGATGATGACCCGGCCATACCGGCAGAAGGCACGCTACTGCCGGAAACCTATCTGACGCCGCGCGGCATGAAACAGTCCGACCTGCTGAAAAAGATGGCGGCGGCGCAGACCGCGCTGCTCGACGAGATCTGGGACGCGCGCGCGCCGGGCTTGCCGATCACCTCGCGCGAGGAGGCGATCATTCTGGCATCCGTGGTGGAGAAGGAAACCGGCGTCGGCATGGAACGCGACAAGGTGGCGGGTGTGTTCACGAACCGCCTGCGACGCGGGATGCCGTTACAATCCGACCCGACCATTATTTACGGCATTACCGGAGGCGATCCGATCGGTCGGCGCATCCGCCAGAGTGAAATCGATGCTGTCACGGACTGGAACACCTACCAGATTCCGGGGCTGCCCAAGACACCGATCTGCAATCCGGGCGAAGCGGCGATCCGCGCCGTGCTGAACCCAGCGGAGACGGACGCGCTATTCTTCGTCGCAGACGGGACAGGTGGGCACGCCTTTGCCGCGACGCTGGCGGATCATGAGCGCAATGTCGCCCGGTGGCGGCAGATACAAAGAGACCGGGGGCTGAGATAGTATAATGAGGGCGAAAGACGGCATACCGGCGCAGGACAGGCGCGGCATCATGATCGTCCTGTCGAGCCCGTCCGGGGCGGGTAAGACGACGCTGACGCGGCGTCTTTTGGCCGATAATGCCGATATGGTCATGAGCGTGTCCGCCACCACCCGCTTGCCCCGTCCGGGCGAAGTCGATGGCCAGGACTATTATTTCATCGACAAGCCACGCTTCTCGGCAATGATCGATGCGGATGATTTCCTCGAACATGCGCGCGTGTTCGACAATTATTACGGCACCCCGTCCGGCCCCGTTTTCGATGCGCTCGAACAGGGGCGGGACGTTCTGTTCGATATTGACTGGCAAGGCGCGCAGCAGCTGACACAGGCCGCCAGCGACGATCTGGTCAAGGTTTTCATCCTGCCGCCTTCCCTGCGCGAACTGGAAAAGCGTCTGCGCTCGCGCGCCCAGGACAGCGAAGAAATCATCGCCAAACGGATGAGCAAGTCGGAAGCCGAAATCAGCCACTGGGCGGAATATGACTATGTCATCGTCAATGACGATGTCGAAGATGCTCTGCGAAAGTTGCAGAATGTCGTCGATGCCGAGCGGCTGAAGCGTCGCCGCCAGCCCTGGATCGCTGGTTTCGTCAAGGGATTGATCGACGGCGCCTAGCGATTGATTTTTGCGTCGTCGGGAACCGTTTCAGGGTTGGAGCGCTTCTCCCTCATGCCGACTGATACGCTGACCAACCGCACGCATAGTGTTTTCACCTGGGTGAGCTGGGCCTTGCTGGCCGGCGCCGCGGCCTTTGGCGTGTTTACCGGCAACTGGAACATGGTATTCCTGGCCGGGGTTGTGACCGCGCTGACCCTGATGCCCTTCATCTTTGAAAGCTGGACCGATCTTCGCCTGCCCAAGAGCTTTATCGGTGCCATCACCTTGTTCATTGTCGGGACCATTTTCCTCGGCGAAGTCGGCGATTTCTACGAACGGTTCTGGTGGTGGGACGTGGTGATGCATACGGGCTCCGCCATCGGCTTCGCCATGATCGGGACGGTGATCATGCTGATCTTCGTGCGCGGTGATCGCCTGACAGCCCCACCGCTACTGCTCGCGGTCATGGCGTTCTCATTCGCCGTCTCGATCGGGGCGCTGTGGGAAATCTTCGAATTCGGCATGGATGTTCTGTTCGGCATGAATATGCAGAAATCCGGTCTGGTCGACACAATGTTCGATCTGATCGTGGATAGTATCGGGGCTCTGATCGGTGCTGGTGCGGGTTACTGGTATCTGAAACGCGGCGGCACGCGCTTCCTGCCGCTGACCATCGAAAAGTTCGTGCGCGATAATCCCCATGTCTTCGATGGACAGGACACGGAAGCCGAGGCGCGGCCTGCCAAGTCCTAGACGATAGCTACGTCCCGGACGCGCTATCTGTCGCGACGAGGCGATCAGCCAGTGTCTGAAACGCCGTAATCGGAAGAGTTTCGGGGCGGGCCTGCGGGTCGATCCCGGCCTCGTCCAGCCAGGCCTCGAGTGATAGGTTGGTCTGCTGCGCCAGTGAGCGCAGAGATCGCCGCAACATTTTGCGGCGCTGTCCAAAGGCCGCCTGCGTGACGCGGGCTAGCTGGTCGAGATGTGGGTAAGGCGTTTCCAGCGGATCGATGACGACCACCGCACTGTCTACTTTGGGCGGCGGTGTAAACAGCCGCGCTGGGACCTCCATGGCGATCCGGCAGTCTCCGACGCTCTGACACAGGATCGCGAGACGCCCATAGGCGTTCTCACCGGGTTGAGCGCAGACGCGCTCGGCCACTTCGAGCTGGAACATCAGTACCAGTTGCGTCCAGAAGCGCGGGCTGGCCGTCATCCAGTTGGTCAGCATTTTCGTCCCGACATTATAGGGCAGGTTCGCTACAATCTTGCGCGGGCTCGACAGGCTGTTCGCCATATCGAAGCGAAGCGCGTCGGCGTGATGGACTGTCAGCCTGCCCGATGCCTGCGCAATATCGTCCAGAGGCGGGAAGAAGCGGGTATCCATTTCGATGGCATGAACATGATCCGCCCCTTCCAGGATCAGGGCCCGCGTCAGGCCGCCAGGCCCCGGCCCGACTTCCGCGACCTGTACGCCGTCCAGCGGTCGCGCGAGCCGCGCAATGGAACGGGTCAGGTTAAGATCCAGCAGAAAATGCTGCCCCAATGATTTGTCGGCCCGCAGACCGTGAATGTTTACGGTCTCATGCAGGCTCGGGAGGGCTGACAGTGTCGTCATCCTTGCATCAGCCATGACGGTAGTTCGCAATCTCGCGCGCCTTGCGGATCGCGGCAATCAGACTGTCAGGCCGGGCGATGCCCTGTCCGGCAATGTCGAAGGCAGTGCCGTGATCGGGCGAGGTCCGAACGATCGGCAGGCCGAGGGTGATATTAACACCGCGGTGAAAATCGAGCGTTTTGACCGGGATCAGACCCTGGTCGTGATACATGGCCAGAACCCCGTCGTAAGACCGGCGCGCTTCGGCGTGAAACAGCGTATCGGCGGGCAGAGCGTCCGTCACCTGATGGCCTTCTGCGCGCAGCAGACGGCAGACAGGGTTGATGACGTCGCGGTCTTCAGTCCCGAGCGCGCCATTCTCCCCCGCATGCGGATTCAGACCGCAAACGGCGAGCCGGGGATTTTGAATGCCGAAATCCTGACACAGCGCCCCGAGCATCGTTCGCGCGGCGTCCAATACGGCCTGGTGGGTGATGGCGTCGCAGGTCTGACAGAGCGGAATATGGATTGTAACCAATCCGACGCGGAGGTCGAGGCGCTGTCCTTTGCCGCCTTGGTCATCCGGCGCGCTGAGCATCATGACGGGACCGGGATGATATGGCGTGTCCGTGCCCTCACACAATGCACCGAGATATTCCGTGTGGCCCGGAAAGGCGAACCCGGCCCGGTATAGCACATCCTTGGCGATCGGATTGGTCACGACGGCATCGGCCTGCCGGTCGGATGCCAGCTCCACCGCGGTTCGAATGCTGCGCGTAACCGTGTCAGCGTGGGCCGGGTCGGGTTGCCCGGGGCGGGCCCCGCTACCGTCAATCGGCAGGACCGGAAGCGCCTCGTCGAAGACGGACGCTGCGTCGCCCAGCTGCGCGATCACGCGCAGAGGATAGTCGGCGCGGTCGATCTGCGTCAGCGCGTCGGGCGGTGCAATCAGTGCGAAGGCATGATCCGGCTCGCCGCGCAGACGCTCCCAGGCTTTCCAGCTGATTTCCGGGCCGATGCCCGCCGGGTCGCCCAGTGTCAGGGCGAGCGGTTTCACCCTATCCCCGGACAGAGATAGTGGCCTTGCGGCGTAGATCGCGCAGGTGACGGCGAGATGCCTGTGCCAGCTGCGTATCCATCAGACGGTTTTCGATCGCGTCGCGGGTCGGGATTTCAGATCCTGTCGTCTCGCGCTTGCAGACCATGATTACGGCGGCACCGGTCGGGCCTTCGAATGCATCCGTCATTTCGCCGACCTGAACATCCTGCAGCCGGACCTGAATTTCCTCGCTCAATTCGGAGGCTTTAAGCTCACCCATGGAGGCGGTGGTGACGTCTTCGAGATCGGCAACGGCGTCGTCTAGCGCGTCGCAGCTTGTGAGTGTCGGCTGAATTTCCGTCAATCGGGCCTGGGCGTCCGCGAATGTATCGGCTTCAACCCGCACCTGCGACAGGCGGAACAAGGTATCGACCTCTGACACACGTGTCTCCAGCAAGGCGACAACATAGGCCCCGCCCGGAACGATGATAGGTTCGGAGACTTCGCCGGGATCCAGCTCAGGCAGAACCGCTGCGATCTGCGGACGCAGATCACCCGCTTTCAGCCATCCCATATCGCCGCCCGTAGCCGCCGATGGCGCGCTGGAAAATTGCTGCGCCAGCAAAGGGAAAGGCGCGCCCTGACCCAGCTGGTCGATCATGGCCTGAGCCCCGTCGCGAGCGCCTTGAGGACCGCCAATTTCCGGTGTGGCTTCGATATAGATTTCAGCCAGCCGGTAGGATGGTTCGTTGGCGTCGGCGGTGATGCGGGCCAGGGTTTCCTCGATGACGGTGTCGCTGATCCGGATCCGCGATCCGAACAGACCGTTGACGATCCGCTGCCAGGCAATCTCGGAACGGACCTGATCGCGCAATGTTTCGATCGAAACGCCGACGGCGGACAGGCGCTCGACCACTTCCTGTGGCTCCAGCCCGTTGCGTCCGATCAGCCGGGCGACATTCTGGTTGACCTCCCGGTCGTCAATCGACTGATCATATTTTTCAGCTTCCTGCATCTGGAGATGTTCGTCGATCAGGTTGCGCAGGGCCTGCGCCTGCACGCGTCGCAGATTGTCTTCGGTCCGCTCCACGCCAGTCGTGGCCAGCATGAACAGAACACGCTGGCGCAGGTCATGGCTGGTGATGATGTCGCTATTGACCACGGCAGCGATGCTGTGACTGTTGGGGGACGGGGCCGGCGCGGCTTGTTGCGCCAAGGCTGGCAGCGCGGCTGTAGACAGCGCCAGTGTTACCAGCCCGGATGTCAGCAGGCGTTTGGATGTCGCGAACGTCATGATCATGTCTATCGTCTATTCCATCTGATGTCGGCACAAGGCGACCGGATCCGGTGAGCCTATCGTCTTAGCGGGACTGCCGCAGAGGGGCAATCGCACAAGACGGTTCCTCCTATAGGGATGGGCGGGCCGTGTCGGACCTTAATTAATGGTCATGGCGCAGTGGGACCTATGACAATCCGGTCTTAGCCATCCTCGATCTTAGCCAGATAGCCGACCCCGAGGAACAGGACGATCAACGGGATCGACCAAGCGGCGACATAGACAGGCAGGATGGCGACTTCGCCAAAGGCTCCGACCATCGAATCGGCAAAGAAGACTGTGAACCCCAGGGCTGAGCCGGTAATCAGAAGGCGCAACGTGCCGCCTTCGCGGGTCAGGCTCATGGACACGCCCGCCGCGATAAAGGTCATTGCGATCAGCATGACCGGCAGAGAGAGAAGGCGGTTGAATTTCAGCCGCAGATCGCGGGCGGAAAAGCCGGCTTTCTCGTTCTCGCGGATCGTGGTCGGCATTTCCCAGAACCCGGCTTGGGCACGGCCTCCGGCCTGCTCGCTGAGGATTTGCGTGTCGATGGTTGTTGGCAAAGACACGGCGTCGAGCCGTTCGGGCTGTTCGCCGGGAACGTTTTCGATCACATCGAGAAGCTGCCAGTAACCTTGCACGACGAGCTGGGCGCTGGCGGCGTCATAGCGGCGGGCGAAGCGGGGGTCGCCTTCACTGTCGCGTTCGAGAATGTAGAACGTCGGATTGTCGAGGGTGCGCGCGGCGAGATCAACAGATGGCGCACGGATGACGATCTGCTGATCGTCACGTCCCTCGCGGAGCCAGATATCGCGCTCGAAAAGTTGCTGATCGCCGCCCATCCATTCCGCAGACAGCGCTTCGAATTGATCATTCATGCGCGTGGACAGGGGATTGAAGGCGAGCGCCCACGCAATGCCGAGCAAGGCGGCGAGCCACAGGCAGGGCCTTATGATCGACCAGGCGGACTGTCCGGAAGCGCGCATCACGATCAGTTCCGAACGGCGGTTCATGCCATTGATCGCGCCCATCATGCCGAACAGCACGACGAAAGGAATGGTCTGTTCGATCAGGCTGGGCGTCTTGAGAGCCGTCAGCCACAGAAGCTGCAGGGACGATATGTCCAGTTCCGCCCCGAGGTCGCGATTGGCCTCGACGAAATCGACCAGCATGATGATGCTCGTGACCACGAAAAAGGCGACGAACAGGCTGCGCAGGGCGCGCAGGAAGATATATCGGGTCAGCGTATAGGGCACTATCCGCTCGTCCCGAGTTTCTCGACACTGGCCACATAGGCCGCTCTCCGGCGGCCCGCCCCCAGTTTGACCGGGCGGGGCCGCATGATCAGATAGATACCGCAGAGCAGCATGGTCACGAGCGGAATGGCATATTGCAGGCTGTTGAGGCTGATTGTGTCCTCGGCCGCAGATGCCGCTGCGAAGCCCGACAGACGCAAAACGAAGCCCAGCACCGCACAGATGACGATACGCCGCCCATAGCCCAGCCGCTGATGTTCGCCGCGGATCATGAAGCAGAGAGCCAGCATGACGAGCGCGATATTATAAAGCGGCGCCGCCAGCCGCGAATGACCTTCCGCCGCCATTTCCTGCTTCTGCGTGCCGTAAACGAAGTTTCGCGGGTCGGGGCGCAGCAATTCATGCAGAAACATGTCCGATGGTTTCAGCCGCAGATTGGTGTCAAAGGCGAAGGCATCGGACAGGTCGAGGCGATAATTCTCGAATTCGACCACGTCGAGCGTGTCGTCCGCCAGGCGCTGCTGAACCGTTCCGTCGCTAAGCAGCAGAGCGGCACCGGCAGGTGTCCGCTGCACGATGCCGGTTCTAGCCATATGGGTGATGACGTCCTCCGCATCACGCGCATCATGAATGATGACGTCGCTGAGTTCTCCGCCTGCGCCAAGATCGCGCGCATAGATGGTCAGATCACGCGCCGGAGTGACGAATTCACCCGGCTGTACAAGCTGTGAGGCCAGATCGGTTCTGACTTTCAGAACTTCCTGTCGCATCTCGCGGAACGAGAGCGGCTGGATGGCCAGCGTAATCACCAGATGTGCGATCATGGCCATGACGCCGAGCCTGACCAAGGGCGAGCCGATCTGCCAGGGCGACGCGCCGGCGGCCTTCGCGACGATGATTTCCGAATCACCGTTCATCCGGTTCAGCGCGTAGAGGGCCGCCATGAAAACGGCGAGCGGCAGGATGATTCCGATTAGCTGTGGCAGGGCCAGCCCGGTAATCTTCAGAAAGGTCAGAGCGCTCTGTCGATTTTCGACGATCAGGTCCAGTGTCTGCAAGGATTGCGTCAGCAGCGCCAGGAGCGCCAGGGCCGCCAGCGTCAGCAGGGTCGGCCAGAAGGCTTGCGACCAGAGATATCGCTGAATAAGCGGCATGGGAGCATTGAGACCTTTTCTGACGTCTCGCTGCAATCATTGCCGACGGAACGTCTTATGCTGCTTTTAATTTCAAGCGCACCGCATTACCAGTCAGAACCCGCTTAACTTCCAGATATATTGGACCCGATCCGTCATGAACAAAAACTCAGCCGAATTGACCGAAACTGTGAGCGTCAGCTTCGTGAAGGACGAGGCCGCATCCAGCGGCGCAGCTCTGATCATTGCCGATCATGGCGCTAATGTCGGCTATGACCGACTATATCCCGATGCCGGTCTTGACGCTGTCGCTGCGGCGACAGGCTTCAAAGGCAAGCCGAAGCAGAAATTCTCGACATTCGTCTCCCGTGGCGACGGGGCCGTGCAACTTTTCGTTCGGGCACGGGGCGATGCGGAGACCTTCGATTATGAATTGGCCGTGGCGGAAACGGCCAAAGCCATGAAAGGCTCCGGCGTTACTGAACTGACGATCCATCTTGGCGGGTCCGACGCCACGGCAGATGATGCGGCGCGCGCCGCGCTGGGCGCGCGACTGGCCACCTATATCTTCAACCGCCGCAAATCCAAGGCGACCCTGCCCAAGGTCAAGCCGCTCGATACGGTCAGAATCGCCACGGACGATCCGGAAGCGGCGCAGGCGGCCTATGACAATTATTACGGTCCGATTGGTGACGGCATGGTGTTCGCGCGCGATCTTGTGAACGAACCGCCGAACATGCTCTATCCGGAAACCTATAAGAATCGGCTGACCGAGCTGGAAGCCTTTGGCCTTGAAGTCGAAGTGCTGGACGAAGCCCAGATGGAAGAACTGGGCATGGAAGCGCTGCTCGGTGTCGGCAAGGGCTCGGAGCGGGAAAGCTTCCTCGTCATTCTGAAGCATATGCACGGCGCTGACGATGCGGCACCTGCCCTGCTGGTCGGCAAGGGCCTGACCTTCGATGCCGGGGGTATCAGTCTGAAGCCCGGTCCCAATATGTGGGACATGAAAGGCGATATGGGCGGTTCTGCGGCTGTCGTCGGGACGATGATGACGCTGGCCAAACGCAAGGCCAAGGCGAACGTTATCGGCGTTGTCGGGCTGGTCGAGAACATGCCGGATGGGCGTGCGCAAAATCCGGGCGATATCGTCACTTCCATGTCCGGTCAGACGATCGAAGTGCAGAATACGGACGCGGAAGGCCGTCTCGTTCTTTGCGATGCGCTGCATTACAGTATTGAGCGTTTCAAACCCGCAGCCTGTGTCGATCTGGCGACCCTGACTGGGGCCATCATTATCGGTCTTGGCAATGAATATGCCGGTCTGTTTTCCAATGATGACGGCCTGGCGGAACAGCTCACTCTGGCGGGAGAGGCCAGCACGGACAAGCTCTGGCGTCTGCCGTTACACACTTCCTATGATAAGCTGCTCAACTCGCCCAATGCCGACATGAAGAATATCGGTGGGCGTGCGGCAGGGTCGATCACGGCGGCGCAATTCCTGAAACGCTTTGTCCCCAAAGATACGGCGTGGGCGCATTTGGACGTGGCCGGGACGGCGATGAAACCGTCAGGTCGGACCGATCCGCGCGAAACGACCTTCGGAACCGGTTTCGGCGTGCGCCTGCTCAATCGCTGGATTGCCGACAATCATGAAGGCGCGGAGGGCTAGGTGAACAGCCCTTTGGCGGCTCGCTCCGGAGCGCCGCAGCGCACTGCATTGCGGACCGCGCAGCGCGCGGCTCAGGCGTGACGCAGCCGGAATACTGGTTCTACCATCTGGAAGCGAGCACGCTGAAAGGCGTGCTGCCGGACCTGCTGACCAAAACATTGTCGAAGGGCTGGCGCGCTCTGGTGCGCTTTCCGGACGGCACGGATCTGGCCGAGTGGGATGATTATCTCTGGACCTTTCAGGATCAGAGCTTTCTGCCTCATGGGCGGGAAGATCGGGGCCGCGCGGATCAGCAGCCCATCCTACTGTCCAATGCAACCGAGGCGGCGTCCGGGTTTGATGCCGTTTTCCTGATCGACGGTGCGGCGCTGGCATCGGTCGAAGGCGCGAGCCGGGTTATGGTCATGATCGATGGCCGGTCCGAAGACGCCGTTCAGCGTGAACGCGCGCGCTGGAAAGCGCTTAAGAATCAAGACGCCAAGATGAGCTATTGGCAGCAGACTAGCCAGGGCGGCTGGGAAAAAAAGGCTTGATCTGATCGTCGCTCATTCCCGCGAAGGCGGGGATCCAGCCAGAGCATTGACGATCGGTGTCGCCCTGACCCGCTTATTTTCGTCGCCTGTTGGTCCGACGCTTCTTGCGACGCTCTTCCAGTTTTGCCTTCAACTCCGGCATGCGGGCGGGAAGTTCGGCCATGATGACGTCGCGCTCCTCTTTCGAGCGCAGACCCCAATAGGCGATCTCGTCTGTGGTGCGGCCACAGCCAAAGCAGAATCCGCTCTCCCGATCCATCGAACAAATCAGGACGCAAGGGCTCTCAACGGGTTCCAGTGCCGCGATCTCTTCGGGTGTCATATTCGTCGCCATGCAGTTCCATAGCGGCCCTTTCACAGCATATAAAGTTTTTTTTATATCGACTTTCAGGCTGCTCTGACCTAGAGGCTCGGCCATGTCCGATGAACCCGAATTGATCCTGGCTGATCTGTCCGACGATGAGCTCGTCGAGCAGATGAAGGACGACCTCTATGACGGTATGGGTCCCGAGATTGCCGAGGGGACGCAAATCCTGCTTGATCGGGGGTGGGATGCCAACCGGATCCTGTCTGAATCGCTGGTCGAAGCCATGCGCATCGTCGGGCTCGATTTTGCCGACGGCATTCTCTTCGTGCCGGAAGTGCTCAGCGCCGCCAATGCGATGAAAGGCGGCATGAACCTGCTGCGCCCCATATTGGCGGCGTCGGATACCAAGGTCTCCACAGGCCGTGTCGTGATCGGTACAGTCAAAGGCGACATACACGATATCGGCAAGAATCTGGTCGGCATGATGCTGGAAGGGGCCGGGTTCGACGTGTTCGATCTTGGCATCAACACGTCGCTGGACGAATTCCTCGAAGCGATAGACAAACATGACCCGCATATTCTCGGCATGAGCGCGCTGCTGACCACGACCATGCCCTATATGGGCGTGGTGATCGAGGATCTTGAAAAGCGCAACATGCTCAAGGACTTGCCCGTCATGGTCGGCGGTGCACCCGTCAATCAGGAGTTTGCGGACGCGATCAAGGCGCAGGCTTACGGGCCGGATGCGGCGACGACGGCGGAGCTGGCCAAAACCATTGTCGGTCTCAACAGATGAAGACGCTGATTCTGGCCTGCGGCGCGCTGGCACGCGAAATCCCTGCGCTCAGCGATCAGTTGCCAGCCTATGATCTGCGCTGCGTGCCGGCGATCCTGCATAATCGCCCGGACCGGATCGTGCCGGCGATCGAGGCCTTACTCGACGCGACAGCCGGTCAATATGCGCGAACTGTCATTGCATTTGGCGATTGCGGGACGGGCGGGGGGCTGGACCGGCTCTGTTCCGAGCGCGGCTTGGAGCGTCTGCCGGGCGCGCATTGCTACGCCTTTTTCGCAGGGCGACCCGAATTCGATGCCATGATGGAAGAAGAGCTCGGGACGTTTTTCCTGACCGATTTTTTGGCGCGGCAATTCGAAGCGATGGTGATCCGTCCGCTCGGCCTCGACCGCAAGCCCGAACTGCGCGATCTTTATTTCAATCACTATACCCGGCTGGTCTATCTGTCCCAGAGCGCGGATCCCGATCTGTTGCAGAAGGCAAAGCTGGCTGCGGATCGGCTCGGTCTGGCATTTGAACATCGCCCGACCGGATTGTCACCCTTTGCGCGAGATCTGGCACGTCTCACCGCTCCAATCGCTGCATAAAGAGGTTCTTCATGGCCCGCACTATTCTGGCATCACCGACGCAGGAAGTCGTGATCGGATTCGATCAGCCTTTCGTCATGATCGGCGAGCGCATCAATCCGACCAATCGCCCCAAATTCGCCGCCGAGCTGAAGGACGGTAATTACTGGCGCGTCGTCAAGGAGGCACAAAAGCAGATTGAGGCGGGTGCCCAGCTGCTGGACGTCAATGTCGGTGTTCCGCTGACCGACGAAGCCAAGATCATGTCCGAAGTGATTACGCTGTTGCAGGGACAGGTGGAAACACCGCTCGTGATCGACAGTTCGGTCAAGCCCGCTCTGGAATCCGGTCTAGCCGCCTATCAGGGTCGTCCGCTGGTCAACTCCGTGACGGGTGAGGAAGATAGCCTGGAATTCGTTCTACCGCTGATCAAGAAATATGATTGTGCCGTCGTTGCGATTTCCAACGACGATACAGGCATCAGCGAAGATCCCGACGAGCGTTTCGAGGTCGCCAAACGTATCGTGCATCGCGCGGCTGATTACGGCATCAAAGCGGATGATGTGGTTGTGGATCCGCTCGTCATGCCAGTCGGTGCGGTGAACTCAGCTGGGAAGGATGTCTTTCGACTGGTCCGGCGCCTGCGCGACGAACTGGGGGTCAACACGACCTGCGGCGCGTCCAACGTCGCTTTCGGCCTGCCAAATCGACATGCCGTCCATAATGCCTTCCTGCCGATGTTGCAGGCCGCGGGCATGACCAGTGCGATCCTGAACGTTTATGATGACGGTCTGGTCCCGGCGATCAAGGCAGGCGACATGCTGGCGGGGAATGACCCGGACTGCACCAACTGGATTGCGATAAACCGACCGAAACCGGTGCCCGGCGAGGGCGGTCGCAGAGGCGGTAGCAGGCGTGGTGGGCGACGTCGGGGATAATCAATTTTCCTCCCCCTGAAGGGGGAAGAAACTATGGAACGAAGATGACCGAAACAACCCATACACTCATCTTCACCCCTGCCGGCGTGCAGACCACCGCCACCCCCGGGGAGTCCGTCTATGACGCCGCCTTGCGCGCGGGCGTGGATATTCAGTCGATCTGTGGCGGCCATGGTATCTGCAAGCGGTGCCAGTGCTCGCTGGAAACGGGTCAGCACGCCAAATTCGGGCTGACTGTCACGGATGATGCGCTCTACAAACTCCGTCCGGCGGAGAAGAAAGCCATTCATGACGGGGATATGGCGACTGGTTACCGGCTGGCCTGTCGAGCCAAGGTCACAGGCGATGCCGTTATTGACATCCCGCCCCATGCGCGACACCGCGAAAGCGCAATCCGCAAGGCCGCCTTCGACCTGCCCGGACCTGTTGACCCGCCGATTGCATTGAAGATGGTCAAGCTGCCCGAGCCGACCCTCCATGACCATCTGTCGGATACGGAGAGCCTGATCGATGCGTTGGGCGGGGCGGTCACCGTCGATCCGCGCGTCATTATGACGATCCAGCCTTTGCTGGCGGCGCATGACCGCACACTGATTGCCGTCATTCGGGATGATGTCCGCGTCGTCGACATCTGGCCACCGGACCGGGACGGGCTTTACGGTGCAGCGATCGACATCGGTTCGACCTCGGTCGCGCTCTACCTTTACGACCTGCGTTCCGGCGTGCTGGTGCATCAGGCCTCCGCCATGAACCCGCAGATCCGCTTTGGCGAAGACGTGATGAGCCGCGTCAGCTACGTTATGATGAATGTGGACGGGCGCGAGAAGCTGGCAGCGGCGGTGCAGGGTCAACTCCGTGAGATGATCGCGGAGGCGCGCAATTCCATCGGCGCAGATGTCGACCAGATCCTGGAACTGGTTTGTGTCGGCAATCCGATCATGCACCATACGCTGATCGGCGTAGACCCGACACCGCTGGGGCAATCGCCCTTTACGCTGGCGGTCAAGGACTGGCTCGACCTGCCCGGCGATATGCTCGATCTCGGCCTGACAGAACAGGCGCGCGTCTCGCTCCTGCCGCTGATCGGCGGACATGTCGGCGCAGACACGGCGGCGGCTTATCTGACCCAGATGGACCGGATGGATGGGCGCACCGTGCTGCTCGTCGATATCGGAACGAATGCAGAAATCGTGCTGAGCCATAATGGGAAGGTCGCGGCAGCCAGTTCGCCGACGGGACCCGCATTGGAAGGCGCGGAGATCAGCTGCGGCGTCAGGGCCTGTGATTCTGCAATCGAACGGGTAAGGATCAATCCAGAGACCTTTGATTGCGAAGTGAAGGTCATCGGTCGGGACGAAGGCTTTTCTGATGACACCATCACTGATGTGAACTCTCCCGGCCTCTGCGGGTCGGCGATCTTCGAAGTCATCGTCGAACTGGCGCGTGCCGGGCTGATCGATCGGTCCGGATTGTTCAGACCGGAAATCGCGCCTGATCGCTTTTCCGAAGAGGGTGGCGTCACGACCTACCGTTTGATTGGCGACATCACACTCAAGCAGACTGATATTCGTGCCGTTCAGCTCGCCAAGGCAGCACTCATGGCAGGGGCGCGCCTCGTCGCGGAAGAACTAGACTGCGAACATTTCGATGAAGTATTGCTGGCCGGGGCCTTCGGCACCCATCTCGATCCGACTTACGTCGCGGAGATCGGGATCATCCCGCACAATGGCGCAGACACGATCAAGGCGGTCGGCAATGCGGCCGGGATGGGGGCGGCCATGTGCCTGATAGACAAAACTCAGCGCCAGCGCGTCCGGGACGCTGTCAAAACCGTCGTAAAAATCGAAACGGCGCTGGAACCGCGCTTTCAGACCTACTTCGTTGAGGCTATGGCCTTCCCGAGCGCGCCCGAAGCGACGGGACGCACCAAAGGTCGCCGATCCGGTGGCCGCAGACGACGTTAGGGTCGCTTCCATGTCACGCTTTCAATTCCTGCGTATCGTCCGTCAGGCGCATTACTGGTCAGGCTGGGCGTTGGGTCTCTTGGCTCTCAGCTGGTTCGCGACCGGTTTTTTCATGACGCTCAAACCGATCGAGGAAATTCGCGGCAACCATCTGGCCGGAGAGCCGGCCTTTGATCTGATTGCCGCCGATTACTCCCTGCCGCTGGTTAACGATGCCCGGTCCGTGACCTTGATCGACGCGCTCGGAACCCCGGCATTCATTATCAACCGTCCCGGCGGTCGGTCCGTGATCGATGCACGCACGGGCGTAGCGCTGCCCGCATTCGAAGAAGCTGCCATTCGCAACAAGGTCGGGGATGTACTGAAGGTCAAGAGCGAAATCGCGCATATGCGCAAGCTTGATCGGGCGCCGATGGATTATTCAGGACCCTTGCCCGTCTGGCAAGTCACGCTGACTCAGCCCGCCAATGCGCGGCTCTACATCGATGCAACGACGGGACAACTGATCCGCGTGCGGACGTCCCGCTGGCGCTGGTTCGATATCGCCTGGCGTATTCATATTCTCGAACCATCCGGCGAGAATTTTAATACATGGTGGATTTGTCTGGCGAGCGGGCTGGCAACTCTCTTCGCCCTGAGCGGCCTGATCCTGCTGTGGCGACCGAGGCGCCGATCAGTACGCAGTTAGATCGACTGCCCCGTGCCTTCCCAGTCTTTCAGAAAGGCGGCGAGCCCCTTGTCCGTCAGAGGATGGTTGGCGAGGTTCTTGATAACGGCAGGCGGGGCCGTGATGACGTCGGCACCGACTAGCGCGCAGTCCTTGACGTGATTGACGGACCTGATCGATGCCGCGAGCACTTCGGTTTCATACCCATAATTGTCGTAAATCTCGCGAATGTCCTGGATCAGCTCCATTCCGTCCAGCGTGATGTCGTCCAGCCGACCGATGAAGGGCGAGATATAGGTCGCGCCCACTTTGGCGGCTAGCAACGCCTGATTGGGCGAAAAACAAAGCGTGACATTGGTCGGCGTGCCTTCGGATGACAACGTCTTGCATGCCTTCAGCCCGTCCAGCGTCAGAGGCAGCTTGACGCAGACATTATCCGCAATGGTGCGCAGTGTCCGGCCTTCGCGGATCATGTCGTCGGCCTGGGTGGCGACGACCTCTGCCGAGACATGGCCCTGCGTAAGGCCACAGATTTCCTTGACCACCTCTTTGAAGTCGCGACCCGATTTGGCGATGATGGACGGGTTCGTGGTCACACCGTCGACCAGTCCGATGTCCGCGAGTTCGGAAATGGCGTCTATATCAGCGCTATCGACGAAGAATTTCATGGTGGGTGCGTCCTGTGTGGATAATTGCAAGCGAGTCTGTCTCACTTGCGTTATCACGCCCTATGGGTTCGCGCACCGCTCAAATCCTGTTTCCCGTCAATGTCCCCGGCGCATTCGATTACGCCGTGCCGGACCCTATGCGTTTGTCGCGAGGCGAATTTGTCTTCGCGCCGATCGGCAAGCAGATGAAGCTTGGTGTCGTCATGTCGCTCGGCGAGGCCGAGCCCGGACGCGCACTCAAGGAAATTGCGGAGATCAAGGCGACCCGGGCTTTGCCACTCGCCATGCTCGATTTCATCGACTGGGTCGCCCGTTACAATGTGGCCTCGCCGGGCCAAGTGTTGCGGATGGTCCTGCGAAGCTGGAAGGCACTTGATCCGTCACCTGTCGCGACCCTTTACGAGCCCACCGGGGACCGCCCGCTCAATCTGACCCCTGCGCGCCGCGCCGCGCTGAGTGAGGGCGGACCTTTTCCCGCTCGCGCGTCGGAGATTGCGGCCCGAGCCGGTATTTCGCCGGGCGTGGTCAAGGGCCTGGTCAAAACGGGGCTGATGCGCAGTGAGCTGCGGCCCGTCGATGCCCCCTATCCTGTTCCCAATCCAGACAGAGCTGGCCGCGATCTGACCGAGGCGCAATCTGTCGCCGCGCGGGAGCTGGTGACGCAAGTGCAAAAGGACCGGTTTTCCGTCTCTCTGCTGGACGGCGTCACGGGATCCGGAAAAACCGAAGTCTATTTCGAGGCGGTCGCCGAAGCATTGCGGCAAGGGCGGCAGGTCTTGATCCTCGTCCCGGAGATTGCCCTGACACAGGCAGGTCTGGCTCGCTTTGCGCAGCGCTTCGGGGCCGAACCCGTCGCTTGGCATAGCAGCATCACGGACACGGAACGCCGTCGCGGCTGGCGCGAAGTGGCGTCTGGCCGGGCGCAGCTGGTTGTCGGCGCACGCTCGGCTCTGTTTCTGCCTTTCGCAAAGCTGGGTCTGATCGTGGTGGATGAAGAACATGATACGTCCTTCAAGCAGGAAGAGGGCGTAATCTATAATGCGCGCGATATGTCCGTCCTGCGGGGCCGGCTGGAAGATCGTCCGGTCATTCTCGCTTCGGCCACCCCGTCGCTGGAAAGTCTGCATAATGCGCAGAGCGGACGCTACGCCCATATCGTCCTGCCGGAACGACCCGGAGCGATCACCTTGCCGGATATCGACCTGATCGACATGAAGGTCCACAAGCCGGAAACGGGCGCGTTTCTCTCTGCCCCCATGGTTCAGGCGGTCGCGGACAGCATCAGCCGGGGTGAACAGTCGCTGCTCTATATGAACCGGCGCGGTTACGCGCCGCTGATCCTTTGCCGGGCGTGCGGGGAGCGGCTGAAAAGCCCGGACACGGATAGCTGGCTGGTCGAACACCGCGCCACGGGCCGCGCCGTCTGTCACTTGACGGGGTTTTCCATGCGAATGCCGCGTGAGTGCCCGAAATGTGGCGCGGAGGACGGGCTGACCTCGATCGGCCCCGGGGTCGAACGCATCGCCGATGAAATCCAGACGCACTTTCCGCAGACACGTGTGGAAATACTGTCATCGGATACGACCGCGACGCCTGACGAGATCAAGGCGCGCCTCGGCCGGATGGAGCAGGGCGAGATCGATATTCTGGTCGGAACGCAAATGGTGGTCAAAGGTCACAATTTCCCCAAGTTGACCTTTGTCGGTGTCGTCGACGGCGATCTGTTGATGGGCGGGGCGGATCCGCGGGCGGGCGAACGCACCTACCAGACGCTGGTACAAGTCGCCGGGCGTGCTGGCCGTGCCGACAAGGCGGGCGAAGCGCTGATCCAGACCCACCACCCGGAACATGAAGCGCTGCAAGCCCTGGTCGCCGGGGACCGCGACCTGTTCGTCGGCGTCGAAATGGCGATGCGGGAGATGCTGGGCCTGCCGCCCTATGGCCGGATCGCCGCCGTGATCCTCTGGGGCCCCGACCTGAAAAAGGTCAAGGACCTGGCGAAAGACTTCGTGACAAAGGCCCCGCGCGCCGATGGTGTGGAGATATTGGGGCCTTCTGAGGCCCCGATTGCGCGCTTGCGCGGTCTGTATCGGCAACGCCTGTTCATCCGCGCGGATCCGGATGTGAACCTGTCAAAATATATGACGACCTGGCGTGCCAAACAAAAACGCATCCCGACCAAATACAAGATCCAGATCGACATCGACCCGCAGAGTTTCATGTAGGGGCGAGGAGATATGAAGAGTGTTATAAAATCTAAGGGTGTTAGTTTACAAAAGTTCAACAATAAGCTAGGGTTACAAATGCGATTAGGGAGAAACGACGGGGCGTTTTAATCATGAAGATTGTTTCCTGTCTTCTATTTCCGAAAACATTATCTGATGCGGACGTCGTTCCGATCAGCGAAACACATTTGAGAAGTATATCGAAGATCGCTGTAATTGATGATGAACCCTTTGAACATATCGTTTCTCTAACAAATGGATACGGTTTTTCAATCCGTCAATTTGACGATATTGACAGCCCAATACTGATGGGGGACAGAGATCTTATTGTTTGTGACATAAAAGATGTAGGTAAAGTCATGAATTCTCGTGATGAAGGGTATGCTTTGATTGAGGAGATCAAAAAACATTACCCCACTAAACCAATTATTATTTATTCTTCAAAAGCGTTTAATGTTAAAAAGCAGAAGTATTCCAAGTATATCGACGAAGCGGTATTTAAAGGAGATTTTGATACTCAGGAGTGGGCCAATTTATTCGACCGCATGTTAAACGAATCTATGGCGTTTGTTCCGGGTTGGAAAAGGTTGCGATTGCAAATGCTGGACGACGGTGTCCCAGTTATTGAGGTTGCGAAAGTCGAGTCAAAATTGGTTCAATTTTACAACAAAAAAGGTAGATCTAGCTCTCCTAGCTTTAATGATCTTAGGGTCCTATCTGAAAAAGATGCTCTGATAAGCGCGTTAACAGAGTTTGTGAAAGTGACGACTAAGTTAATTAAAATTACTTCTGGGCAATCATGAGCGATGAATTTGAATATCATGGCCTTATGCTTGATTTTGTACATGAAACCTTTCGACATTACCGCAAGTTTGATCAGTCCATAAATAATCTCAAAGATTATTTTGAGCACCCAGAGTTTAGAACAGAGGGCGCTCAAAAGAAAATTGTGGGGCTCCAGAAAATATGTGATGCTATGCGTACAGATGTTGCGTATCTTATGCTGAACGCTAAAATTTCAAACGAAGAACTTGATCCGCTGCTTAAAGCAAGGTCTCGGAATATTTATAATGTTTATAGGCGGGCTAGAGAGCTCTTTAATACTGAAAGAAAAAGGAAGGGGATTAAATATGATGATCGCGGAGAGGCTTATGGTGAGGTGTATTTAAATAGTTTATTTCCAATAGTTCCTAAAATCATCTACCAAAACGCTATAAAGTATTCTCTTCCCCGCCAAGAAATCTCTACGTATTATTCTGAGGATGCCCAGAAAATTGAAGTAAGGGTTGAAAATTATGGCCCTGTTCTGGAGGAGGACCCTAAGCGAGTTTTCGAAAAAGGTTTTCGCGGAAGCAATGCTTCGAAAGATAAATCTGAAGGTGGTGGCCGGGGGTTATATCTCGCCAAAATACTGTGTGAGAAAAACGATGTAGATATTCGAGCTGAATCGGATACTCGTAACTTCCAAGTTACTGATATACCTTACGGTGTATTTGCTATAACAACCACATATTATAAATAGAACTAACTTGCCTTGAACGGATCGCGCATCAGGATGACGTCTTCGCGTTCGGGTGATGTGCTGACCATGCTGACGGGACAGCCGATCAGTTCTTCGACGCGGCGGACATATTTGACGGCTTCGGCGGGCAGGTCGGCCCAACTGCGGGCCCCGCGCGTACTGCCTTGCCAGCCTTCGAGCGTCTCGTAGATCGGCTTGACCTTGGCTTGCGGGCTTGCGCCTGCAGGCAGGCGGCGCAGAATTTTACCGTCAAGCTTGTAGCCCGTGCAGATTTTCAGCTCCGGCAGGCCGTCCAGAACATCCAGTTTGGTCAAGGCGATGCCGGTTATGCCGCCCGTAATGATGGCCTGGCGGACCATGACCGCGTCGAACCAGCCGCACCGTCTCTGACGACCCGTGACCGTCCCGAATTCATGCCCGCGTTCGCCGAGCCTTTGCCCGATGGCGTCGTCCAGTTCCGTCGGGAACGGGCCTTCGCCGACGCGCGTCGTATAGGCCTTGGTGATGCCCAGCACATAGTTGAGCGCGCGCGGTCCCAAGCCTGTGCCCGCCGCCGCCTGTCCGGCAATGGTGTTGGAACTGGTCACGAACGGATAGGTCCCGTGATCAATATCGAGCATGGCGCCCTGCGCGCCTTCGAACAGGATCTTCTTTTCCGCACGCCGCGCATCGTCGAGCACCTGCCAGACCGGCGCCATGAAGGGCAGGATGTCAGGCGCGATTTCAAGCAGCTGTTTGGTCAGCGCGTCGGCATCGACCGATGGATGGCCCAGACCGCTGCGCAGGGCGTTGTGGTGGTGCAGCAGGTTTTCGACCCGCTGTTTCAGATGGACGGGATCATCCAGATCGCAGACACGGATGGCGCGCCGGGCAACCTTATCCTCATAGGCCGGGCCGATGCCGCGTTTCGTCGTGCCGATCTTGATGCCGTCGACGCGATTTTCACGGATGCCGTCCAGTTCGGAATGGATCGGCAGGATCAGCGCAGCCGATTCGGAAATCTTCAGATTGTCAGCTGTGATCTTCACACCCTGATCGCGGATGCGGGCCATTTCCTTCAGAAAGGCCCACGGGTCGAGCACAACCCCGTTACCAATGACGGAGAGCTTACCCCCGCGAACAATCCCGCTCGGCAGCAAGGAGAGCTTATAAGTCGTCCCGTCGACGACGAGCGTATGCCCGGCATTGTGGCCGCCCTGGAAGCGCGCCACAACATCGGCCCGGCTGGACAGCCAATCGACAATCTTGCCTTTTCCCTCGTCTCCCCATTGGGAGCCGACGACGACAACGTTAGCCATGTCAAAATCCTTCGCGCGTGCGGCAATGCCAGAAGCCCGGCGCGGCTTAGCGGAACGCTGCCCTCAAGGCGAGGGGATAAGCGCTAGTCGAAGCGATAGGCGAGACGGAAACCGTAAGCGTCGAGCCCTTCATTCGGCCCGCTGGACAGGATCTTGCCGTGCGACAGATGCTCGACGAATGCTTCGCCTGCCCAAGTGTCATTAAACCGCACGCCAAGGGCAAAGGCATTGCGAAACAGGACGCGGCTGCCAAACTCGATCTCATTGTCGAGCCGGAACGCATACTCGGCATTTTCGACCTGTGCACGTCGCAGCTGATCAGGTGTCAGCGCTGACGGGTTGGTCAGCAGGGTCTGAAGTGGAAAATTGGGATCGGTAAAAAGGGGGGGCAGGTCAGTTTCCAGAACCCCGTCATGAATGACAAGACCCGTCGACCAGTCGCCGTAAAACCGTTCACCGAATGTCTGACGGAACAGGAAGCCTGCGCCGCCATAGCTGGTGCGCCCGCCTAGATTGAGCGTACCGCCCACCCAGGGCTGTGGCGAGAGAAAACGCTTCAGAAATTCCGGCTCCTCGAACAGGATTTCTGCGTGGATCGCTGCGCTATTTTCCTTGCCCTTGTCAGAACCGAGTCCGAAAATCTGAACGTCATGTTCGGTGACCCCGGCGCGCAGTTCGGCGATCTGCGCAGAGGCGGGCACGCTCAGGCCCAAGACGATCGCCGCTGATAGGAGCAAATGTTTCATGATGTAGGGGTCTCCAGCTTTTATTGCGATTTGACCTGAAACCGGGGTCGGGTCAACTGACGCAGCGTCTTTACAGAATGAAACTTGATCGGAAGCGCCGCGCCGCCTACGCGCGGCCCATGCGAGACTATAGCGATGTTGAACTTCAGATTGGCGGTGTGCTGGACGGCGAACCAAATCGGATCGCGCGGCTGGCGACGGTAGCCTGCCTGCTCAGCGAAGCGTTCGAAGATTATTACTGGACGGGGTTTTACATGGTTGATGAGGACAAGCCGGATGAGCTTGTCGTCGGACCCTATCAAGGCACATTGGGATGTTTGCGGATCCCCTTCGGTCGCGGTGTCTGCGGCACGGCTGCGGCGGAGCGCAAGACCCAGATCGTGGCCGATGTTCACGCCTTTCCGGGCCATATTGCCTGCGATGCGGCGACCGAATCCGAAATCGTCGTGCCCGTCTTCGATGGCGATCGGCTAATCGCCGTTCTGGATGTGGACAGTACGCGAAAAAGCAGCTTCGATCAGCATGACGCCGAGGCGCTGGAACGCATTGCCGCGATGATTGCGGCTTAGCCTGCTCCGCAGGTTGGGCAGTCCGGATCGCGCGGCAGATCGACCGTGCGGCTCTGCGCCGTAAGGCCGTCATAGATCCACAATCGCCCGGCCAACGTCTGGCCCGCACCTGTGATCCACTTGATCGCTTCTATCGCCATCATCGACCCGGCGATCCCGGTCAGGGCGCCGACCACGCCGACTTCGTCGCATGTCTCCTCCTGTGGCGGAAGCTCAGGAACAAGGCAGCGATAGCAAGGTCCGGGACGTGCAAACAGTCCGACTTGCGCGTCGAAGCGACCTACGGCGCCTGAGATCAAAGCGGTTTCGAGCGTGTGAGCGGCGGCGTTGATGGTGAACCGGGTCGCGAAACGATCCGTCCCATCCAGAATCAGATCGTGTTCGGCAAGGCATGCCTGCGCATTGTCCGCGTCAAGGTGTGTCGAGACGGGGTCGACGCGAACGTCGGGATTTAACGCCTTGAGACGTTCGGCAAACCGGGCGACCTTACTGTGTCCCACCATGTCGGTGTCGAACTGGATTTGTCGCTGCAAATTGGACAGGCTGACCGCATCATCGTCGATCATTGTGATCTGTCCAACCCCTGCGGCGGCCAGATAAAGCCCGGCTGGACCACCAAGGCCCCCTGCACCAACGATGGCGATGCGCGCAGTGCGCAGCGCGTTCTGCCCGCTGCCGCCGATCTCACGCAGAACGAGATGTCGGGCGTATCGTTCGACCTGTTCGGGCGTCATCGTCTCATGTTGGGGGCGATCTACGCGCCCGTACTGGCATCGAAGAGCGGCGTGGAGAGGTAACGTTCGGCAAAGCTGGGGATGATCGTCACGATCCGTTTGCCGCGCATGTCAGGTCTCGCGCCGACCAGCAAGCTGGCGGCAATCGCGGCACCGGAGCTGATGCCGACAGGGACGCCGTCTTCTGCGGCGACGTGCCGGGCCGTGCCGAAAGCCGTGTCGGAATTGATCGTGACAGTCTCGTCGACCAGATTCGTATCCAGATTGTCCGGAATGAAGCCGGCCCCAATACCCTGAATTTTATGCGGACCTTTGTCGCCGCCGGAAATGACCGGGCTCTCAACAGGTTCGACAGCGATGATCCGGCAGTCAGGATTCTGTTCCTTCAGATATTTGCCTGCCCCGGACAGGGTTCCGCCAGTGCCGACCCCGGCGATGATCGCATCGACCTGACCGGCGCAGTCCTGCCAGATTTCTGGACCCGTGGTTGCATAATGGATTGCCGGGTTGGCCGGATTGTCGAACTGACCCGCGCGGACAGCTCCGGGCGTTTCTGCAATGATCTGTTCGGCCTTTTCCATGGCTCCGGGAATGCCGCCCGCCGCGGGCGTGAGAACGAGCTCCGCGCCCAGGATCGCCATCATTTTCCGGCGTTCGATACTCATGCTTTCGGGCATGACGAGGATGGCCTTATAGCCCATGGCCGCAGCGGCGAAGGCTACCCCGATGCCGGTATTGCCGGAAGTCGGCTCGACGATCGTGCCGCCCGGTTTCAATGTGCCGTTGCTTACCAATTCGCGCAGCATGGCAATCCCGATCCGGTCCTTGACCGACGCGCAAGGGTTGAAGAATTCCAGCTTGTAGCAAAGATCAGCCGGAACACCGTCCGTGATACGCGGCAGGCGTACCAACGGGGTTCCGCCCATCGTGTCGAGTATGCTGTCGTAAATCTGGCCGTGGGCGCGCATGAGATCTCTCATCAAAGGGTGGCTAGGGTCGCTTATCCGAAGACGGTCTCGCCTTCCATGCGGATGGTGAGGTGCAAACCGTTTGGTGTAAAGTCCCGCTCCACAGTGACATGGGGCAACATGTCAAACAGGCGTGTGCCAAATCCTGTTTCGCCGACGGCTCCGATCTCATGCGGGCATGTTTCGCGCCATTCAATGGTCAGCCGGTCGCCCTTGCGCCGCCAGCTCACACTCAGATGGCCCCCTGGCTTACCCAGACAGCCATATTTGACGGCATTGGTCGCCAGTTCGTGACACACCATGGACAAATCCTTCGTCGAATCGATCGACAGACGGACACGCGGACCGGTCAGGGCAAAGGCGTCGGCTTCAGCTTCCGAAAAAGGCGACAGTTCGTCTTCGAAGATCGCGGCCACATCCAGCCCGCTCCAGTTTCCGCGAGCCAGCAGATCATTGGTCCGGCTCATCGCGTTAATTCGGGCGGTAAAGCTTTTGACGAAGCTCTGCACATTTGTCGCGTTTCGACCGGTGATGCGGGCCACTGAACTGACCACGGCCATGACGTTTTTCACGCGGTGGGATAGCTCATGCCCGATGGCGAGGTTGCGCTGTTCGAGCTGATATTGCTGCGTAATGTCCCGGGCGCGCTGAATCAGTCCGATAATGTTGCCTTCGTCATCTCGCAACGGATCCTGCGTCGCCTGCCAGACGGATTCGATGACTTCGCCATCCTCCTGTTCGATGTGGAAGGGTTGGGCCTCCAGCACGGTCGTTTCGCCGTCCAGCGCCGCCAGCATCTTACGTTTTACGGAGACAACCCTGTCTTCGCTTTCGGGAAAGGCGTCGAATACATGCTGGCCGTCCAATTCGCCGGGCAATTTGTGAACAGCGTCAAGATAGGCCTTGTTCGCATAGATGAACCGCAAATCGCGGTCGAGCATCATGACGGGCAGGGACCAGTCATCGAACAGGCGCGTATCGCGAGGTGAGAGGCTCATCCTGTTCCTGTTGAGCCGTAACCGCCGGATCCGCGTACCGTGTCGTCCAAGATCTCGACCGACTGAAATTTCCCCTGGGTGACGGGGGCGATGACCATTTGCGCAAAGCGGTCTCCGCGCGACACGGTGAAATCGCGGTCGCCATGATTGATCAGCAGCACGCCGACTTCTCCGCGATAATCGGCATCGATGGTGCCGGGAGAATTCAAAACGGTGATGCCATGTTTCAAGGCCAGGCCCGAACGGGGTCGTACCTGCGCTTCGTAACCCGCCGGCAAGGCCATGCAAAAGCCTGTCGGGATCAGTTTGCGTTCACCGGGGGCCAGAATGATGTTATCCGTAATGGCGGCGCGAAGGTCCGCGCCAGCAGCCTGTTCGGTTTCGAAATGCGGCAGGTCGATCCCATCCATATGGGGCAGGCGTTTGATTTCGATCGCGACTGTTTTCATGCGCGACCCGCTACGGCTTTTCCAAGGTTTCACCTAGCATTTTCTGATGTCCTGCGCGCTATTGCGTGGCTTGATCGTCCAGACCGTGATCCCGAGCAGAGAAATCAGCCAGACGGGTCTCGATCGCCTGTTTGAATTCGTCACTCATCGGGTAGGCGGAGCTGTAAGTATGGCGGAAGGTGCCGTCCTGATAGACGACCGTCAGGCTATCGGAATCGCTGCTGTCGAAATCCTGTGACAGAGCCATCATAACCCCGGTCGCCAGGACGGGATAATCGTCTTCCGTCGGGACGAGATCGTTGCGCACGCACATGATGGCGCGAATGGGATGATCGCCGATCGTGAGCATCGGCTCTTGAGATATGTCCCGGACGCTGGCGAGAAACTCTTCGGCCGGACGGAAGGAGGCGATGTCCGCGCCTCCACCATCTTCATCCGGAATGAACTGCATGATGACCAGTTCACAGCTGTCATAGTCCGCAGCCCACGCCGCGGCTGGCGACAGCAGGCAGATTGTAGCGGCCAGCAGGGCTTTCATGACGGGCCTCCGAAATGGCTGGCAATACGACGCGCCAGCGCGCGCGCTGCCGCCGTTTTGGATTGACGCGGGAGATGGATTTCATCCGTCTCGGTCACAATGATCATCATATTCTCCTGACCGCCCATAACGTCGCCGGACACATCATTGGCGACGATCCAGTCACAGCCTTTGCGAACGCGTTTGGCGCGCGCCAGTTCCAGGACGTCATGCGTTTCAGCCGCGAATCCCACGACCAGTTCAGGGCGCTTATCGCTCAGGCAAACTGAACGCAGTATGTCTGGATTTTCAACAAGCTGTAAGGGCGCAGGGCCGTCGACCGGCTTTTTCGTCTTCCGCTCCGTCCGCGTGGCGGGCCGCCAGTCGGCGACGGCAGCGACGGAGACGAAAATGTCGGCTGGTAAGGCGCGCTTCACAGCTGAGAACATCTCCTCGGCGGTTTCGACCGGACTGTTTCGCGTGCCATGCGGCAGAGGGATTGCGGTCGGTCCGCTCACCAGCTCGACATCCGCTCCCAGATCCGCCAGCGCCTGCGCGACAGCGTAGCCTTGTCGCCCCGAAGAATGGTTGGAGAGATAGCGCACGGGATCGATCGGCTCGCGCGTTGGACCAGCCGTGACAACGGCCCGGCGACCCGCCAGCGGTTTAGGCGCGCTCAAACCGTCCAGACTCATATCGCCCTGCAGGGCCGACATGACGCTGTCGGCTATCGCATCGGGCTCGGCCATCCGGCCATCGCCAAATTCCCCACAGGCCATCTCGCCGGCATCGGGGCCGACGAATAGCGCGCCGCGGTCGCGCAAGGTCGCAATGTTGGCCTGGGTTGCGGTGGCCTCATACATGCGCACATTCATGGCGGGGGCGTAGAGGACGCGCGTATCGGTCGCGAGCAATGTCGTGGTCGCCAAATCGGCAGCGACGCCCTGCGCGGCCTGCGCCATCAGATTGGCTGTAGCGGGCGCGACAACGATCAGATCAGCGCTGCGCGACAATTCGATATGGCCCATCTCCGACTCGGCGGTCAGATCCCACAAATCCGTCAGTACAGTCTCTCCGGACAATGCCTGCGCCGATAGCGGCGTGACAAACTGCGTGCCACCCTTGGTCAGGATCACGCGCGTCGACACACCCCGCCGCGCCAGTTCGCGGATCAGCAGGAGCGACTTGTAGGCCGCAATGCCGCCACCGATGATAAGAAGGACATGTTTGTTCATGCGAGGAGCCTAGCGCGCCTAAAGCTGGGCCGCTACCCAGGCCCCGCCAAGCGCCATGGCTGCTCCGAAAGCGGCATAGGCGACAGGCCGAAAGGGACTGACTCGTCGCTGTTCTGCTGATCGCGACGGTACAGTTGACAAATCGATGTCCCCGTCGGCCCAGGCTTGCGCCAGTTTGGCGATATTTTCTGTCGCTTCCGGCAGGCGGTTCAGTGTCTTGCGGGTCCGGTCGAGCCCGTCGAGCAGGTCGTTGATATAGCGTTCGGGGCCGAGTTCGGCGCGGACGGCGTCTTCCACGATGGGGCGCGAGGCTTCCCACATATCGAAATGCGGATCGAGGCGTCGCGCCACGCCTTCGGCCTGCATCATGGTCTTTTGCAGCAGAATGAGCTGCGGTTGAAGCGGCATGTCGAACATTTCGGTGATTTCGAGGAGCTGCAGCAGGACCTTGGACATGGAGACGTCTTCGGCGTTCTTGCCGAAAATCGGCTCGCCGACAGCCCGCAAAGCGGTCGCGAATTCGTCGACGCTGTGATTGGGTGGGACGTAACCGATGTCGAAATGGACCTGGGCGATCTTGTAATAGTCGCGCTGGAGAAATCCGTAGAGCGTGTCGATCTCGAAGCGAATTTCTTCGTCACCCAGCCGCCCCAGAATGCCGAAATCGAGCAGAACGAGATCGCCGTCCGGGCCGCGGAAGAGATTGCCCTCATGCATGTCTGCATGAAAGATGCCGTATGTGAACGTCGAGGCCAGAAAGCTCTGAATGACGGCGGTCGCGAGGGCGCGGCGCTCCTCAATCGGCAGCTCCAGAATATCGGGTGACGAAAAGGCCGTGCCCTCGATCCACTCCGTCGCCATGACGTTCTTGTCCACCAGTTCCCAGTGAATGGAAGGAACCCGGAACAGGCCTGTGGCCTCGGCAATGTCCGACATTTCCGACGCGGCTGCGGCTTCCAGCCGCAGGTCGAGCTCAAGCATCACGGCGCGCCGCGCTTCGGCGACGAAGGCTTTGGGCTGCATCCGGCGAATGGCCGGCACGGCTGCATGCGCCATTTTCGCCACCAGTTCGATCACATTCATGTCGCGCGTCATCCGCGTCACGATGTTGGGCCGCAGGATCTTGATGGCGATGGTTTCGCCGTCAGGATGATCGTCCGTCGGTTTCAGCACGGCCTTGTGGACCTGTGCGACCGAGGCGGCTGCGACGGGTTCGGACAGCGATAGCAGGCGATTCTGCCAAGGCTCGCCCCAATCGGCGACGAGCATGGCTTCGGCCTTTTCCAAGGGGAAGGGCGGCACCTTGTCCTTAAGACGCGACAGACCTTCGGCAAAGACAGGATCGAACATGTCGCCGCGGGTGGACAATATCTGTCCGAACTTGATGTAGGCCGGGCCGAGCTTTTCGAGCGCATTGGCGAAACGCGCGCCCGGATTGTCGTCGCGGTCGCGAATGGAGAAAAACCGGGATATCGCCGCGACGAATCGCACTGGCCCCGGCACGAACGGCTCATATTCTTTCGGCACAAGCGCATCATGGCGCACCAGCACCCAGGCCGTGCGTAAGAGTCGGAGGAATGTCACCACGCTTCGGAGCATTGGTGGGGCTATAGTGACGCACCCGAAACGGTCAAAGGACTAATTGCGGTCCGTGTCGATCCGGTATTTGTCCAACGCTGCGAAGTACTTAGCCGATGATTGCGGGCAATCCCCATAATTCACTGCGCAAAACATGCCTCTTGATTGGACAAATGGAATCGCGGCTTTAGGGTTTGGCGTAGGGAGGGCTACCACATCTAGTGCGTAGCCAGGGCATCACCACAATGGCTTGCGGTCATCTGACAGGCAAGTCGCGGTCTAACAGACAGAGACGTCATCATGGGAATCGTTGAACCAGTCAGCACATCACGGTCGGGTCTTCTGGAGCCGAGCCTGACATATAAGCCGTTTCGCTATCCTTGGGCCTATGAATTCTGGCGCCGTCAGCAGCAGATCCACTGGATGCCGGAAGAGGTGCCGCTGGGCGAGGATCTGAAGGACTGGTCCACCAATCTGACGGCGGACGAGAAAAACCTCCTGACGCAGATTTTCCGTTTCTTCACGCAAAGCGATGTCGAAGTCGGTGGCAATTATATGGAAAACTATATGCCGCTGTTCAAACCGGTCGAAGTCCGGATGATGCTGGCGTCATTTTCCAACATGGAAACGATCCACATCGCCGCCTATGCGTTGCTGCTGGAAACCATCGGCATGCCTGACAGCGAATTTTCCATGTTCATGGAATATGAGGAGATGGCGGCCAAGCACGACTATCTGGGTCAGTTCGGAGTCGAGACGGACGAGGATATTCTGACATCCATGGCGGTCTTCGGAGCCTTTACAGAAGGGCTGCAGCTTTTTGCGTCCTTCGCCATGCTGATGAACTTCCCGCGCCTGAACAAGATGAAGGGCATGGGTCAGATCGTGTCCTGGTCGATCCGGGATGAGAGCCTGCATTGCGAAGGCATGATCAAGCTGTTCCACACATTCGCCAAGGAAACGGGGGCGCTGACGCAAGAGGTGAAGGACAAGATCGCCGACTGCTGCAAGACGGTGGTGAAGCTGGAAGACAAGTTCATCGATCTGGCGTTCGAAAAAGGTCCCGTCGAAGGCATGACCGCGGAAGATATCAAACGCTATATCCGGTATATCGCCAATTGGCGCATGGGGCAGCTCGGCCTCGAAAAGATCTATGACGGCGTCGATGAACATCCGCTCCCTTGGCTGACGGAAATCACCAACGGAGTCGAACATGCCAACTTCTTCGAAGCGCGGGCCACGGAATATTCCAAGGGCGCGACCGAGGGGGACTGGCACGGCGACAATGGCGTCTGGAACAAGTTCGAAACCTACGATGCCAAACGCGGCATAGAGGCCGCCGAATAGGCTGGAGCATTCGTCGCCCCGGTCTGATCTTCAGTTTCGATCACGGTTTTCTGACTCTAACCTGTCTTCCCATGAGGGTCGCAGCCTGTTAGCCGACGGGCATGTCCCTCATCGATGTGACAGACCGGCTGAAGCCCTATGGCTCGATCTATAACTTTCGTGATTTCGGAGGTTATTCCGGTCTGGGCGGTCAGTCCGTGCGGACAGGGGTGCTGTTCCGCTCTGCCCATCTGAACGGCCTGAGCGAAGCCGATCAGGCCGAGATCGACGCCCTGACCATCGGGACGGTGGTCGATCTGCGGCATGCTCCGGAACGCAAACGCCAACCGTCGAAATGGCCCGAAAATGAAGCGCGCGCAGCGGTGCTGACTCAGCCTGTCACGCCTGAGCTGGCCGCGGCGACCGTCGCGCCGCATGAGGCCTTCGCCGAACAGAGCCTCTATTCAGCGCAGGATGCGCGCGACTATATGACGACATCCTATCGCAACCGGCCGCATGATGCCGGGTTCATGGCGCTGTTTTCGGACACGTTGACCCGGATGACAGAACCACAGGTCGATCAAGGCGAGGGCGTTCTGGTTCACTGCGCGGCGGGTAAAGACAGGACCGGAACGCTGGTCGCCCTGATTCAGGGTCTGCTGGGCGTATCGGACGGTGATATAATGGCGGATTATATGCTGACGGAAACTGCCGTCGACATTGAAGCCTTTCTCGAGCCCGCGGCAGCGATGTTCAGTCAGCGCTACGGGCGGACGATTGACGCCGACTCGCTCCGTCCGATGTTCGGGGTCGAACCGGATTATCTTAGCGCCAGTCTCGAGGCGATGGGCGATATGGAACGCTATGCGGTAGACACGCTCGGTCTTGACGGTGCGCAGCTTGATCGGTTGCGGGCGCGCTACCTGACAAATGGCCACACGGCTTAGCTGCTGCAGTTCATACCTGATGCAGAGCCAGTACAGGTAAATTTCGTGCCCGTGCCGGCGCCGACTTCGACTGTGGCGGATCGACGGGGTTTCAGCAGAAATGTTTCCGTCAGAGTCAGCGATGTGGGCAGCAATCCCTTCTTGCTATCCGTGTCGAGCGTATTGGGCATGCCCATTGGGGTGTAACGGTAAGCTACGCGCGCGACGACGATCCCTGATCCTTCCGCCAGCATGTCGGCGCTCAGATCGGCGGCATCGAAATCTTCAAGCCAGCTTTCCCGGCCTGCGCCATAGACGATTTCGCCAAGGCTGACTTCCGACCCGGACGAGTCCCGGTCGAAGCTTTCCATATGCAGAACATAGTCATTCGTGTCCGACACATTGGCGACGCGCAATGTCGCGGAGAGGATGTCTTCAATATCGGCTTCTTCCAGAACGGCGGCCTGTGTCGCCAGATCGCCGGCGACACTGGCGGAATGCGACACCTGTCGCTCTACGCCGAGTACCATGGCCAGCTCGGCCAGACCAAGATAGACGCCGATGATGATCGGCGCGATGATGGCGAATTCCATCGCGGCCACACCGCTTTCATCGCGGTGAAAGCCCGTAATCCGTCGCAACCGACGACGCAGATGAGTGGCTGGCGGATATAGGGTCATCCGAGGATTCCTTCCAGCTCGTCCTTGATGGAGGGATTGCAGGATCCGCCGCCGGGGAAAGGCTCGTTCCGGAACGCCGTCGAAACCGTGATAACATGACGACCTGTTCCGGGCTGGTTTTCCAGACGGGTCATGAAATTCGGCAGAACCAGCGGATAGTAGAATGTCCCGCGCATGACGACAGGTTCGCCTGGACCCGTATTGTCGAATTCGCCGTTCTCGACGCCCTTCGTGTCGTCGTCCGGGTCAAGACCGCCATCGCCCGGATCCTTCATCGCGACGGATTGAAACGAGGCCGCAGTGACAAGGTCGACCCGCAGGTTGTTTTCGCAGCTCATCATCCCTTGCATGCGGTCGCAGACCATGGCCTTGAATTCCGCCGCGCTGCCACAGCCTTGAAAGGCGCCGACGCGGACAAGACGGCCCGTATCATTCATGGATTGCGTCAGGACGGATCCTGTGAAGAAGACAAGGGCCAGTTCCAGAATGCCGAAGATGATTGCCAGGAAAGGGAGTGAGACCATGGCGAATTCGACTGCCGTGGCCCCGTCCGTGTTTTTGGAATACCGGTCGCGCAGCGCGCTCGCGCGGCGCCAGGCACGTCCTGTAAAACTGGTCCGACCCATGATCATTCCATGCTCCCATGCGCATGCCGCCTGTGCGACTGCGTCAACTTACGGGACTGGAATACAGGGAAGGGCTTAATGAACGACTGATGGCCAGGTTTAAGAAAGGACTAACCCGGCTATTGATCGCCGGACAGTTCGGATTGAGCCGCATCGAACGGGCTGCCGCCTGCGGCGAGCGGGCTGTCGAAAATGGCCCCGACGCCGGAGCTTTCAGGAGTCTGGCCAGCATTCGCGCCCACAAAGTCGGCACTGTCGCCCAGAACGGGTGAGGGCTGGCAGTAGGGCGAGCAGGAATAGGAACGGCGGCTGCTGGCATTGAAAAGACGGATGCCATTTGTCGGCGTAATGGCCGTGACCTGAATGTCCGCATCGACCATCGTGCCGCCATTGCGGTCCAGAATGACCAGATTGGTTTCGCCGTAACCGCGCCCGACCACAAAAATCATGTTGGGGGAATGGATGGTCACATCGGCGATGCTCGGATTGCCGACGATTACGGAGCCCGCCGCAGCCGGCAGACGCAAGATCTGGGTCTTGTTCAGGTCGACGCGGTAGATGGGATCAGAGGCGGAGGCCGACAGGCTGAGGGCTGCGGTAGCAACCAGACCGGCAAAGCTTGCCAGGGTCGCGCGCAGGGATGTTTTCATACTCAGGCGCATAGCCGTCTCCACAAATTCGGCCCCGTTCTAGCGCGGCAGGGTGAATGAAGTCTTTATGGCGCTGGGGCAGTCGGGGTGGAGTCTTTCCTTATAGGGGCTGCTGCGACTGGTCCGGTCAGGGCGAGGCAGATAAATCTGACAGAAAGTACAGATTTACGGGCTGTTCACCGTGTCTCCGAACCTCACGTTAAACTGGCTCCCCTAGATACGTCCTTGTCAGGGATGACCCCCGGGCAACTGGGAATAATCCCAAAATCGACTAGCATACGTGGGAGCAAGTTATGCAAAATCTTATCAAAAACTTCGTCAATGACGAATCTGGTGCAACGGCCATCGAATACGGCCTGATCGCCGCTCTTATCGCTGTTGCGATGATCGCTGGTGCAACTGCACTGGGTGAGTCCATCAACGACAAGTTTGCCGATGTCTCTGCCGAGATGGACAAGGTGAAAGACACTAAAGGCAAGAAGATCAAAGGCGGCGACTGATCCGTCCGGTTGGCCTAGCCAACTGATCTAATGCGCGGCCAGCCTTCGGGCTGGCCGTTTTCGTTTGTGCCGTCGCCAAGCGGAATAAGCGACAGAAGCAGAATGAGAGATGCTGTCAATCGCGCCGACTCTCATCAAATCTTAACCGACCGGCGCTATTGACGTGACACCAGACAACGCCCCGACCGTCGGAGTTTTCGCATGATCGTCGCCTTTATCGTGACACTGATTTTCGCCGTCCCCTTGCTGATTGCGGCCTATACCGACTTCTGGTCGATGAAAATTCCCAACAAGGTCTCTCTGGCCATGGCCGCAGGCTTCGTGATCGCCTTGCCGATGACCTGGCAGGGTCTGCCCGCACTGGCCGAGCATCTGAGCGTCGGTCTGGTTTTCTTCGCAGCCGGTTTTGCAATGTTCGCTCTGGGTTGGCTCGGTGGCGGGGATGCGAAGCTGATGGCCGCCATCAGCCTGTGGTTCGGCTGGGGCGATGTCATGCCGTTCGTGCTCTACACGACCCTGTTCGGTGCGGCGCTGGGTATCTTCATGATGCTGAGCGATACGCTGCTGCCTGTCCGCGTCAGAACGTCGGAGCTGGGCATGCGCATGTTCCAGGGCGGAAAAGACATGCCTTACGGGCTGGCGCTTGCAGCCGGGGCCTTGTTCGTCTGGCCAACCAGCAGCCTGTTCGTCGCCCTTGTTGGCTGATACCGGGCCGTGTCCGGCACATTAATCCTTCAGACCTGTTTCCTCTTGTTAACCATGCCTTAGCGGGTCTGGCCTAGTTCGGAGTCCAAACCTTCCTTGAGGAGCGGGCGACGTGGACAGAAAACGGCTGATAATGATTGCCGCTTTGGTCATTCTGATGGCCATCGTGTTTATCACATTGCGCGGCATGAATAGCGGTACAGATGCCGAGCCGATGGTCGAGACGATTGTCGAGGAAGTCGACTACACACCCGTTCTGACCGTGTCCGAGCCTCTATCGCGGGGTCACCGCGTCAGTGAGGGTGATCTCAGCTGGATCGACTGGCCGACGGAAGCGCTGACGCCAGCCCTGATCGTCGAAGATCCCGAAGCCGAAACCCCGATTGTCGAAACATTGATCAATGCCGTCGTCCGCGAGCCTCTGACGCCGGGCGAGCCGCTCGTTCTGTCGCGTTTCATTCGCGCGGGCGATGCAGGCATCATGGCCGCACTTTTGAAGCCCGGCATGCGGGCGGTTACGGTCCGGATCAGCGTCGACACGGCGGCTGGCGGCTTCATTCAGCCCGGCGACAAGGTCGATGTGATCTTGCAGGAGGCCGTGGAGACGACGCTGGGTGATTTCGGGTCGGAGGCTGAGCTGGTCGCATCGACAATCTTCAATAATGTCACGGTTCTGGCGATCGATCAGTCCTTTTCAGCTGATCCATCGGGCTCTGCAGCCCTCCCAGGATCGACGGCGACACTGGAGCTGTCTCCCCGTGATGCAGAGCGCATTACCGTCGCGCAGGTCCGAGGTGATCTGTCGCTGGTCCTCCGCGGCTTTGCCGGGGCGACCATGTATGCGCCGAGCCATGCGACGGAGCCTGATGACGCCAAGAAGCAAATTCCGCCTGTGACGATTTACCGATCCGGTGAGGCGCAATCCGTCCCGGTGCGGGGGAGATAGTGATGAGCGGAACCAATATGTTTACAATTGGGGGAGCGCCGCGCTGGACACGCTTTGCCGCGCCCCTGATGCTGTCTGCGGTCATGGCCGTTCCCGCTCTGGCGACAGAGCGCAGCTATAGCGCAATTGCGTCCATTCCGGTCGAAGCCTCCGCGGACGGAATCCGTATTCAGTCGCCGGGCGAAGGTCTGAACAGATCCATCGTGCTGCCTTATTCCAAATCGACAGTCATTGAGTTGCCATCCAATGCGATGGACGTGTTCGTGTCTAATCCGGACATTGTCGAAGCCATTCCCCATACATCGCGCCGGACCCTGCTGATCGGCAAGAGTTCGGGTCAGACCAACGTTTATTTCTACGACCATAACGGCAATGAGCTGCTCAATATCGACATTCGGGTCGAGCGGGACATTAACGGGCTGACGGAGCTTGTCCGAAAGCATGCGCCGAGTGCGGATGTCGAAGTCCAGTCGATCAACAGTAACATCATGCTGACAGGCCGCGTGCCGAACGCAGAGACCGCGCTGAAAGTCGAGCGCATAGCCGAGATGTGGCAGGGCGCAGCCGATGGAACGGGCGAAATCGTCAATCTTCTGTCTGTCGAAGGCAAGGATCAGGTGATGCTGAAGGTCCGCATCGTCGAGATGCAGCGCTCAGTCGTCAAACAGATGGGCTTCAATCTCTCAGCTGTGGCCGAACTGGGCGATTCGACGGTTTCCCTGGTCAATAATCTTGGTGTCAGTAGTGGTGCGGGCTTTACGGGCAATGTCGGTTTTCAGAATTCATCCGGCGGCGATCTGCGCTCTCTGAGCGGAGCGCTGACAGCGCTGGAACGAGTCGGCCTGATCCGGACGCTCGCAGAGCCGACTCTGGTCGCGATTTCGGGGGAAACGGCCAACTTCCTGGCGGGCGGTGAGTTCCCGGTTCTAGGTGGCGTTTTTCTCGATGATAATGGGCAGCTGCAGCGCTCTTTCGAATTCAAATCATTCGGCGTTTCGCTCGGCTTTACCCCCGTTGTCCTATCCGAGGGACTGATTTCATTGAATATTTCAACCGAAGTATCCGAGCCGACTACCGAAAACTCGTTCGAAACAGGCGGTGAGGGCGGCGATATTCTGGGTCTGCGCGTGCGTCGGGCCAATACGGTTGTCGAGCTTCCGGCGGGCGGCAGTCTTGTGATTGCCGGCATGATCCGGGAAGAGGCGCGCAGCGCGTTTGACGGCGTTCCGGGGGCCAAGGATATTCCGGGTCTGGGCGCATTGTTCCGCAATCGCGACAGTCAGAGCGTACAGACGGAACTTGTCGTGATCGTGACGCCCTATCTGGTCGACCCGACGCATCCTGACAAATTGCAGACGCCGCTTGAGGGCTATCAGCCCGCCAGCGAGCGCGCACAGGTCCTGATGGGGCGCCTGAATACGGTTTATGGCGAAAAGGCCACGTCCGAAACATTGACCGGGCCGTTCGGCCATGTGGTCGATTAGGAGTTGATGATGAAACAACCGCGTCAATTCGCTCGGACCCGCCGTTTTTCAGTCTCGGCGCTGACATTGATGGTCGCTGCGCCGCTTCTTCTGGCGGGCTGCCTGCAGGGCAGCAATATACATCAGCCGACCCACCGCCTTAATCCGGTCAAGGTCGCCGAGTCGGTCGAACGGCTGGAACTTTACGCGCGCCCCAATGGGCTCGAGCTCTCGGCGCGGGACGAATTCGCCGTTCAGACATTTCTCAGAAGCTATACTGCCGAAGGATCCGGCCCGATTTACATTAACCGTCCTGCCAATGCGCTGACCGGACAAGGGGTCATCCAGACGGATGCATTGCTAACGCGGTTGATGGCGGCCAGTGCGATCCGGCCTGATGCCGTTCAGTCGGGCGAATATTACTCCCGTCCCGGTGATCCGGCGCCGGTCGTTCTATCCTATCGGACCCTGAAGGCGATTTCGCAGGATTGCTCGCGTCTTGGCGATCTGTCGCAGACTTACGGCAATGGCGTGACGCCCGAATTTGGCTGTTTTGCATCGGCCAATCTGGCCGCCATGATCAGCGATCCGCGTCAGCTGATCGAACCCTACGCATCCGACACACCCAACGCGCAGCGGCGTCAGGTTGTCTATGATCGTTACATCCAAGGTTCCTCGACAGCCTCTGAGCGTCCTGAAGGTCAGAGTGTGAGCTCTCAGGAAGCTGGCGGTTAGAGCGGAAGGACAGACATGACACATCCTTCGCACCCGGATCAGCCCCTGCCGCAACCGGCCATGCCGCAGCCGACCATGCCGCAACCTTCGCCCATGCCTGCGCCCATCTCTGCGCAAGCGCCGATGCCTGCACAGTCCATGCCGATGCCAACACCTGGAAATGCATCCCACGGCGCGATGCCGCCGCCCGTGCCGCGTCCCATGGCAGCGCCGGGCATGCCACAGGCTGCGCCTGTTCCCGCACCTATGCCTTCACAGGTGGCCGCGCCCATGCCAGCCCCCATGCCTGTACCGTCGCCTTCTCAGGGGCATGCGGCATATGGGCACGCGCCCATGCCAGCGCCGCAATCGCACCCGTATCCGGGACAGCCTGCATCTCATGTCGCCCCACAAGGTGTCGTACATTCCGCTATGCCCGCGCCCGTCGCGCCTCTGCCAACGGCTGACATGGGGCCAGAGATGCGCGAAGAGGGCGAGCGCCCCCTGCCGCAGATTGCGATCCACGCTTTTTGCGATCGCCAAGAAACGGCTGGCTGCATCCATGAAATGACACGAGACTGGCGGATGCGCCGGACTAATTCGAAAATCTATATGGGCGGCCTGTCCGCCGCCATCGATTATTATCACAAGGAGAACACGCCCGGTCTGGTGATCATCGAATCCGGCATGCGCGGTGCGGAACTGTTCAATCAACTCGAGCAGCTGGCCAGCGTTTGTGACGAAGGAACGAAAGTCGTCATTATCGGGGCCGCCAACGATATTCGCCTGTATCGTCAGCTCATGGATAAAGGCGTGTCGGATTATCTGGTCCCGCCACTTCATCCGCTCAACATCATTCGCTCACTGTCCGATCTCTACTCCGATCCGGAAAGCCCGTTTACGGGTCGAGCCGTTGCTTTCTTCGGCTCCAAAGGCGGCGTCGGCAGTTCGACGCTGGCGCACAACATTGCCTACACGCTGGCTGAACGCATGATGCAGGAAACGGCCCTGATCGATCTCGACAGCAGCTGGGGCACGACTGCGCTCGATTTTGCCTATGACAGCGCGTCCGGGCTGGAAGAAGCCTTGGCCGAGCCGGACCGTCTCGACGATACGCTGCTGGATCGGATCATGGTCCGCCATACGGAGCGTCTTTCGCTGCTGCCAACCTCCAGCTCATTGAATTCAAAACCTGTTTTCAACTCCGATGCCTATGAGGCCGTTGTCGCCGCCGTGCGATCGGTCAGTCCGCTCGCCCTGCTGGATGTTCCCCATATCTGGGCCGACTGGACCACCAATATTCTGACCACGGTCGATGATGTGGTGATCACAACGGTCCCTGATCTGGCCAATCTGCGTAATACGAAGAATCTGGTCGATTTCCTGAAGGCGCAGCGTCCGAATGACGGCGAGCCCATTCTGGTTCTCAACCAGACAGGACGTTGCAAATCCAAGGATGATGAGATCAGCGTCGAGAATTTTGCCGGAGCTGTCGGTCTGGAGCCTGCCCTGGTGATCGGGTTTGATCCAGACACATTTAGCCGCGCCTGTAATGAAGGCAAGATGCTGCCGGAAATGAAGACGACGGACGCGCTCGTGCCCGGCCTCGATTATCTGGCGGCCCGTCTGCGTACGGGACAGTTCAGCCAGCCACCGGTTGCCAGCGCTCCGCGCGGTCGTCTCAGCCTCATCGGCAAGTCATCGGAGACCGGTGAGTCTCAGAAAAGCAAGTCGCTCTTCGCCTCTCTGCTCAAGCAGAAAGGGTAGGGCGCATGTTCGGAAAGCGATCCGAAGCGACTGCGGTCAAGGTCAAGCAGCCGAGCGCGCCGAAACCTGCGCCCGAGCCGGTTGCGCCGACGCCGGAGCCTGTCAATCAGGCCCCGCGCAGCGGGAATGAGCCGTCCGAAGAGTATTACGAGACCAAGGCGACCATCTTCAACGCCCTGTTCGAAACGATCGACGTGTCGGCCTTGGCCGGCATGCATCCGGACAAGGCCCGGACCGAGATCCGCACCATTGTCGATGAGATCATCGCGATCCGGAACGTTCGCCTGTCCGTCGCCGAGCAAACGCAACTGATTACGGAAATCTGCGACGATATTCTGGGTTACGGGCCGCTCGAACCTCTGCTGGCTCGCGACGACATTGCCGACATCATGGTCAACGGGGCCAAACACGTCTTCATCGAAACCAACGGCAAGATGCAGAAGACGAATATCCGCTTCCGCGACAATACGCAGTTGATGAACATCTGCCAGCGTATCGTCAGCCAAGTCGGTCGCCGCGTCGATGAAGCCTCGCCGATCTGTGACGCGCGTCTGCTGGACGGTTCGCGGGTCAATGTCATCGCGCCGCCTCTGTCGATCGATGGTCCGGCGCTGACGATCCGGAAGTTCAAGAAGGACAAGCTAACCCTCAACGATCTGGTCAACTTCAAGTCCATTTCCCCGGCCGGCGCCAAGGTGCTTCAGATCATCGGGGCATGCCAGTGTAATATCGTGATCTCC